>JAYPYM010000124.1:3574-12951 GCA_038135915.1 Gammaproteobacteria bacterium
AACATACATACTTTTGACATCTGCCTAACTCTCCAGATTATTTCGCACGGATACAGTGTGCCGTACTGGTTTTTGTCAATTTTATTCGTTTTCGCATTCTCGTCGCTATCATTTGGATTGCTGCAAACAGCGACTTGTTCGCATAAAATTTTTGAGCGGGATTTATACCAGACTTTTATACTCTTTACAATAGCACAATTGTGATCGTATGAGTTCAGCGCTTGGCCGGTTTTATTGGTCTACACGAGTTGATAGTTTAGTAAGATGCCGCAGAAAATAAAGCCACCTGTCCATGCGTTATTTAAAAATGCAGTAAAACATCTACTAGGGTCTCTATCTTTTATGAGCCACTGTTGATAAAAGAAACTCAGTGTGGCTGCAAAGAGGCTCAGATTATAGTATACGCCCATGTCTATGATATTACCTATTTTGTAGAGAAGTATGATCACCAGTATTTGAAGTGCGCCGATGATGATGCGATCTTGTTTCCCAAATAAGATCGCAGTGGAGCCTATGCCTATTTTTAGGTCATCCTTGCGGTCTACCATAGCGTAAAGAGTGTCGTAAGCGATAGTCCATAGTATTGCTGCTAAGAAGAGTCCCCAAGTGACTTGTGAGAGCGGCGTTTCATGAGCTGTAAAGGCCATTGGAATGCTCCAGGAGAAAGCTGCACCGAGAAAGGCTTGGGGTAAGTAGGTGAAGCGTTTCGTGAAAGGATATAGTATGGCTAGGAATAGTGCAAAAAATGACATGAGTATGGTGGGTCGGTTGGTTTGCAATACAAGCATGAAGGCGAAAGCAGCCAGTATGACTGAGGTGATAATTGCGTTGAGAGGCGAGATTTCTTTTTGTGCTAGTGGCCTGTTTTTTGTTCGCGCTACCTTGGGGTCGAAGTCTCTATCTGCATAATCGTTGATTGCACACCCAGCTGAGCGCATTAGTATGGACCCTAAGACAAAGATGAATACAAGTTTTATGTCTGGGCTGCCTGAGCCAGCTATCCATAGTGCCCAAAGTGCCGGCCATGCGAGCAGGTAAATGCCGACTGGGCGATTAAGGCGAGTGAGCGCTATATATGGGGAAATGCTTTTGATCATGGTTCTCCGGTGCCTATTTAGGAGGCTTTTTGTGACAGCTGATTTCGTCTATGCCAATATACCCGGTTGCTCTTTTTCAGCCTGTTTAATAGGTCCTTCAAATATACTTCAGTGATTAAAAACTCTGACAGTCGATATTTTACTAGCGATACGCGCATCATGCTATGTTCCAATTTCGAGTTTAGGCTTGGTGTGGTTTCTGGGAAAAAAGAAAAAAGCCATTCGTATTTTGCTGTGCAGTGAGCTAGATGATCTAGGTAGATTAGTGATCGAGTTGTAGTTTTTTCTTTGTACAGCTGCCGCCCTATGGGTTGTTTTCTTTCATCTTGTAACCACTTTAGGGATTTAATTTGATTCTTTGGGATGAATACTCGTGCCAAAACCCAGTCTTCTGTGCCGGTGGTCAAGATGACTTCTCGGCAAAAGCCAGGTATTTTCTGTTCGGCTGACCTTCTATTATCCAGATTGACGCTTAGTTGCTTTTCCAACCTATTTGGTTTCATCCAGGCTTGGTAGCAGTCCTTAATTAGAATGGTTTTATTTAATCTGTGTTCGAGGTGCTTTGTTAGTGAGTTAGGCAAGGTCAGCCATCGCTTCGTATTTGGCGTTAAAAGCTTCGAAGAATTTATAATCGGCAGACAAGTCGCCATTAGAGACTCCAGGTTACAAAATTTGTATCATACCCTACTCGACAGACATATTGCTAATGGCTCTGCCCTTTTCAGGGTGGTTGATCTCATATTGCGAGGTAATCAAACAGTAATGGCAAACAATAAGAAGTGGCAATGCCTTGTGTGTGGATTCGTTTATGACGAGGCTCAAGGTTTGCCAGAAGAGGGTGTTGAACCAGGCACGGCATGGGCTGATATTCCGGAAGACTGGGAGTGCCCGGACTGTGGTGTTGGTAAAGATGACTTTGAAATGGTTGAGATCTAGCGCACTTGTTTACTGAATTTGTAAGGCTTCATTACGATAAAGCGGATGCTCTTTTTTTAAACAGAGGTAAGTGACGGCATAGCCCAAAAAACCATAATAAAATTCCCATATCGCCATTAACTCGAACCCTTTGATCCCTAATAGCCATTAGCCAAAAGTTGTCCCCAGTCGATGCTGAGCTCACAATATTTGAAGCTAGCTCAACGCTGTTGCAAGTCAGCTCTAAGGTAGCTGGAGCCGAAAACTCCTTGAGAAGCATAATATTGCCGTCATCAAAGCCCAGATATCGGCTCTGCTCATTTACAATGACTTTTATAATCAACTGCTTATTATCCAGCAGTTGTTTTAAGTCTTTGTCGAACCAAGATATGATTTTGAAGCGCCAATATAGTTGCCACATAAACCACCTGAACTTTAACATTGAAATTCTGATAGCCTCGTGGTGTTTAGTTTGTCACTTGAGTGTGCTGGCATATAGTCTTCCGTTCATTCGATCAAGTCTTGAGACTAGCTTGTGGATGATTTTATCTTTGATTTTTTCTCTCACATTGCTAGAAAAAACTTGCATCATGCCTTGATCGATTTCTAATACGATTGATTGCTCATTGGCTGAGACGCTGGAAATTCTTTTTTCCTGTGTTAAGAAGCAAATTTCGCCAAAAATGTCTCCAGGCTCCAGTACGGCCAAGGGTTCTTTGATATCGCTTTTGTGTACTTTAACCTGCCCGGTCAGCAAAATGTACAGTGTGTCACACATTTCCCCTTCATGTACGATAGTTTCGTTCGGGTTAAAAAGGCAAAAGCGGCTATAGAATCCGGCCAGCTGCTCCTTTTCTTCTGGCGAAAAGGCTTCGAAAAACTCAATTCGATCTAGGATATCTAGCGCCTTGCCATTATTTAATGTGGTGATATCTCGCATAGATTGGTCTTTAAAATAGTTTACTTAGCTTTATTTTAGTCTAGGGTTTATATTTTTGGTCAGCTTAATCGAGATTTAATCTTTTGATGTATATTGTTAAAGCCGCCATTACTCATGATGACCCAATGCTCCATGCTGCTTGGCTCGACTTGAAATAGCTTAGATATGATGTCCGGTACTGTGTCGAATATATGGCTTTTCGGATCGTTTTTAGTCACAGATTTGAGTTCCCATGCAAGGTTTCCTGGGTCGTACCAGAAAATTTCATCTGCTTTTTGTAAGCTGGCAAGGATAGTGTCATTATGCATGCCCATCTGCATAGTATTTGAGCGTGGCTCTATAATGACCTTGATTGTTTCCTCGCCAACTTGGTTTCTTAGTCCAGCTAGCGTGGTTTCAATGGCGGTTGGGTGATGAGCAAAGTCGTCATAAAGGCAAACCGTATCAGTTCTAGCGATGATTTCCATGCGGCGGGTCACGCCCTGAAACTTGCATAGCGCCTCGATGCCCTTGGGTAAAGGCACGCCAGCATGCTCGGCAGCAAGCAGAGCAGAGAGTGCATTACAAACATTATGTAGACCCGTTAGTTGCCATTCGACTTGGCCGACTTTTTCTTGATCTGTATAGATTTCGAACTTGTTACCAGATGGTTCTATCAGCTTTGCATAGTTAGTGGGTGTGTCTGGGGTGCTATTACTGGCAGCTGGATTGACGCTAAACTTTCTAATCGGAGTCCAGCAACCTTTCTCAATGACCTGTTCAATATATAGGTCCTGATTTGGGAGAATGATCTGGCCCTCACTAGGTATGGTTCTGACTAGGTGGTGAAACTGTTTCTGGATAGCTGCTAAATCATCGAAAATGTCTGCATGATCAAATTCTAAGTTATTAATTGATAGCGTTTTGGGCTTGTAGTGTATAAACTTCGATCTTTTATCGAAGAAAGCAGAGTCGTACTCATCTGCCTCGATCACAAAGTGTTCTCCGCTGCCAAGCTCGGCTGAGCGCTCAAAGTTTTTTGGGACACCGCCGATTAGGAATCCTGGCTGTAGGCCGGCATGCGTCAAAATCCAGGCTAGCATAGATGTTGTGGTGGTTTTTCCGTGCGTTCCGGATATCGCTAATACCCACCTATTTTGCAAAATATTTTTGGACAGCCATTCTGGTCCAGAAGTGTATGGTATGCGCTGGTTTAGCACATGCTCTACCAGTGGGTTACCGCGTGATAAAGCGTTGCCGATGATCACTTCATCTATATCACTAGAAAGTTGATCTGTAGTGTAACCATCATAGATTTCAATGCCTGCATTTTCTAGTTGTGTGCTCATTGGCGGGTAAACATTTGCATCGGATCCTGACACCTTGCAGCCAAGTGCTTTTGCGAGCAGTGCTAAGCTGCCCATAAAGGTGCCGCATATACCTAGAATGTGTATGCTGTTAGCTTTGCTTGGCGTCATTTTTGTGGTTTGCTCCTGTTTTGCTGACCTATCGCTTTCCAGTTGAATCATAGTCGATGGGTCGGGGTTATTGAAGCTTTAGTTATTGGTTATAGGTTTGTTAGACATGCAGTCGTACTAAGCTACGGTTGGCTGTTGGCTTGCAGTTCATGAATAGCCTCTTGTTGTAAGCTCTGATATAATTCGCGCCTAAATTTAGACTGTCAGGAGAGTTCGTATGAGTTATGACAACATAGAGCCCGGTAAGAATCCGCCGGAAGATATTAATGTGATCATTGAAATACCAGCAAATAGCACGCCGGTTAAGTATGAGATTGACAAAGACTCTAGTGCGCTTTTTGTTGACAGGTTTATGGCGACGCCTATGTTTTATCCCGCTAATTATGGCTATATCCCACAGACGCTGTCTGAAGATGGCGACCCGCTAGATGTTCTAGTGGTTACCCCATACCCAGTGGTTGCTGGCTCTGTGATTCGTTGTCGCCCTGTTGGTATTCTCAATATGAGTGATGAGTCTGGTAAAGATGCGAAGTTAGTTGCAGTGCCGCATGATAAACTCACTGTCTTATATGAAAATGTTAAGAATTATACGGATTTGCCTGCGTTACTGATTAAGCAAATCGAGCACTTCTTTGAGAACTATAAAGACCTCGAAGCTGGAAAGTGGGTTAAAGTTGATGGCTGGTCAGATGCCACAGCTGCGAAGGCTGAGATTGAAAAATCTATTGCAGCAGCTAAGTAGGTAAAAAGAGTGATTGTCCTTAGCTAAGCCATATTGTTGTCTTTATTATGCTCACGAAAGCAGCTAGCTAAAAAAACTTTTTCTCGTCATAGTCCTCTTGCAGTTTTAAATTGGACTCAAATTGGTTGATATTGGGTGCATCGGCTTCATCTGGCGCAGAGTGTGTTTGATGTGCGCCGTCTGACCCAAGTTTAATCATGAGTCTGAGGTCATTTGGTGAGTCTGCATAGCTGAGCGCTTCTTCGTAGGTGATCTCACCTTTGCTATAGCTATCAAATAAGGCTTGGTCAAATGTTTGCATCCCAAGCTCTCTAGATTTTGCCATGGTTGTTTTTATCAGGTGTACTTCTCTACGGCGAATGTGATCTGCAACTAATGGAGTATTAAGTAATACTTCGACAATTGGGATGCGTGAGTTGCCGTCTGCAGAAGGCACTAGCTGTTGGGCTATCATGGCGCGTAAGTTCAGTGAAAGATCCATAAATACTTGTTGCTGTTTGTCGGTGCTGAAGAAGTGAACAATCCTTTCTAGCGCTTGGTTCGCGTTGTTGGCGTGAAGTGTGGCTAATACCAAGTGACCTGTCTCCGCAAAACTTAGCGCGTACTCCATGACTTCTTGGCTTCTAACCTCACCAATCATAATAACGTCTGGTGCCTGACGTAATGTATTTTTCAACGCAATGTGAAAATCTACTGTGTCTATGCCTACTTCTCTTTGTGTGATAATGCAGTTCTTGTGTTGATGGATATACTCGATGGGGTCTTCGATCGAAATAATATGGCCTTTAGAGTTTTCGTTTCGATGACCAATCATGGCGGCTAATGATGTTGATTTACCTGTTCCTGTCGCGCCAACGAAGAAAATAATACCCCGTTTTGCCATTGAGAGCTGTTCAATGACTTCGGGTAATTTAAGGTCCCTGATGGTAGGTATTTCGGTTTCGATGCGCCTGATCACCATGCCAATTAGGTTGCGTTGATAAAAAGCGCTGACACGAAATCGTCCAACACCTCTTGCGCTGATTGCAAAGTTGCATTCTTTCTTTTCGACAAATTCTCTACGCTGGGTTTCGCTCATGGCGCCAGTCACGGTTTCGCGGGTTTTTTCAGGGCTCATTGCATTTTTAGTAACAGGAATAATCTTGCCGTTAATTTTTATACTTGGTGGTACACCTGCGGTGATGAATAAATCTGATCCGCCTTTTTCTACTAATATTCTCAGTAATTTGTCAAAGTTCATACAGCTACTCCTGTTAAGGCCAAAAGGCCTCAAAAAAAAAGCCTTATTGAGTCAATTCTTATCAAGCTAAGAGAATTGCTCCGGCATTTTGGCCTTTTCGCGTGCTATCTCTTTCGAAACGATACCTTTGTTTACTAAGCCGCTCAAGCATTGATCTAGGGTCTGCATGCCAGTTGACCCACCCGTTTGTATGGCTGAATACATTTGAGCAACTTTGTCTTCTCTGATGAGGTTTCGTATTGCTGGTGTGCTGATCATTATTTCGTGTGCAGCCACTCGGCCGCCGCCATTTTTTTTCATCAAGGTTTGAGAGATCACTGCTTGTAAAGATTCGCTGAGCATCGAGCGTACCATGGATTTTTCTGCAGCTGGGAACACGTCAACCACCCTGTCCACAGTCTTTGCAGCAGAGGTGGTGTGCAACGTACCGAAGACTAAGTGGCCTGTTTCTGCAGCGGTGAGCGCTAACCTGATCGTCTCAAGGTCCCGCATCTCACCTACTAGTATGATATCAGGGTCTTCCCTCAGAGCAGATCTGAGTGCTTCAGCGAATCCTAAGGTGTCTCTGTGAACTTCACGCTGGTTAACCAAGCATTTTTTGCTTTCGTGAACAAATTCTATCGGATCTTCTATGGTTAATATATGTTCGTAGCGGTTGTCATTTATATAATCTAGCATGGCAGCAAGTGTGGTGCTCTTGCCGGAACCGGTGGGGCCTGTCACTAAGCAGATACCGCGGGGGGTGTTTGAAATGTTTCTAAAGACTTCACCCATGCCTAGGTCTTCCATTGACAGCACTTCAGAAGGAATGGTCCTAAATACAGCACCTGACCCTCTGTTTTGATTGAAGGCATTTACCCTAAAACGAGCCACGCCAGGTACCTCGAAGGAGAAGTCAGTCTCCAGAAATTCTTCAAAGTCCTTGCGTTGCTTATCGTTCATGATATCGTAGATAAGCTCATGGACCTGTTTGTGCTCAAGTGGGGGTAAATTGATTCTTCTGACATCTCCGTCAACCCTGATCATGGGTGGGAGCCCTGCTGAGAGGTGCATGTCGGAGGCGCCTTGCTTGGCAGAAAATGCTAATAGTTCTGTAATATCCATGGGGCTACTTAACTTCCTTGGTACTGCGTCCACCAGGTATCTGATGGAATCCTAAGTATTGTATTCAAACTGCAATATCTATAATCTTAGCACCTTTACAAGTGAGGGCGAGATATCTGGTATCAATAGAAAAAAATTATTTAAATGTGCAGCATAGAATAGATTTGGCCGTTAAAAATGGCCAGTTCGGCTCTAAGCCAGTGTTGCTTGCAGTGACTAAAGGGCGTTCTCTTGAGGAAGTTCAATGCTTAATTGATATTGGTCATGTGGACTTTGCGGAAAACTACGTTAACGAATCCGTTGAAAAATTCGATAAGCTTCAACTTCAGAACCCAAGCAGGCAGCTGGTGTGGCATTTTATAGGTGCTCTTCAGTCGAATAAAGCGCATTTAGTGGCTAAGCGATTTGATTGGTTTCACTCGCTAGATCGTCCAAAATTGTTAGCACGATTGGCAGGCAATCGTCCAACTTCCATGGCACCTTTAAATATTTGTATTCAAGTCAATATAGATGGTTCTGAGCGTAAATCCGGTTTGCCGCCAATCAAGCAAGAGATAGAAGCACTAGGTAGGCAAATCGGAGTGTATGAGAATTTGCGTTGGCGAGGGTTGATGTGTATTCCTGATGCGGCTGGTAGTAGAGAAACACAGGAAAAGTTTAACAAAATGAATCGTTTGTTTAAGGCCTTGCAGGTCGAAACGCCGACGCTTGATGTGTTGTCCATGGGTATGTCGAGAGACTTTGAGCATGCCATTCAAGCAGGTGCTACCCATGTTCGAGTGGGCACGGCGCTTTTTGAGAAAAGCTAAATGATAGCTGGGTATATGTTCAGAGTTTTGGCTTGCATAATAAGGATTAAGGGAAAGGGCTAGTTTATGAGCAACGAGTTTAAAAAGAAGCAGGTGCTTTTCTTGGGTGGTGGTAATATGGCGGCCGGTATGATCAATGGTATGCGCTGGTTTTCAAGGTTCTCTCATTCAAGTTGCAGAGCCAAACCAAGATAGAGCAAAGTTTTTAGTCGAAACTTATGGTGTTAAAGTTAAAAATAGCCTCGACGAATTAGACTTTACGGCTGCAGATGCTTTAATACTTGCAGTGAAACCTCAGGTGCTATTAAACATACTAAAGGAGTCTAGCGAAAAGATTCCGCCCAGCATGTTGCTTGTTTCAATTGCTGCTGGTGTCACCTGTGAACAGATTGGCGAACAGTTTGAGCATAAGATGGCAGTGATTAGGTGTATGCCAAATACGCCTGCAATGGTTCAAATGGGAATGAGTGTATTGTTCTCCAATAATGATGCTAGTGAGCAACAAAAGGATTTTGCTGTTGGACTTTTGGCGTGTGTAGGCGAGGTTTTCTGGGTAACAGACCAGTTTTTATTGAATGGAGTGACAGCTGTTTCAGGGAGTGGGCCGGCTTACTTTTTCTATTTAATGGAAGGTCTGATGCGTGGTGGGATGAATTGTGGCCTGACAGAAGTGCAGAGTAAGCAGCTTGTGCTGCAAACTGCGCTAGGTGCAGCTAAATTAGCTTTAAACTCAGATCAGCCCTTGTCTGATTTGCGGCAGCAGGTAACCTCGAAAGGCGGTACAACAGAGGCTGGAATAAGCGTGATGGCAAGCGCAGATATGCTGAATACCTTGGATGAGGCTGTCCAGGCAGCGTACAATCGGAGTATTGAGCTGTCGGAGGACGGGAGTACTAGTTAGGTCCAAACGCTACAGACTAAAACGATGTTTAATATGAGAGGAGTCATATAAGTATGCACGTTGATAAGGCCTTTAGTTTTCTGATCACTATTATTTTTGATTTGTATTCATTTATTGTGCTGGCTAGATTTTTGCTGCAGCTCTCTCGTGCTGACTTCTATAACCCAATTTC
>JAYPYM010000125.1:0-12938 GCA_038135915.1 Gammaproteobacteria bacterium
CCCGTCAAGAGAGGGTGTTGGCCGATTATGCACAAAGCTGCCTAAATAACGTATTTCATAGAATTTACCGGCATACTCAAAATAATTATTTGGATCTTCATAATACCCCTGCAGTTCAAATGGATTAATACGCACAACACCTTCTATATGAGAAAGCGGAATAGCATAATAATCATCAGCAATTTTAACCATCAAAGCTCGACTAACGGCTACGGTAAACGGTAACCTGATGGTGAACTCAGAACCTTTGCCAAAATTGGAATTAATCCTAAGATTACCACCCATTTGCTTAATTTCACTATAAACAACATCCATACCTACACCACGGCCAGAAATCTGGGTCACCGATGTCGCGGTACTAAAGCCTGGCTTAGATATAAACTGCAATACTTCATTGTCCGATAGTTTTGCATCACTGGTCATTAACTTATTCTTAATTGCACGCTCTCTTACTTTCTCCAAATTAATGCCTGCACCATCATCACTCAAGCGTAAGATCACTTCGTTGCCTTCTCGCATCAACTCAAGCACTATTTTCCCAGCCGGATGTTTACCGTTAGACGCTCTTTCCTCAGGCGTTTCGATGCCGTGGTCGACGGAATTTCTTAACATATGTTCGAGCGGTGCCACCATGCGTTCCAGGACATTTCGATCCATTTCCCCTTCTGCATTAATAATTTCAAGCGTTACATTTTTCTTTAACTCAGAAGAAACCTGTCGAACAACTCTTTTTAGTTTCGGAGAAAGTCTTGAGAAGGGAACCATCCGAGTACGCATTAAGCCTTCTTGAAGTTCTGAATTAATTCTCGCTTGCAACATTAACAATGTTTCAGTAAACCTGATTCGATCATTCATGGTGTCTTTAATATCAGCAAGGTCGCTGGCAGACTCAGAAAGCGACTTTGCTAATTGATGAAGCAAAGAATAACGATCCATTTCAAGGGGATCAAATTCCTGATCTTGGTCCTGCTCCTGGTCTGCATCCAAATCATATCGAGCAAGCCCAAGCGACACCAAACCATCAGGGTTATTATTCGCTAATGTATGTGTTTCAAGTTCACCCTCTATTCTACGAATCTTTTCTCGCATCCTCTCGACTGTCATGTGCATATCTTCGAGAATATAGCCAAAGTCATTGACCTCTTGCTCAACACGACCTCGCGCAATACTGGTTTCTCCTGCAAGATTCACTAACTTCTCTAGCAGTATTGAACTGACCCGAATCATTTCTTGCGAGGATGTAGGCTTTGGCTTCTTTCGTTCAAATATTTGAGGTGGCACAACCTCTTCTTGCGCAGGCAAAGTTACATTCTTATCTTCTTTAGTTAGTTCCTCAGCTATCTGGCCTGAAACATCCGTCTTAGCCGCCTTCCTAACTTCTTCAATCAGCGCAATCAGCGAGTCATATTTAGCTTGTACTTGGCTCAAAAATCCAAGATTATTCTGTTCAACTTGAGTTGATTCTAAAAAAGACTCAAAATCATGGCTTACGTCCCCCAATACTTTTAATCCAGCTAATCTTGCACCACCTTTTAGTGTATGCAAAGACCTCTTGAGGTTTTCTTGAAAATTTTCAGCATCTTCAGGATGTTCACTCCACCTTGTAAGTATTCGATCAATTTCTTCCGTAATTTCATTAAGCTCTTCAAGAAAAATAGAGAAAATATCTGGGTCAACTTCATCTAAAGATATCGAAACAACGGGTTTCGCTTCTCGTTGAGTTAAAGGCTTAGCTGCTTTCTCCTTATCTAATTGTTTCTCCGTGTCTGCATTATGATCCTCTGTTTCCAGCTCCAAAACGTTAGCCGCAGGCTCATTTTGTAGTGCACTTAAATCTTGTATTTCTGATTCAGTTTCTTCGCCATTAAGTACAGCAAAAATTTGATTAAGATAATCCTCAAAAAACACACTAATCTTATGACATATCCTGACGACTTCAGGATTCCATTTTTCTTCGCCAAAGGTATCTAAATAGCTTTCAACCTGATGTACATAATCCCCTAGCTGCGCAAACCCTGACAGTTTAGAGCCGCCTTTAAATGTATGTAACAAGCGCTTAATCTCTGGCTGAGACTTTTCATGGTCGCCACTTTCTAGCTGGTCTACAGACTCTTGAAGCTGTTCTAGAATCTCCTTTGCTTCCTCTAAAAATATCTCCAACAGATCTTGATCAGCATCCGAGTTAATACTCACCGTCATGGGCCACTGTTCAACATTTAACGCCTGATCATGATCAGCCTGCGTATTCTGTGTTGATACTTCTTCTAACGGGCTCTGCGCTTCAACATCAATATCAACTTCGCTTGATGCTGCCAGCTGTGCATCTTCTACAGGCAACGCTTGTGGTTCAACCGCTTCCCCATTCAGCACTTTAAAAATACGGTCCAGATACTGTTCGAAAAATACTTGAACCTGATTACAGGTTGTAATATCCGAAGGGCCCCATCGATCATCAACCAAGTTGTCCAAATAACTTTCTACTTGATGAACATAATCCCCCAACTGAGCAAAACCAGAAAGTTTGGCTCCGCCTTTGAAGGTGTGCAACAATCGCTTAATTTCTTGCTGGGCATTTTCTGGCTCTTCCGACTCTAATCCATCTATCGATTCTTGCAGCTGTTCTAGAATCTCTTTTGCTTCCTCTAAAAATATCTCCAACAGATCTTGATCAGCATCCGAGTCAATACTAACCGTCATGGGCCATTGACTAATATCGAAAGCTAGGTTTTCCTCGGCCTCTTTCCCTTTTTTAGATTCAATTGAGTCATGATCATTAGCTGCTCCAGATTCATTCGCCTCTACTATAGGCTCCATACCGGTGTCTGCTTCGCTCTCAGAGACAGTAGGCTTTGGAGAAGATCCAGGTGAGCTTCCATCAATAACATCTGTCATCTTGTCAGAGATATAGAAGGACTCAAGCTGATTAATAAACTCACTAGAAACCTCATAGGCCTTGCTACTTTCTACTGCTTGCAGCATTTTCTCTAAGTGAGTTTGGGAAGCTTCAAATATATCTTTTATTTCGTTTGATATACTAGTATCTTTGTCTAAAAGAGATTCACATAAAAGCTCTAGATGGCCTGAAAGCGTGCTCATATTATTAATACCCACAAGCGCTGAACCACCTTTCAACATATGATAGTCTCTGATGAATTCTTCTAAATTCATTCGATGGTTCTTACTCTCTTCAATCTTATCTAGGTTATTTCGAGTACTGATAAGAATTTCAGAGGCTTCATCTAGAAATATTTCGCTTAATTCACTAGACTCTTCCATAACATCCGATGCTTCTAACAACGGAGGCTGATCAGCTTCTTCCTCTACACTTTCGGTGTCCTTATCGTGAACTTCTGATGGCTTCGCTATTAGTGAATCTATCACATCCTCTAAAGAGGTGATTGCAGTGGTAAGCTCTGGTGGCTCATGCCCTAAAGCCAACGCATCTGCCAATGATATAAGACACTGATGCGCCTGATAGATTGTATCCCTATCTTCAGCAAGCATCTTGCCCTGCGCAGACCATAGATTATAAGCTTCATATAACCTGTCGTTTATTTCAGCATACGACCAAAGCTCCTGTGAAACAGCGTTAAAACTCAAGGTTTGCAATGCATCAGTCAGCGTCTCCATATCATATGGACGCTCACTTTCCAATGCCACCTCGCCATATTCTATAACAATTTCTAATGAATCAAGACAACGTGAGAACCAATACTTCTCTGGGCTTTGACTCTCAATGTTACTCTGAGCCTCCTGAATTAAAGGCTCATAATATGCCATGATTTTTTCAGCAGATTTCCTAAACCCATCAACCAGATTTGAGTCAACTGACTTGTTTTTAACAATGCACGACAAAGTTTTCTCAGTGATATCGATAAACGCATTAAACAAATCAACCAGGTCAGATGAAAAACTAAAGTTATTTCGGTATAGTGTCTTGAGAAAAGGCTCTATTAAAGATGTAAGGGATGCAATGGGTTCAACCTCTGCCATATTTGAGCTGCCTTTTAAAGTATGCAAAGCACTCAATAGTTCAGTTGAAATAGATTCTCCCTTTTCATCAGCTGGTTCATTTTCCTTTAATACTCGATAGAAAACTGACAAGTGTGTTTTTGTTTCAGCCACAAATATCCCGACCAAGCCATCATCACCATCAACACTCTCAGCAATTTCTTCTTCAATACAAGGTGCTAGAACTGGAGGTTCTAATTCATCAGAAGTAGCACTCTCTGACACTGGATGATCAAGACCGTCTCCTCCAAATTCGATGTCAGGAATCGTCGCTTCTGTCAAATCATCAAAAGTAACCAAGGCTGGATCGATAAATGTTTGATCAACCTTTCCTTTAATGATCTTAAGGTTTAACGGAATCATCGTCCCATGCTTGTAACCATCAATAAGGTTCGGCAAAATATCAGCTGCAAATCTAATGAGTTCTAAAGCATTGGGATGAAAGTCAGTATTAGTGTCCAGAAAGTGGTTCAGCATCCTTTCTATTTGCCAACAAAATTCACCAATTTGCTCTGCGTTGACCATTCTTCCACTACCCTTCAAGGTGTGAAAGTTCCTTCTAACCTCACCAAGCAACTCTACATTTGAAAAGTCTTGAATTAAAGCCTCGATTGCTGGATTTAACTGCTCCATAATCTCTTCAGCTTCTTCAATAAAGATCTCCATTAACTCGGGATCAGCACCTTCCTCAACAATATCATCTTCGTCCACAGCATCAGGCTCATTTTCTACACTAGCGCTCGTTGATTCTGTTGATCCCAATTCAGTTTTATCAAAGGTTTCGCTTACATAGATATGCGTTTCTTCTGAATCAGATACACTTTCTTCTTTCTGCTCTGTTAGCCCGACAACAGGCACAGCTGATATTTCTTCCCCCAAGCCTTGCTTATCTTCGTTATTTCCATATTCAGATGCATCTTCAACACCATTAGTTTCTTCAAGAGAGACATCTTCGATAGTGCGTGACAAGCCTTCTTCAAACAAAGTCGGTTCTAGCTCATTCAACCCTTGAAAGGCAACATCTAAGATACTGGTATCCGGCTCATCATTATAAGAAAATTGCTCTAAAAAATAGTCAATACTGGTGATCACATCAGCGAATAAATCAATACCCGTCCAGTTAGGTTTTATCGCATCATCAATTAAGTAATTTCTTACATACTTCTCGGTAACTTTTACGAGGTTAGCAACTTTGCCTAGATCTATCATATTCAAGTTCTTTTCAACGACTAACAGTCGATTAAGAACCTCGCTTAATTCAGACGTATTAAAATCTGATTGGATATAATTCACATAGGACTCTTTGCATATATCAAGATCAGATCGACACTCTTTCACCACAACCTTTCTAGCAAGCAAAAAATCATCTTGCATTTGATGCACATATTCTTTAGTTGGTGAATCCAACAGTTTCTTCACAGAAGATTCAGCATATAACATTGCTGTTGCCATGCTCATCAAGTAATTATCATTCGCCGCTGCATCATTAAAATCAGTTTGACTAAATGCTTGAATTCGATCATTCATTTGATGGAAGGCTTGATTAAGATTAAGCGCTGACAAAGTAAATGCAATCTGTTGTAACTTGGGTATCAATGGCGTAATTTGATCACTGCTAGTATTGTCCGACCTAACAATAATATCTATCTGTTCTTTTGTTGTTTCTAACTCCTCAACAAATGCATTAATCAATGACTGAAAAGTGTGCCTACTAGGTTGTTCAAGCTTTTCTCGAAACAAAGCTAATTGCTCTTTCTCAGGAAATGCTTCGCCCAAGCTGAAAGTTTTTTTCAATGATTGAGATCGGTCGCAGTCTGCACCCACAGAATGTACGTAATAAAGAAGCATTTTCAGCAAAGCGAAAGGCGGCTCTAATGGGTGTTCATCATCGAGATCCATCAAGAGCTTTATTTGTTGATCTACTTTCGCAAGCATCATATTCGTATCTGAGCAAGTGCTGATAGCACCGGCTTTAATAGCCTCAAGGATAACAATAGCAGCGGACCATATGTGTACTATGGGAAGTCCTTCCGTAATACGCTCTAACCTTGTTAGGGCTTTAATCATAAACCCAATATTAGCTTCGACATCCTGCCCTCTGGAATAGCCAACCAGCGCAAATTGATAGAGCTGTCGAATCTTCTTAATTAACTGCTTAGTTTTTTCGGAGCATAAACTTGTTGAGTTAGCGTCAATTTCGGAACCATCGGACAAGCAGCCTAAATCTGGTGAGAAAAATTCCGTAGGTTTAATTGCCTGATTACCTTGAACTTCTTTTAACTCGTTTATGACAGGCAATAATACAATAGGGGCATCATTTTTGGACTTTTGCGCTTGGTCAATGTAGGCAGGTATCTCATGCAACCCTCTTACTAAAAGGCTAATAGCATGGTCAATTTTATTTGAGGAAAGTGTCTTAGATAATAGAGAGCCGACAAGACGCTCCAGCTCCTCTAGCAACAAAACAGCACCATGGAGCTCAACAATCTTCAACGTACCATGAACTTGGTGCAGAGCATTACTACAGTCGTTTAGCGACGAAAAATCCTCATTATTCTCTGAGAAAGCTTCTATTGCTGAGGCTGCGTGGTTGAGCTCTAATTCAACCTCCTTCTTAATCCAGTCGATGGCAACAAAATTGTGATTGTTGGCCACGTCCGCCTCCTACCTTATGTGTATACTACGCTTGCTAATAGTGGGTTAACGCCGATCTGGTAGTTTAAAGCCGGCAACTGAGTTACGCATTTGAACCGCTAGTTCTGCTAAATTACCTATTGAGCTCGCCGTTGTATTAGTTCCGCTAGATGTTTGAGAAGTGATTTCCTGAATAACATTCATTGTGTTTGAGACATGCCCAGCGGACGCTGCCTGCTGCCTCGCCGCATTTGAAATGTTTTGTATTAGGTCTGCTAAGCTTCTGGATACATTTTCAATCTCTTCCAAAGCAACTCCTGCATTTTGAGCCAATCTTGCCCCTCTTACCACCTCTGCTGTCGTATGCTCCATAGAGATAACAGCTTCATTGGTATCAGTTTGAATAGTTTTCACCAGCGCTTCTATCTGTTTTGTCGCTGCTGATGCGCGCTCAGCTAATCGCTGTACCTCATCAGCCACCACAGCAAATCCACGCCCTGCGTCACCGGCCATAGATGCTTGAATTGCTGCATTCAATGCTAGGATATTTGTTTGATCTGCGATATCTGTAATTAATGAAATGATATCCCCGATTTCTTGTGAGGACTCGCCCAGCCTTTTGATCCTCTTTGCAGTTTCTTGTATCTGCTCTCGAATAGTATCCATACCTCGTATGGTATTGTGCACCACTTCAGAGCCCTTGTTTGCAATTGTTACTGATCGCTCTGCAACACCTGCCGATTCGGCTGCATTAGCAGATACCTGATCAATCGAAACAGCCATCTGATTAATCGCTGTAGAAGCCCCAGCAATTTCCTGCGCCTGATGCTCAGAAGCTTCCGCCAACTGCATAGCAGTGGCTTGCGTTTCTTGTGCTGCTGAAGAAACTTTCACTGCAGTTTCGTTAATGGTTGAAACTAAACTACGCAACTGATCAATGGTGAAGTTAATCGAATCAGCAATTGCTCCTGTAAAATCTTCAGTCACTGTCGTCTGAATCGTCAAATCACCATCAGCAAGATCGCCAAGCTCGTCTAAAAGCCGCAATATTGCTTCTTGGTTTTTCTGATTTCGCTGCTCCTCTTCTCTTCGCACACGCTCTTCGTTCTCATATCGGACCCTCGCCTGTCGATAGGAGTCTATTAATACACCACCAAATGATAACACTGCTATTGCCGCTGATATGGTACCAAAAACGGTCAAGCCCTTTAGATTAATCTCGTGTAGTTTTTTTGATAAGCTATCAACATGACCATACAAATCTGGAGAAACAGCATTAATTCTTTCTTGGCCATTTCTCACAACTCTAAAATCTGGATAGTGGTTTTCTACGACAGACACCGAGTCCAATATTAGAGAAAAGCGGTCTTTAATATTCCTAAGTGCCTTTTGTATATCATTTGATCGCAAAGCTTCAACAGAGTTTTTTAAACTGCCTCTGGTCATTGAGTCGAGTATTTCATTAATTGTTCTGACATCTTTGGCATAGTCATAAGCAGTTTTCTCAAGATCATCTGATTGCTCTAAAATCTTGTTCAAATGACCTTTCAAACGCTCAGTTAAAAGCAGCTGCTGGTGCAGGGATATAACAGCGCTTGACGTGTTCTTCTTAGCATTTAATTTTTTTAAGATAAAATCAAATTCCCGCTGTAAGGGTGGTATAATCTTGTTAAGGCCAATAGAAACATTGTGCAGCCTGATTACAGCAACCTCATTGTCAATAATATCAGATGTACTCTTTAGGACGCTTTTCCACGCAACGTCCAGATCATCTAATTCTGCTTTTGCAAACTTGAGGTGTCTAATAGTGACAAAAAAGCCATCCCGCTCGCCATTCTGTATGGTTTTCCAGGTTCGCTCAAAATTATCTCGCTCTTCTGTCAATTTAATAAACGCATCTTTATTGCCACGCATCGCTTCAGATGCATACTTTGGTATGCTATGAGCTAGCACCTTTAAAGCAGATGTATCTCCCAGATAGTCCTTTGACAAGCCTGATTTAGCACTCGATATAGCGAACGTCGCGATCGCGACAAAGAAAAAAGATAAAGCTAAGCCTATGAAGACCAAAGCCCACATCGATCTTCCGGGGGCGTTTTCCGCATTATGCCCTGTCAGTTTCATCTATACTCCCAGTTATTTATAAACTTCATCAATAAAACTACTATCAAATATTCAAATACAAACTTAAAGCCAATCTAACTCTGATGACCCTCAACCGCTACCTGCATGAATGTAGGGTTATCCGCAAGCCGGTGAAGGCTAAAAATCGGCCACTCTTCTGTAACCTCTTCTTCATCTTGCCCCTCTGAAGAACGCTGCGTCCCAATCGTTCGCCAGTAGGTTCCCAGCAAATGTGCTTGCAAGTTCTTTTCTAAGCTGGCATCCACGGTTGATCGGTAATTTTGAACAGGGAAGTGTTGCATGCCCAAAACGTCATCAACCAAAATTCCACTATAAATTTCATCCTTTTCTAGTACCAGCAAACGCCGTCGTCGTGCTTTCTTATTCATCATATTGGTGAAGAAAATAACCAGGTCGACCACTGGCAATAACCGGCCGCGTATGTTTGCAATCCCTTTTACCCAAGGCTTCACCCCTGGGACAATTGTAAATTTCGGCATACTTAAAATTTCTGTCACTTCATTTATGGGTATTACAAAACTTTTGTTTCCCAAATTAAAACCGACACCAGTCCAGTACTCAAAAACCTCTTTCTGCTGAGGCAGTCCACCCGCAAATCGCCTGCTTGCACTTGCATACTCGAAAAGAATGTTAAAGCCTTCTGAAACCATAACTTCCCATTACTCTTCGGGTTCTGGAGATTTATTCAGCACTCGATTAATTGTTTTTACCAACTCATTCTCATCAACTGGCTTAATTAAATAATCTTTCGCGCCCTGGCGTTTACCCCAAACACGGTCTGTTTCCTGATCTTTCGTTGTCACGATGATAACTGGAATTGATGCAGTACCATCGCCTTTTGCAATTTGCCTAGTTGCCTGAAAACCGTTCATACCGGGCATTACAACATCCATCAACACAACATCAGGTTTCTCTTGGCGCGCTTTAGCAACACCTTCGGCGCCATTCTTAGCCTCTAAGATACCATAGCCATGACGCTCAAGAATGGCTTTAAAGCGGTACATTTCTGTGGGTGAATCGTCAACAATTAATACTCTCGTCATGTTAGCTTCCAAACGTTCAGCCTTGTGCTTTAATCGTTTTCTACAACCAAATTGTTCGTCGATTCTCTAGTAAGATTTCGGAGATTTCAATCGCCATTTGCAGCTTTTTTATTAACATGTGTATCAATTGCACCCAATAATTCATCTTTGCTAAAAGGCTTGGTCAAATATTGATCCGACCCGACAATCCTGCCTTTTGCCTTATCAAATAAGCCATCTTTACTCGACAGCATGATGACAGGCTTTGATTTAAAGGAACTATTATTTTTTATCAAGGCACAGGTTTGATAGCCATCAAGCCTAGGCATCATTATATCTACGAAAATAATATCCGGATCAGAGTCAGCAATTTTTGCTAACGCATCAAAACCATCTGTAGCTGTGATGACCTCACAACCTACTTTCTTAAGAAGTGTTTCAGCAGTGCGACGAATAGTTTTACTGTCGTCGATCACCATGACCTTTAAGTTATCAAATTGCTCTTCCATTGCAAGGGGACCTTAATTTCAGACCAATAAATGCTCTTATCTACCCTAGAAGCAGTATAGCGTTTTAAAATGAAATAGCGCCGTTTATTCGAACCTATTGCATTTGACCTAATTATAGTTATAAGTGTGGAATTGCAGTTACGCAAACTTCCGACGGATATATTTAAACCAAATAGAATACCGCAACCCATAGGTGGCTTAATGAAACTAAATATCGGTGTAATCATGGATGCCATAGAATCTATTCATCTCGAAAAAGATTCTACTTTGGCCATGATACTAGAAGCAAGTGATCGCGATTTCAACATAACATATATCAGACCAAGTGCACTCTTCCTAAGCAATGATCGAGAAGACCTAAAAGAGCCTGGAGTCTCTGTGCTAGCATCCACGCAAAAGCTCACTGTGTTCAAAGATAGCGTTCTCAAAAAGCAAAAGGACTGGTACAAACTAGATGCAACCAAGACACAGGACTTAAGTGAATTTGACGTTATTCTTATGCGCCAAGACCCCCCGTTTAATATGTCATATATCTATATCACTTATTTATTGGAAATCGCTGAGCGAAATGGGGTTCTAGTTGTTAACAGCCCGAAATCGGTCAGAGACTGCAATGAAAAGCTGTTCGCCACTCAGTTTCCTGAATGCATGCCAGCCACCTGTGTGAGTCGGTTATACGAACCGATTCAAAGCTTTCACAACACACACAAAGACATCATATTGAAACCACTTGACGGTATGGGCGGCACAGGCATATTCCGCATTCAACCACAAGATCAAAACTTAAAAGTTGCATTCGATCTGTTATCGAAAAACTCAAGTGAACCAATCATGGCACAAGAATACCTCCCAGATATTACCAAAGGGGATAAGCGTATACTCATGATTGATGGCGAACCCATACCTTATGCACTTGCTCGAATACCAGCAAAGAACCAATTACGAGGCAATTTAGTTGCTGGCGGTAGAGGGGAAGGTATTGCCTTAAGCGATAGAGATAAGTGGATTTGTAATCAGGTAGGGCCACAGTTAAAAGCACTAGGGCTCATGTTCGTTGGTCTAGATGTGATTGGTGACTATCTGACTGAAATCAACGTGACCAGCCCTACTTGTATCAGAGAGTTGGACAAAATTTACAATCTGAATATCGCTGGTCAGCTATTCGACGCCATTGAGCACAAAATTAAACATAAAATGAGATAACCTCTATACTTTAGAGAACAACATACTCATTCATTAACGCACAACTTTCGCTTATTGGAATTGATGGATACAGACCTTGCTGCTGTAGAGGCCTCAGGCGATCGGCTCAGCTTTTCATTTATCCTTGCCGCTGCTGTTCACGGATTACTCATTTTAGGCGTGAGCTTTAGCCCCAGCATAAGAGAGCCCGCCTCCAATGTGCTAGAAATTACGATTGCTCGACAGCAATCAGACATAGCACCTGAAGAAGCAGATTTTCTTGCACAAGCAAACCAAGAGGGCAGTGGCACTTTAGACAAAAAGGCAGAGATATCAACCACTGAGCTATCTGACTTTTTTGACGACAAGATCAACGATATCCAACAGGCACAATTTTCAAAACGACAAAAAAAACAAGAAACCAAGCATGACGACATAATTACTAGTGCACGAAATGAGATATACAAAATAGCCAAATCAAAAAGAAATCAAAAAAGTGAACTGATCGAAAATGAAGCAAGAGAAATCATGTCCTTGGCTGAGCGAAGTTTAGAAATTGCCAGCTTAGAAGCACAACTCGAAGAGCGCAAACAGGCTTTCGCTAAACGGCCTCGACGCAGACAACTTACAGCAGTATCGGCACGTGCCTCCATAGATGCAGCGTACATGGACGCATGGCGTCGAAAGATTGAGCTGGAAGGCAATATAAACTTTCCTCAACTGGATTCTTATGGATCTCTTACATTACTGGTGGGAATTAGGTCTAACGGCACCGTGGAAAGGATAGAGGTTCGTAGAAGCTCTGGTTCCAAACAGCTAGATGCAGCGGCAGTTAAGATCGTTAGAAAAGCCTCGCCGTTTGACCCTTTCTCAGAAGAATTAAAAAAGCATACTGACATATTGGAGATTATTCGAACTTGGAAGTTTGAGAAAGGGCGTGTTACATCAAGCGAATGAGCGATATACTAGCCTGTATAGAATATAGGCTAGTCAATAGAAACACTTGAAGAAAAGCTGCCAAACCCTCATAGTCAAGCATATGACAATACAAACATACCAAAATAATATGAAGAGCCAAATGTTAATTGCAATGCCGCACTTAACAGATCCCAACTTTTTACATGGCGTAACCATTATTTGTGAGCACCAGCCAGAAGGTGCCATGGGCTTATTAATTAACCGCCCTATGGAAATATCAATCGAAGCGATACTCTCCCAAATGGGTATCCCAACGCTAACTAAAGGCCTCGAGAACACCCCCGTTTACTATGGTGGGCCTGTTGATACTGATCGAGGCTTTGTGTTACACACTGGAAACAAGCGCTGGCCCGGTACAATTGAAGTATCAAGCGATATTAAGGTAACATCTTCTAAAGACATACTCCTAGATATCGCAAACGCAACAGGCCCTCAAAACTTTTTATTTGTCTTAGGT
>JAYPYM010000126.1:0-12682 GCA_038135915.1 Gammaproteobacteria bacterium
ATATTAATTGCTCATTGTCTCGAGCGTGAAGTCCAATGGAAGGTTCATCTAAAATATAACAAACCCCTTGAAGATTTGAGCCAAGCTGGGATGCCAAACGAATACGTTGGGCCTCCCCGCCACTGAGTGTGGGTGCCCCCCTATCTAGAGAAAGGTATCCAAGACCTACTTTATTCATAAATTCTAAACGACTCAGCAGCTCAGGCATTAGATCTTTAACAATTTCTTTTTCTTTCGCTGAAAATTTTAATGTCTTAAACCGAGCATAGGCCGCTTCAAATGACAAGGCCGCAAGCTCTGCAATGGAGTGACCACGAAACTTAACCGCTAGTGCGACGGAATTCAGCCGCTGACCTTGGCAGGCACTACATACCTCTTTTTCGGCCATCTGATCTGCGCTCATCCAATACGCTTCTTCCCCTGTTTCATTTTCATTAAACTCTTTGATGACCTCCCCTGTTCCATAGCAGGTACCGCACCAGCCATGTTTGGAATTATAGGAAAACAATCTTGGGTCAAGCTCATTAAAACTTTCTCCGCACTGGTGACAGGCACGTTTGACTGAAAAGCGTGTGAGTGTTTTTCGATTCTTTTCCTCAGCATCCACCATGAGTACACCATTACCTGCCGATAGGGCTTTTTCTATTAAAGCCCGGATCTGCAACTCAGACTTGGGCGTCACCTTTACTGTTCCCATAGGTAATTCTATATCGTGTTCTTTATAGCGGTCTAGCTTTAGCCATGGGTTGGTTGGTTCATACCGGCCGTTGACACGGAGCGTCGGATAACCTTTTTTTTCTGCCCACTGTGCTAAATCTTTGTAAATCCCTTTTCTTCCAGTGACTAGTGGGGCAAGCACTTGAATGGTTTGCTGTTTAAACTGTTTAAACAGATTTGTTAGGATCATATCAATGGACTGGGGCGCTATGGGCACATCACAGCTCGGGCAATGCTGCTGACCCAATTTAACGTAGAGCAGTCGCATGTAGTGATAGACTTCTGTGAGTGTGGCTGCAGTGCTTTTTCGGCCACCTCTACTGGTGCGCTGCTCTATGGCGACAGTGGGAGGAATGCCATACACTGCATCAACATCTGGTTTTGATGAGGTGGTAATGAATTGCCGAGCATAGGCATTGAGCGATTCTAGGTATCGGCGCTGTCCTTCTCCGAAAACGATGTCAAATGCGATGGTGCTTTTGCCGCTTCCGCTAACACCAGTGATCACTGAAAACTTGTTCCTTGGGATATTCAGGTCAAGGTTTTTCAGGTTATGCTCCCGAGCACGATGTATTTGTATTTGCTGTTCTGGTTTCTTTCTTTTCGCTTTTTTGCTGGTCTCAGGGAGGTGTTGTATTTTTCCTGGTGTACTCAGTACGGCCTGAGCATATTCTTTGAGTGCCAATGCCGTATAGGTTGAGAATTGATCGCAAAGTTGCTGTGGTGTACCAGTAGCTACAATTTCTCCGCCAGATACACCACCTTCAGGCCCAATATCAATGATCCAGTCAGCACTACGAATCACATCTAGATTATGCTCAATAACAAGTAAGGAGTGCCCCGCTTCAATCAGTTTTTTGAATGCTCGCATGAGCACTGCAATATCAGCAAAATGTAGGCCCGTGGTAGGTTCATCGAATAGGAATAAGGTTCCCTTAGGGTCGTCTGCTTGTTTTTTTGATGGACTCACTTTGCTTTGTGCGCGCGAGGCTTCAACTAGATGCCCTGCCAGCTTTAACCGCTGGGCCTCTCCTCCACTGAGAGTTGGAACGGCCTGACCCAATTTTAAATAAGCTAAGCCGACATCTACCAGTGGCTGCAAACTGGCAACAACATCTTTTTCTGCTTGGAAGAACGCTATGGCTTCGCTGATGGTCATCTCTAACACATCTGCGATGGATACGGCTCTTTCTTGTTTCTCTAACTCAGATGGAGCAGACTGTGGTAGGATTTTAACTTGTAGAATCTCAGGACGGTAACGCATGCCCTTGCAATCACTGCATTGAATATATACATCGCTCAAAAACTGCATTTCTATTTGCTCAAACCCATTGCCATTACAGGTTGGACATCGACCGTTGCCTGAATTAAAGCTAAAAGTCCCAGGCGTATAGCCACGCTCTTTAGCCATTGGCGTTTGGACAAACTTCTTACGTATATAATCAAAAGCCCCCACATAGGTGGCAGGAATTGAGCGCGTTGATTTTCCAATGGGCGATTGGTCCACTAACACAATCTCATCGATATGCTGGTGCCCCAATATACACTCATATTGACCGGCTTGCTCTACGGGTTTTCCTTTAAGCTTACAAAGGGCCGGATAGAGAATACCCCTCATTAATGTCGATTTTCCTGAACCGCTAACACCTGTAATGCAAACGAGCCGTCGCAGTGGTATCTCTACGTCTAGTCGCTTTAAATTGTGTGCGGCTGCTCCTTTTAGGACAAGGCTGGAAGGGGCTCGTTCTATTCTACTCTTTGGGACTTCACATTCGATCTGCCTTTTACCTGATAGGTAATCAGCAGTTAAAGAGGTTCTAGTGCGCATTAATGCTTTTGGTGTTCCATAGAACTGCACTTCACCGCCAAATCTTCCTGGGCCAGGCCCCATATCGATGATCTTATCTGCTGCGAGCATCACTTGAGGGTCATGTTCCACCACCAAAAGGCTATTGCCAGCGTCTCGCAATCGATGTAATACGCCAATCAGTCTATTGATGTCCCTTGAATGCAAACCAACTGAAGGCTCATCTAAGACGAAGAGTGTGTTAACTAGTGATGTACCCAAGGCGGTAGTCAGGTTGATTCTCTGAACTTCTCCGCCACTGAGTGTTCGTGTTTGTCTATCTAAGGTGAGATACTCAAGCCCAACCTCTATGAGGTATTGCAGCCTCGAACGTACCTCAGACAACAAGAGCTCCGCAGGCTCATCCATGTTTTTGGCAATACGCAAGGTATCAAAAAACGCCAGACATTGACTCAAAGGCAGTTGCATCACCTCATGAAGGTTCAAGCGTCTGTTTTCTTTACTCGACTTTGTATTACTCGACTTTGTACTACGTTTCGAAGTGCTTCCTGTGAGTTTCCATCGAAGTGCTTCTGGCTTTAAACGAGCACCATCACAGGCTGGACATTCGGTGTATGATCGGTACTTAGAGAGAAGCACCCTCACGTGCATTTTATAGGATTTTCTTTCCAACCATCGAAAAAAACCGCCAATACCAAACCAAACGCCGTCGGACCATCTACCCTCGCCTTCTATCACCCACCGTTGTTGTTTGTGAGTCAGATTTTTCCACGGAACATCAATAGGAATCTTACTTTTCTTGGCCTGTTTAATCAGTTCTTTTTGAATATCTCGGTTACTGTCGGTTTGAAAAGGTTTAATAGCTCCTTCTGCGAGTGTTTTGGACTCATCTGGGATGACCAACCCGTAATCAACGCCAATGAGTCGACCAAAACCTTTACAGGTTTCACAAGCGCCCACTGGGGAGTTGAATGAGAAAAGGCTTGGACTGGCATCTGAAAACGCCAGATCACATGAGGCACAGTGGCGTTTTGTGGAAAAACGCATGGGTTTGCCTGGTTGTTTAGCCTCATCAAGAGGATAGATAATGATATGACCCTTACCTTGGTGTAGCGCAGCCTCCAGAGCGTGACCGATTCTTCTCATTAACTGAGAGACGATCTTGAATCACCTCCAATTGATGGGCCTCTTGTTTATGGATGAGCGTGTATCCTTGCTGATCCAACATGCGAATCACTTCTTCATCTGTGAAGTTTTCTGGCACCTGAACGGGTAAGCATACCATGCAGCGTTGACCCATTGATAAGGTTTGATACAGCATTTCTATAATGCTCTGGGTTGTGTCGCTCTTAACCGCTTGATCGCATTGATGACAGTAAAGATCAGATAATCTGGCAAAGAGTAGTTTGATATAATCATTCAGTTCTGTCATGGTCCCCACAGTGGACCTTGAGGTACGCACTGGGTTTGACTGTTCTATAGCGATTGCAGGGGGAATACCTTCTATACGGTCAACACTGGGTTTATCCATGCGATCTAAAAATTGACGCGCATAGGCAGAAAAAGTCTCCATGTACCGACGCTGTCCTTCAGCATAAATAGTATCAAACGCGAAGGTAGATTTACCTGATCCACTCACGCCTGTGACGACAATCAACTCATTGGTAGGCAGATCAATGTTTATGTTCTTTAGGTTATTCTGCTGAGCACCTCTAATGACAATTTTATCTTGGTGACGACCGGCCAATTTCACATTCCTTTTTACGATTATTCAATCTCTGTTATCATGCGTATTATTTCTAACATCTATGTGTTGAATTTTACCATTGAACACAATGACATACTCATGACCAGACCGGTCAATCTTTTCGCCCTGTAAGCTTGTACCAGAAAAACTAAAATCAAAGAGCACAATACCCGGCTTAACTTCCTCACTGTTGTGAACTTGCCAACTCACCGCTTGATGAGCATTGAAAAACGCTGTTTGCATTGCCATGATTTGATCTACACCCAGGTAGAAGCCAGAATTGACAGAACAATAGGTACTCGAAGGCGTAAAAAGCGTTCGAATCTCGACTAGATTGCCCGCATTGGATAATTCAAAATAATGCCTTGCTACTGTTAATGCTTCGGTCATCCTACCTCTCTTATTTGGCAAAAACTAAAGATTAGAACAAGACTGCTAAACTACTTCTCGATTCGCTTCATCGATTTGATCGTTCAGTGTCCAAAAGTCATATAAGACACCCACCAAAAAAAACCCGCCTGTTAACAACCAGATCACACCGCTGATCCATTTCCCCATATAAAACCGATGAATTCCAAAAACACCAAGAAAAGTCAGCAATATCCAACCAACTGTATAATTTAAACGACCACCCTTGTACCGGATATCCGCTTCTTGGTCCATACTCGGAATCAGGAAAAGATCAATAATCCAACCAACAAATAGTAGGCCTAAGGTAAAAAAATAGATGGTGCCTGATATAGGTCGACCATAATAGAATCGGTGAGCACCCATAAAGCCAAAAATCCATAAGATGTAGCCGATTATCTTACTGTGTGTGTTATCTTGAGGGATCATGTTTCACTGCCTAATCTAACATCTCGTTTAATCTGTGTTGGAAAGCAAATCCTCCATTAATTTCACCAAACTTTGCTCAATAGGAGGAGGTGTAATATCAATGCCTTTTCTTAATGTTGCTGACACGATTTTCAGTACTTGGATCCTTGTATACCATTTTTTATTAGCTGCTACCAGATGCCAAGGTGCCGCATTAGTAGATGTCAATCTGAACATATCATTTGTTGCAAGTTCATATTGTTGCCAATTCAAACGGTTACGAACGTCTTCATGTGTCAGCTTCCAGTGCTTTAGTGGGTTTTGTAACCTTTCTTTCAACCTAACTAGCTGCTCTGCTTCCGATATATGTAAAAAAAGCTTTACAATTCTCACACCATCATCCATTAACAAACGCTCAAACTCATTTATTTCTTGATAAGCTCGTTGCCATGCCTGCTCATTTGCTAACGCTTCTACCCGCTCTACTAACACACGCTCGTACCAGGAACGATCAAAAATGACTATTCTTCCCTTGGCAGGTAGCTTAGTTTGGAATCGATATAAATAATGCTTACCTTGCTCTTCTATACTCGGTTTACCAATAGGAAAAACATCAAAGCCTCTCGGGTCTAACTTTTCAGTTAACCGGCGAATCGCCCCACCCTTACCACTTGCATCCCAACCTTGAAATACAATGATGCCTCTCAATCCCTGATGATGGTAGGCTTGCTGAATATGTAACATGTCTTTTTGCAAAATCGACAAGGCACTGGTATAGACCTCCTTATCTGAAATCACCGCTTGACTAAAATCTACACTTTCAAGTGTTGGAGGTTCTGCTTGCAACTGGATGTGACTTGGAGAGTGGTAGTCCATAGGTTTATATCCTAAGCTGAGGTGGCTTCAAAGCAACACACACTTAAATAGTGATCAAGCTATTTTTTGCCGATCAAACATTGATAATCACTCACTTTATGATGACTGTTCTGTTTCTAATTGATGCCTCATCCACTCTTTATCCTTAGGAGAACACTGGTATATCATCCACTCAGCCGCAACCAAAATGCCTGCCACCAACCATATCTGAAAGGTCTGATCGCCCCAATAAGCAATTAACATAGCCATTAAGAGTGGAGCCGCAGTCAGTGCTAGATAATAAATAATGATCAGCTCAGTCGCTCTACCCGTTTGAAACAATCGCTTCATATTATTCCTAATAGTTGGAAATACATCATCCACTTCATATTGTTTGCGAGCATCAAACCAAACATTGGTCATTTGTTGATATACCCGAATATCTAGTATCCAAAGCACAAATATACCAATTGAACCACCGAGACATAATACCAACAGGAGGTCACCTTTATCTATCAAAAGCCCAGCTTGCTCGCCTGAAGCTGCAGGCAAATCTTTAAGAATCCAACCCACGCCTGCCATGGTTGCAAGAAACCAAGTGGATGCCAGCGCGCGATGATTGAAATGCTGTTCAGCACTGGTAATCAGCTTTAGTATTTCCAGCCTTCGCTCTTCTTCCGTCATAGTCGAATCTTCCATCTGAACCTAATCTATGGTTTATTATGATCGGATGAGCTACATGCCCATGATGGCCCTGGGTTCGCCTTTACCTAACTGAGGTCTACATGTTTGCACCCGATCAGGGGTCAAGCCATGCTGAGAAATTAAGCGCCCCCTAATTAAATCAGACCGAGATTTCGCTAGTATTTTACTTAATTCATCCCACTCATGGCTTTCTCCCTCAGCCAGCACCAGAGGCACTGGCCTTGCTTGAAAATCCTGATCTGTCACCATAACACAAACCAAAATTGAAAACTCCTGCTTTTCCTTAATCATACCGGCCACTTTTGCAAGGTAGCCTTTTTGTTCCGGAATAATTTCACTACTGCCGGGCAGAAATCTAACTGGCTCAAACTTAGCCTGTAAAGCAATATCACCAATACTTTCTGAAACTAGGATAATTGCACCAAATGGCTGAACCGCATACTTGAAATAGTTCACCGCAGCATTTTGAACAGATTGCGCTATGGCACCCCCAATGATTCGATCAAGCTGTATCTCAGGGTTTGATAAGTCTCCCTTAATCGGTATGGTAAGCTTTAAGGTGTCATCTGAGTCAGTGATCACATTCAAAGAAGTACTAACAGGCATTGTCAGATGCTTACTCACTTTATCAATCAAATCTCGATCCACAGGCTCCAATTGAATACGCAGCACCTTTAAGCTTGTTTCACTATCCAAGTCTCCATCATTTATTTTCACAGTCGAGTCTACATTAACTTGCCCACTCTCCGCATGGTATCCAGTTGATTGCTCCAAGTAAGGCGAGAGGTCCGTCAACTCCACACCTTTTAAATCAACCTTCAATTTAGCCTGCATTTCATCAAAAGATCGCAAAGGCGTTACATAACCACCTACATTTAATTGCCCAAACTCATATAAGCCTATTTGGGCTTCAACTGGTGTCTGCTTCGATTTTTCCGTCGAATCAATAGGACCTATATCAATTTTCTTAATCACCATAGAATGAGTGACATTTGGTGTAATCGCCAAATCACTCAATATGATTTTGTTGTCACCATGAACAGCGATATTATCAATACTATAATTAAACGACTTTTTGTTATGATCGGGCTTTTTCAAATTAGACGTATCATCTTCTCCTTGAACACTAGCAGCCTGGGCTTTTCTTTCTTCCGCTTCTGTTTGCTTATCTTCAGTTTTTGGGCGAGTGCGTGCTTGCAAACTGGACACCCAGTTGGTCAGGGTGGCCAGCTCACCATCTGCTAGCCGCTGAAATGTTCCCTTCAAATCTACTAAATCAACGGATTTGATCTCAAGATCACTTGTCTGCTGAATACTAATACGCTCTAAGCTCAACAAACCTAGGCTCGCCATAGGCCGGGAAGCATCTTTCGTACTCGCTTCCGTCAGGGCCTCAAAACCCTTCAATTCAATCTTCCCTAATCTTATGTCATCTATTCCTTCGGACTTAATATCGTATAACTTCATAGAATTCAACTGAGCAAGTTCACCAGGTATTGCTTGGTCAATTAACCGCCACTGAGAAAATTCCAAGGCCCCCATCGTATTGAAACGTTTGGGTTGTTCCATATTTAATTTAAAGTTTCCCCGCCATAATAGTTTGTCGAGGCTAGTCTCCAATTGAAAATGGGTTTGATTGGATAGCAATGCCTGAATGGAAAGGTCGCCCCCTAGCTCAATTTTAGGTTTCGCCCCCTTCGCCATGATTACATCAAGGTCACCACGCCAATTTAAACTGCCGACACTAACACTATTACCAGTAGCATCTTTGAGAGCCAGCTGGTTAAGCATAGCTTCTCCATTCATTGAAAATGTGGACATGTTTTCCTTCGATAAATTAATAGCCACTTTGCCTTGCCAACCAATATCTTCAATAGCAGCTTCTATATTATTCACTTTAAGATTTTTTGTATTGAGACGAAATGTTCCATCTTGAGATATACTAACATCTCCATTTTGCTGAAAAGTGAGCTCTAATCGGGTATCAATCGTTAACGATGCCAAGAATGTATTTAAATCGTCTGGCAACAACCCATTGATCGGTGTTAGATCTAAATCTGTTAAAACCAAATCAACACCAAAGGATTGCACTTTAGCAAAAGGTTTTAGATCAGCAGTAAAATCTAACTTCGCATCATTTAACGACCCTTCGATATATAAAGATGTGATTCGACCAGGTGACCACATAAATAGTTCTCTTAGTACTAAGTGATCAACACTCACTTGATGGGGTTGGCCCTGGTATTGCGCATCCAAATGAACATTATCCAGTTGAACCCTTGAAACACCCAACTGCCAAGCATTCTCTACTGAACGCTCTACCGGCTTAACTTCAGTAGCCGGCTGATTTGCTTTTGGAATGGGCAACACCGCCACCCATCCAGACTTTCCCTCGTACAACTTTGCGCGCACATTCGCAAGTGCAAGTCGTTCTACCAATAATTGCTTACGAAATATTGCAGACATATCAAGCTCTACTGCCAGATACCCTAAGCGTAGCGTTGGATGATTGTCATAATCAATACGCACTCCCTTAATAGCTGCTTTGCCAGTGAATAAATTGAGATCAATATCATCGATTTCAGCCAGTTCCGCCGAATGCTGCTTCAGCCGATATTGTAGGCCTATTCGTATTAGCTCAGGCAACAGACTCAATAAAAGAATAAGAACAACGATAGCAGCATACAGTATTTTTTTTATACGCTGATGTTTTTCAAAAAATAGGTTCGAATGATCATCAGCACCAATGTCAATACTCATACAGCATACTGCCTATCATATTCATCATTTCTATCAATTAAAGCTTTTTTAGCCAAATAATAAGATGCATCCTATGTTATATTTTAGCAGCCCGTGGGTTGAATTCGCTAATCATATAGGTCTGCAGCAAATTGTCCTACGATATGGTGCACCTTTCTAGTTGGGTGAATACCATCCCAAAACAAAAACCGATTCCGACGACTGCATATTGGGCTTTCTATTACACCAAATTTGATACAGGCTTCTTCTGTATTTTGAAGATTATAATCGTCCGAATTGTTAACAAGCTCATTCAAAATATTTGAAAAACTGAGTCTTTTAATTTGAATATCTGCAAACGTACCCTCAAGTGTTTGTAACGAATATTCCAGCGCGTTATTATATTCAGTAACTAATTGCCTCGTACCAGTGATGACTAATTCTGGAAAAGGGCTTATCGCAGCTTGCAACCGAATAGCTGGTGTCAAAGAGAGGTCTGGTACGTCAGTTACAAGAAATTTACGTGCACCCAAGTCGTATAGCTTGATGATCATGGATGCCTTAGTACCGATTGCTGCTGAGATGATCTCTACCGAATCTACAGGTGAATCTAGAGCATCACGTATGTCATTGGCACCGAACTGGATTACAAATAAAGTGTTATTGTCGACTGGACCAGGACAATCTGTCAGAAAAAGACCCAGCTGCTCCATTGCGGATGGTCTATCGCCAAAGTCTCGTGCTCGAGCATCACCGAAAGCATAGTTTGTATACCTACCAGGTCTTTTTAGTGCTGGTTTCCCAGACTTCCTTAGCCCCATTTCTCGGGCAAATCGCTGTGCCCAGGTCCTACCATTGGTAAACTGAAAACCACCAATATTATAAGGGTATATGGGTATCACACCATAAGGCGGCTGAGAGGTCATTCCCTCTTCAATATAAACATTCCCAGGGTCTGACAAGCTATCACCAAAAAATACAATTTGATTTAATTCATCAGCCCTCGCATGCATTTGAAAAATAGATAACAAAAAAAATATACATAGCATAACAAACTGTTTTCGGAACCATAAAAACATCGATTTTCTCCATGAAAGTTTAAAGGGTAGTGACGGATACAAGTTATCAACAATCAATAAATTTAAATTAAATTTCGAGTTCACTATACTGATAAATGCGCGTCAAAGAAAGACATGGCTAACCACCTAAAACAGATTTTCTAGCGGTATTAAAGCTTAATATGTTGCCAGAACCCCTTCAGATTGCCCTAGATTTACTGATCCAATTTACAGGTGATGGTGGCGGCCATAGACCCTCAATCGTACCCTACGGTATCGGTGCACTCCTCTGGTGTGGACTATTGCTAATCGCACGGTTCAAATACCGCCCGACTGATCTACCACATGAAGCACTGCTTGTGCTGGGTTTTAGTTTTGCCTTAGGGCGAGAACTCTTGATGCTCTCTGTCAAAGTACTCGAAGCCTACTCATTAGTTTCTTTAGACCACCTGCATATCGTATTTCCGCCTGCTGAACATGCGCTATCTGATATTTCAACTGTCATCGTGATCGCCGCCTATATGTTGTATTTGACCAGTGAAGAAAAATTTTCTCGCAAGTACATGTATGCCGGTATCGCATCGGTGATGCTCGTCTACTTCGCAACCTTTTTATGGTGGGCCAACCATATTATCGCTGACCCAACCTCCAAATTTGGTCAAACCTGGTGTGATTGGGCTTTTCGGACCAATGCCAGTATTTGGTTTGCAGCAGGCGGTATCTATCTATGGCGAACAACCACAGGCTGGACGAGAAATTATGTCTGCCTCGCGATTACCTGCTTCTTTCTCGATGACTTTTTAAAGCTTCCAGATATGGCGCTCGATGAAAAATACGAGGCAATTTTTGCACCGATCAGACACGCATTCTTCTTCCTAGGCGCACTCTTGCTTGCCTATATTTTCTTACGCGGCCATGCCAGAAGCATACTAAAATCTTATGCCTCACTTGAAATGACTATTGAAGAGCGCACTAAAGAGTTAGCCCAAGCAAACAAGCATCTCTTTGCATTAGCTAATATCGACGGATTAACTGGACTATCCAACCGTCGCTGTTTCGATCACGATTTCAGTCGAATGCGAGCCTCTACGCTGCGCTCCAAAGGCACTATCACGCTGATGCTGGTCGATATAGACTTCTTTAAGAAGGTGAACGACAATTACGGCCATTTGGCTGGTGATGAATGCCTTAGAGTAGTCAGCAAAGCAATTGCCAGTGTTTTTAAACGTGAAAACGACATCGTTGCTCGATTTGGTGGCGAAGAATTTGTCGTCGCGGTATCTAGCAAACCTTTAGATGTGAACCCAGAAAGGGCAGAAATGCTACGTAAAAAAGTCGAAGAAACTACCATCAACTTTCAAGGGACAGACATTAAACTAACCATCAGTATGGGTGTTGCTAGACTCGACAGTGAATCTAGAGAAAATGCACAGTCGCTGATTAATAGAGCTGACGAGGCATTGTATAAAGCAAAAGAGGGTGGTAGAAATCAGGTTTGCTACGCAGACACTTAAGTTTAGAAATGTTTTTCGTACTATTAACAAAAACCTTCATCAACCAAAGGCTATAATACAGAGCACACCAATTAAACCACCAAAAAAAAGCGACAAGAATGCAGGAATAAACCCCTTACGCATACCATTTTTACCTTTTCCCTGACTAAAACCCGGAAGGTTTGCGAATAGCGAGCCTAATGAAAAGCTGTCAGGCGCTTCAACATACTGGGACAATTCATTGAAACAAAGCTCTGGCAATTCATTCAAATCGCCTTCTACATAGTTAATCAATGCACTGCGCTGACGTCTGTAAAGCGATTTGTTTATTTTCTTATGTGCAAAGGAACGGGACAATTTGGACAGAATACCAGCCAACTCTTGGAAGGTATATTCTGCTGAATCATCCATTAAATCTAAGTCTCTTTCTTTCATCACTACAACATTCACACATCAGACTGAAAAGTTAGTACCACCAAGGTGACGTTATCTCTAGCACCAGCTGATAAAGCGGCGTTCATTAAAGCTTCTGCAGCTGCACTAACCGTCGGCGCATGCGCCAAGATATGTTGAATTTGGGTCGGCTGAAGTGCACCATATAAACCATCACTACATAAGAGAAGCGTATCTTGAGGAAAGAACTCTACAAGCGTACAGTCCAAGAAAATCTCTTTTGATGCACCAATTGCTCGAGTAATGACATGGCCATCTCCTTTGGCATCGGCTTCTTCTTGCGTCATCAACC
>JAYPYM010000126.1:12692-12911 GCA_038135915.1 Gammaproteobacteria bacterium
CCCTCGGTCCACCATTTCGTTCAACTGAGAGTGATCACGTGTCAAAGCCTCCAACAAGTGATCTCGAAAGCGATATAACCTCGAATCCCCCGCCCAAAGCACGACCCCTTTATTATCTTGAATATTACCAATCAAGGTGACCAGTGTGGTACCTACTGTATTACCTGCGCACTCTTGATTCGAGTATTCTCTTATTTTTGAATGCGCCATGTATATGAT
>JAYPYM010000127.1:0-12847 GCA_038135915.1 Gammaproteobacteria bacterium
TTCTAATATGAAAATTGTATGAATCTTTTTTTTACACACAAAAAAACAACATAATAACAACATAACAAGAACATAAGCGACTGCCAAGTACCTATACTATATTAAGTTGATATGCCTTTTATGACGATACGAATTAGATGATAGGAAATACTAAGCATAACAAAGGCTTTACCGTCGCCGAGTCATTGATCACGGTTCTCATTATTGCTATTTTGATGGGCATTGCTGTTCCGTCTCTCATATTTTCTAAAGCAGAAACTCAAAAGCGTGAAGCAGAGTCTTACGCAGGGGTAGTCCTAAATCAACTGACCATTTACAGGATATCAAACAAGGAATATACCAATGATGTCGGTCTCCTCAAACTAAAATCAGCCGGCCCCCCTAATGTGGCAGTATCGTGGGATGGAAAGTTTGAAGTAAGTTTAGACCCCTGCTCAACTGATGTCACCCAATGCGTTAAAGGCACGCTGTCCCCCACCACACCAATAACCGATCAAAATTTTAAAATCGATTTCGACACTAATAAACAATGGGTGTTAACCAATATATAAATTCTGGGTTTGTTGTTGCTCGTTAACATCTACTGTATTGACGATCATAGTGCTTTGCTCGTTCAGAGACTTTACTGGCGACATGCCTAACATTTGGCTTTCTTTTAAAAGTCCCCTTTTGAAAACCAGTCGGACCTTCATGATAAGCAAGGTATAATGCATAAGCATTATCTTTGGGTATGCCTAGCAATTTATGGCTCCGGTGATTGTACCAACCAACAAAATCAATTGAATCTTTAATATTAGATCTACTAACAAAAGTTTGTTTTGTACTTCTCTTATAATCAACCCAAGCGTCGTCAGTTGCCTGGGCATAACCAAAGGCACTACTCGGCTTTTTCCATGGAATGATGCCTAATAGCTTTTTCCTAGGTGGTTTGGCATGCGATTGGAAGCGAGACTCTTGATATACAAATGCGAGCAAAATTGAAGCTTTAACGCCCCAACGTTTTTCGGAACGCTGTGCAGCTTTCAACCAACGATCATCTTGATTAAAAATACTACATATGTTGGTGATATTCTGTAGGCTTTGATTAAAACAGCCAACAACAAAACACACTGGAAAGAATAAACAAAACGAAGCCACCAAAGCTCTTTTCATTGACTTTTTAAACACCACTAGACGAGTTTTCAAACCATAAACCTGAAACATAGCAATTGAAATGAACCTAATAAATAGTCTTATAGAATAACCCTATCTATTTGGATAATCTAGTTTAATTCATGATGAGTGGTTATCGACCTATTTCTAACCGGCTATATGGTTCAAAAATACGATGGTACCCGTATACAAACTGGTACGGAAAGGTGGGGCTCAGCATTACAAGCGTAGGCATACTCACACGCCTGCCTCTGGAATTTTCGCTCGATCGAATGTATAAGCCCATGACCAAATCCGGACCAGATGTGAAAGTTAAACGAATCTCATTATTTTTGACTGTCACCCCTACTTTTTCATTTTTTGGAAAACTAAGCGCTTTCAAATTTATTGTATCTTGATCAGATGGCTCACGATCTTCATCTGCTTGATGATTGAGTAAAGAAGGTCTCTTTGACATAGACCGTAAGTGTGAATAGCGATAGACGTCAAAGATAGAAGAAATATACCTACCAAGCCCTATATATTGAGGTGGCACTGGCGAAGCGTGGTGAGGCATGGGCCCAACAAACCATTCATTTTTTACCATGCCCAAGCGACCCGTATTAAGGCTAGATACTAGCTGAATCAAGGCTTGTCGCTGCTGTTTTCTTTTTGCGGATGTTAATGAGTCTGGTATCTTTCTCCGCTTGCTCTGATGTAGCCAATGTTGATAATTAAGCCACACTTCATATCTTGCCATTTCAGAAAACATTAAATGACCAATTTCAGCCTCTTGCTTAGGTCGCAAACTTCCATTTTTTAGCACAGAGACTGTATCTTCAATATAAGTTTTAAGTTCGTTGAATTCTTTAGTATAGATCACCGAAACTGTTTGCAGAACTTGACTCGGATACTCCTCTCGCCCTTGGAACAGTAACTTTGATTGACTTGGTGTATGGTCAAGCACCCTTAATCGATCTACATGACCTGATATCCAATAAACCAACACACATGCACTAGCAGCCAATCCTATCCGGTGTTTAAAGCTAATTGAATGATCTTCTTCACCTGAAGTCGACCGAGTCACATACAACAAAATTGAAACACCAAAAACACTCAAAAAACCTAACAAGCCCCAAAAGATTGAATACTTTCTTGCCCAAGCGTAAACCCCAGATGTCAGTACGAGTAATATATGAGCACACATGATTGGCCAATAACCTATATCGTAACCATTTGGCAGAGTGATAATCGATACATCTATGAGGTAATCATCTACAATAATAATACCCAATATCAGAAATACATTTGATATGAGCCATTTAGCAGTTTTTTCTTTTACCGCTAACCTTTTATTTAGATCAGGCGAAGGCTCGCTAACCAAGTTTGGATCCAACTCATTTTCATCAACCAGAATTTCTCCAACTGCCCCAACATTAAGAAACATTGATTGGTATAACTCTGCAGTATATTGATCAAGCCCAGTTCGCTCAAAAAAGTACTTATTCGAGAAAATGGGGTTAAAAGCGTCAATATCTGTATTAAAGAGGGATGCTAACCGCCGTTGTACTGACGCCAAGTCTTCACCATCAGACACTAAACCACGATAAACAAAGGAGTAAGACTTCATATCACCGGCGCCATTGAAATACACACCAAGAGTGCATACAAAGACAATGGCGGGTCATAAGCAACCATCTGATAGGCTGGGTAAGGCTCAGAAAAATATGCAACAGAAAGCCTATCATCTTGGTCAAAAACGCCACTAGCATTTTTTAGTTTCCATCTCACTTTGGACACTCTGCGCCTTGGCAGAAAGAAATAAATGACTTTCTTAATATTCTCAACATAATCTAACATTTCATCCAGCAGCGTATCTTCTATTATTTTCTCTTGTAATTGTCCCATACTATCTTTGATACTGTCTGAAACGCGCAAACGGCTATCCCACTCAAGCAGAATCTGATGCTGAGAATTAAAGAATACTGCTTTCTTTTTTCTGCAATCAATAAAACCCATATGTTCTTCATCAGCGTCAAATAGGTCATACTTTTTATTACCGATCCAGGAAGTTTCACGCTCAATCAAAACAATTTTTCTTGGACCTTTACGAATAAGCAAAATAAAATTTGGTTGTAACAAACGAAGCAGTATCAGTGTGACCGAAAACATATATAAAATACCAATGATCGTTGCAAAGGTACTGCTAGATACCTGGCTTAGCAATCGGGTTAAATAAACCCCAGTGCTAAACGCACAGAGTAAAGCAACCCCTAAAATCACCAGGGGGTTCACGTAAAAGCTTTTGAGTTCAAGGCTACAGACTTCTTTTCCAGCAGCATCTTCTATCGAATATTTTTTTGGCCAACAAAATAGGCTTGGGGCAATAAGCTGTTTGTCAATGACTCGTATTTCTTCAGGTGGCACAGCTTCACTTAAGGCGGTTCGCCGAAGTCCCTGTTTTAGAATCTCAGGCGACAATGATAGCCTTATATCGCATGCTAATCCTATTTTTTCCAAATAAGTCTTATATTGAATGGCTTGCTTTTGGGTTAAATTCTTTTTCAATATCAGCTGTTTGCCTGCTTTCATTTTCTCAATAACAGCGGTAGGCAGTTTCAGCTTTTGAAAAATATCATCCTGATCTAAGTCGGCAGCATCAGGTGTTACCTTACCGCCATAAGAAACATGGTAGGTTTCCATTAAAGGTGACCTTTTCGATTTAACAACCAATGGCAGATATATAGCCCAATCGCAAACACAACCATAAGACATGGCCATATGGGCAACTCAACTCTAATATCATTAAACATCTTTGCAAACGCGAATATCGCACCTAACTGGATAAGCATTGCTGAAAGCATTTTCACACGATTTCGCCTAATCGCTGCACATACGATTGAGGACTGAGCTAATACGTTACTTTTTCGATTCTTTCTAATAGCCACAAACCCTATACAAATTAAATAAAAAAAGGTTAGCTCATTAGTGGTTGCTCGTCATGAAAAATATTGGAATCAAAACAATAGTACAGTCATCATTTATTAGCTTTCTTTAATATTTTCCGGCCTGTAATTACTCGGCCGATTTCTAAATTATCTCGATTTTTAGTTAGCCAAAACAGTCATCCAAGCTAGATTATTCTAACCATATTACAAAATGAAGCTCTTTAAGAAAAAACACATCAAAATACTTCACTATAAAAACATAATCGATAGAACTAATTCGATAGGATAGTCGATATGAAACTATCAGCAAATAATTCTAAAAGTACCTTTCAACGTACAGAATCTACTGCCAGCACAAGGTCTATATCATCTTCTAGCTCTGTTAGCTCTGATGAGACAGAAACAGACCTCTTAAAACTATTGGCAGTTGATTCCAAACATATCAGAGCTCACAAACAGCTTACCTTCAGAGAATACCTTTCAGATCCCAACATAAAAGCTCAAGACATTTTGAAACGTGTTGAAATTATTGTACGCGAAGATTTTTCTGACATTCCAGAAAACATGAGAGAACTGATATGTAACCTTGCAGGCCTCTGTGCAAACCGTGAACCTGATAAACTTTTTCAAGACCAGTTAATAGAAAAAGAGATAATGCGCTTTCTGGAGCAAGAAGGATTGCTTCAAGAGCTTGACAAAACCCATATTGAAAATTTTACCCTGGCTGTGCTTGAGCATACCGGTGATATTAGAATTGAATTTTTGGAGGAGAATATAAAGCCTCTAATTCAAAACCTTATTCTCAAGACCCAACATAGCTTGTTTCTAAAAAGTTATAGCTGGCAAACAATGAAAAGCCAGGTAGAAAAATATGTTGTACATACAATGAATAGTCACGGCCTTCAAGATAGCGAAAACTTACCCATTCAACGTATAGTGAGTGAAGAGATAGAGAGAGCAAGAGAATATGATCTGACAAAATTCAAAGCTCACAAAAAAGAACCAGATAGACGGTTAGAGGAAACACAGATCAAAACACAAGATGGAACAGTATATAGTTTAATAAAAATGCCAAACAACAAACAAAAAGACGAAATCCTAAAAAAGTTAGGCTACCTAGAAGATAGAAAAAACCTTGGTGAAGGATCATTTGGTTACGTTCAACTTGCACGCAACACTGAAACAGGGAAATTGGTTGCAGTTAAGATATTCAATAAAAAAGATGTTGCGAAGTATTCCGCGGAAGAAATTGAACAGCTTGTGAAGGTAGGCGGTGGGGATCATCTAATACAATACTTAGGAGATGCGCACTGGACCACAGAAGATGGATCAGACAAAGTATATGTCTTTATGCAACATGCTGGGTTTTGGGACGGCGATACGGCAATTTATAAAGCTGCCAAATTAGAAAAAACTGACCCTACAGCAGCAAAGCAACTGAAAAACTTTATGTACAAGGGATATACCGAAGCCGTTGCAGAACTACATCGCAAAGGTTTATTTCATCACGACATTAAGCCAGGCAATTTTGTACAGACATTAGTTAATAGTTTCCTAGTTGATTATGGCTTCGTCAGCGAGCCTGTAGAAATAGGTGGTAAAGGAACAGAATTGTTTGTACCTCCGGAGCTTGGAACTGAAAAGTACAGCTCCGAAAAACATGATGCCTTTTCATTAGGTATTACATTGCTCGCCATAAAACTAAATGGTTTACCTCTAAAGCTAGAGTCAAAGAAGGAAGACGCCCGTTGCGTAGTTACAAAATCAAATTATTTGAATATTAACGGAGAATCTCTCGATCTTTCATTTAGCTCAAAGTCTGGAAAACGAGGGAGGTGGCGTGGGCTTAGGCTAAACAACGATAAACCAATATTAGGAAATACAATTGATGAAGTAATAGCCTTGCTTACTTTATCTGACCCTGACAAACGGATTACGGTCACTGAAGCACTCGAACTTCCATTTTTCAAATCTAATGCTTGAGCACTAACTGATCAGAAATGAAGGGTGAAGTCCATACCTAAATGGCGGACTTATATATCGAAGGCTATGTAATGGATTCTATAAATAAGGCACAGAAATAGGCGTTAAAGCCTAGCTTTTCTGGTCCGGCCATAAATTAAAAGCCAGAACGATGCAAAGAGATACATCGAACTTGGCTCTGAAACGCTCAAGGGGTCAAAGGTGGCGATGCCCATACTCCCTACAAAAGGCGAAGCACCACCCAGCGAATCTCCATTAAATTGAATGACATTTGCACTCGCTGCACTGATGCCAAGATCAGTTGGACTAACATTGTCTAGCACTGCTAAATAAGGGAAATGGTGCAATACATCTGCATATCCCGTGTTTAATCCAAAATCCCCAAAAAGAATATCCAGCAACCCCATTTCTTTAGTACCAGTCACTTCCCAAAAAAATACCTGAACATTGTCATCTGATAAAGCATTACTGATAGCAGTGTTGTTCAAAGTTGCCAAGTCTATAGGGTTAAGGTCTGTTGGCGGAACTGACACCAGTGGGTCGCCAGTATATTTAACAAGTTTAGTTGTTTTTCCATCAACAAAAGCGCCTTGATTTTTCCAAATATCGACTGCTTGTTGAGGGTTAACACCGAGGCTTTGCCCGAGTCTTTTGAATCTAGCAATCCAAGCTGGGCCAGCTGATTGTTTTTTTTGAGCTTGGGTACCATAACTTAAAATAACTGCGCCTTTCTTTCCTGCAGCGCCAGCATTGGGGTTCACTTGTAGTCTAAACCCACCACCTGCCACTCCACCCGCAGCACCCTGAAGTGTCACCAATCCTCTATTGTCGATCGTATTGTACGGCGCGATATCATCAGATGTACCATCCATAAAGCCGCCTGGTCCAAATGACTCATTCCACGCGACACCAACACCTACATCACCAAAGGTTTCACTGAAATCATTTACAGTTCCATCGTTGTAATAGATCAAACCTGCATTTGCCATGGTTGGCACTGTCAAAAAGGAAAACAGAATAGAAAAAAACGATTTGGCATTAAGATTTGGTATCGAGATCAGCATTTCAAACTCCCCCCATAATAATTTTTAGCTATTATGCAGCAGAGTATATCATTGCTTCCCATCTTGCATGATAAGCTGGAAGAGTCATTTTTACTTTGAAATGACTAGGACTTTATTATTAGGAAGTGCTCTTTAAAGGTGAGCATTACCTAAACGGCATCGCCTCCTTCCTCACCATCATCGTCATCAGAGTCTAATTCAATATCATCAGATTCTACGTATGCGATGATCTCCTGGCTACTGAACAATTCAGCCAGCTCACCCGGGCTGAGCATAGAGAAAAAGTCTATATTTCCATTTACGAACTCGTGAAACACTTCATTAAAACTAACACTACCCTCAAAATGACTATCATATGTACTCATAAAGGCTCTACCTTTATCGGTATAATGAATAACACCATTTTCATCAACCGTGATAATGCCTGCCTCTACTAATTCATTAATCTCGTTTGCATCGAGGCCACCATCTCCATCACCAAATTCGTCAACTAAGGTCTCATCATAGCCGGCATCTTCTGGCTTCCCTGTATCACCTCTGCCGTTACCGATTTCAGTAGCATCCAGTTTTCCATCTCCATTAGCATCTTTCTTTATGATCGCTTTTCCACCAGGTGTAATGCTATAGTAGGTGGGATTACCTTCCTCATCATAAACAACATAGTCGGCTTTATTTGGGTCATCGGTTTCTTCCAGAATGCCGTTTTCTACCAAATTATCTATTGTATCTTGATCTAAAGGCCCACCATCAACCCCATACTTGTCTTCCAGCAATTTGGTATTCTTTTCTAATTGTTTATTACCGCCGTTGTTGCCATTGACTCTATTTCCATTTCCATTTCCATTTCCATTTCCATTGCCGTTACCATTATTTCCTCGTGTCAAAACTACTGGTGGTGGATCTTCGCATAAAGTAAAAGTTGTTACTTTAGGTCCACCCTGATGATTAGCACGATGGATACACCCATCAATGAATTCTCCTGAGGGTTTACCACCTTTTTTTGTTAGGTCACATTCACATCTATGAGGGGCGGGCATGTTGTTCTCTCTTTTTTTTTGGGTTATTTTTTTCTTAACCAGCTAAGTCCAGATTAATTTTTAACTCTAATATTATGATGAAATAGAAACATCTATAACAGGGACAATGCGTTCGAAAGTGTTTAGATTTGCAACAAAATGTAGTTTGCGGGTCTATTTCCCATCCTGAAGCATCTCGAATAACTGTTTAGGCGTATCCAAATCAAAGTTCGCATTAGGCATGTCTATCTCATTTGCTTGAACAGCCATTAACAGAGACTTAGCCCCCTGGTAAGAAGATTGAGCCTCATTTACCAAGCCTGCATACTGGTTACGAGTAAATATCGCTGGGACACCTAACGAACCGCCATACTTTGACGCAACCGGCTTATGACACTGCTTTCGCCAGGCTTCAATCAGAGCCATCAAATCACCTCGAGCCAGGCGCCATTGGTCAACAGTCAAAATAAGAATGGCATCAAAATCTCTTTCCAGCACTTTAACACCTAACGCAATCGAGCTACGTTGACCCTGCTGCCATTGCTGATTGACTGTCCAGACTGCTTGATGATGAATACCTTCTGGCAAAGTTGTCAAAATTTCATCGTGGTAGGCACCTAAAACAACGATCGTATGATCCACTAAAGGCGAGGCCAACTGAACTACACGCTCTATTAAACTGACTCCCTGCAGCTTCACCAGTTGTTTGGGCTGCCCTAGCCTTTTCGATTCACCAGCAGCAAGAATAAGTGCCGCTAAACGAGAGCGATTTTCAATTTTTTGCTTTACCAAGGGTTAAGACTCTCCTAAAGTTAGCCTAGAAAATTGCGGTATTAAGGCCGATAGCTGCCTTAACAGCCAATGCTGTTTATTATTCATACCAAAAATATCAACATCCTTTGCGCTGAGGATTTTATTTTATGCTCAAATTAACCATAAACGGAACCGCCAAACAGCTAGATGTCGACGAAACCATGCCCTTATTATGGGTGTTAAGGGATGAACTCCATTACACGGGCACCAAATACGGCTGTGGTATCGGCCAATGTGGTGCCTGTACGGTACATATCAATGGCAAACCACAAAGATCTTGTTTGATGCCCATCGGCTCGGTGAAAAATGCTGAAATCACAACCATTGAAGGACTGGATGATGATGTTGGGAAGGCTGTAAAAAGTGCTTGGAAAACTTTAGATGTCCCCCAGTGCGGGTACTGTCAATCCGGACAAATGATGAGCGCCGCAGGCCTCTTGAAAGACAATCCAGCGCCAAACAACAGTGAAATAGACCAAGCTATGTCTGGCAATATATGCCGGTGTGCTACTTACGAAAAGATTCGAGAGGCCATCCAAACCGCTTCGAAAAAAATAGACATCAAAGAAGTAGAAACGAAAGAAGGATAGCTCACATCCCGTACTGGCGAGGAATTAAAACATGGATAACTTTACCGAAAAACATTCACCTAAGGCTAAACTGGGGAAACAAAGGATACAACGACGAACATTGATCAAAGCAGCAGGTACAGGGTTAGTACTGGGTTGCTACTTACCTCTAAAACATGAAAAAGTAGAGGCTAATGACTCAAATTCTAACAGTTTCGCTCCAAACGCTTTTATTAGAATCAGTCCTGATAGTAGTATTACGGTGCTCAGTAAACACATTGAATTCGGCCAAGGTACTTTTACGGGATTAGCAACCTTGGTGGCCGAGGAGCTCGATGCAGACTGGGCGCAAATGCATGCAGTACATGCCCCTGCTGATAATGACCGTTATAAAAACCTATTTTTTGGTATACAAGGTACTGGAGGCTCAACAGCAATTGCCAACTCATATCTGCAAATGCGCGAAGCAGGCGCTACGGCGCGCGACCTACTGGTCAGTGCAGCAGCAGAAAAGTGGAAAGTGCCTAAATCCGAAATCAGTGTTTTGAAGGGAAAGATCTCTCATAACACTTCGAATAATCATGCTAGTTTTGGAGAGCTCGCCGATCTAGCATCAACTCTGCCGCTACCAACCACCCAACCTAAATTGAAAACACCTGATCAATTTAAACTCATTGGACAATCGCTTCCGAAAATAGACACAAATGTAAAATCAACCGGCAAAGCAAGATTCACCTTGGATATATATTTAGAGAATATGCTGACCGTGGTCGTTGCCCACCCTCCTCGCTTCGGCGATAAACTGGTGAAATTTGACGAGAGTCGAGCCCGAAAAGTGAAAGGCGTGGTCGATATAAAAGCCATCCCACAAGGCGTTGCTGTCTATGCTAAGAACACCCATGCAGCCATCTTGGGTAGAGCAGCACTCAATACCACTTGGGACAGTGATTCAGAAAAAGCAACCTCAACGGAACAGTTGACTAAAGAATACCTAGACGCTGTGAAGAAACCTGGCTTACCGGCAACCACAAAAGGAGATGTAACTGCTTCAATGGCTGCTTCAGAAAAAACCTTGGAAGCTGACTACATCTTTCCCTTTCTGGCACACGTACCAATGGAACCCCTAGATGCTGTTATTGCTTTTCAAAATGGAAAAGTTGAAGCTTGGATGGGTAGCCAATTCCCCACTGGCGACCAAGCGGCAATTGCTAACGTACTGGGTGTCGATATTCAAAATGTAAAGATCAACTCCCAGTTGGCAGGTGGTAGTTTTGGCAGACGAGCACAACCAGGCGCTGAATTTGCTGCAGAAGCCGCACAAGTGGTCAAAGCCATCAAGGCTAAGCATCCAATAAAATTGCTATGGACCAGGGAAGATGATATTAAAGGTGGTCGATATCGCCCTTTCACAGTTCATAAACTACGAGGCGGCATTGACAAGAATGGTCATATCACTGCTTGGCAGCAAAGTATTGCGACCCAATCCATTGTTGCCGGAACCGATTTCGCTGGCATGATCCAAAAAGGTATTGACCCTACTTCAGTCGAAGGGGCAAGTGACTTACCCTATGCAATACCCAATTTAAGTGTCGACCTCCACACCATGCCAACAAAAATCCCTGGACTCTGGTGGCGTTCCGTTGGCCATACCCACACCGCTTTTACCGTCGAAACATTTATAGATCGCTTGCTGGAATTAGCAGGGGTAGACCCTATCGAAGGAAGGCTAAAACTACTTAATAAAGAGCATCACGCCAGAGAAATGAATGTATTAAAAAGGGTGTCCCAGATGGCTGAACAGGCTGGGCCTGTACCCTCAAGCCGAGCAAGAGGAGTAGCATTACATAAATCTTTCAATTCTTATGTCGCACAAATAGCGGAAGTCTATGAAACCGGAGGATTACCGCGAGTACACAGAGTATGGTGCGCGGTAGACTGCGGATTAGCAATTAATCCAAACGTCATCAAAGCACAAATGGAAGGTGCAATCGGCTATGGTCTAAGCGCAATATTGAACGAGCAAATCACGGTAGCAGAAGACGGCAGCGTAACTCAAAGCAATTTTCATGATTACAAGCCGCTGCGCATCACAGACATGCCAAAAATAAAGGTCGACATTATTCCATCAGCAGAGAGTCCAACTGGTGTGGGCGAACCAGGTACACCACCGATCGGTCCTGCAGTGGTCAATGCATGGCGTCGCCTTACCGGCCAAGTCGTTAACCAGATGCCATTAATGAAGAACATCGAACAAACTGGGTTTATATAGAAACCCAGTGAGGCGAGTCGTTATTAAGCCTTCATGTTAAAAGCATTTGCCATAACTGCAATATTTGCACTCTTAGTGCTTGGGTTTAGAGTGCACCTTTTCACAGTCATTTCTCTATGGACTGCCAGTCTAATTATAAAAGAATGCCTTGCAACAAAAAAAATAAGAATGAAAAGAGGTTATACGCTGTCCTATATTGCTTTCCTAGCTCTAATCACTATCGCCTTTGGTAACTTACCATATTCACTTTGGATACTGGAAAGAAAGATGACACAAGTAGCTTCCGAGTTAGCGGGCAAGCCAGCCGATGTTCATTGCAATTCAATGATAGATGAGTTAACAGATAAACATAATGCTCATTTCACTGCAGGATATGCCCTCTTTTCCAGTGGACAAATCGTTTTAAGACCTCGTTGGTGTAGCGAAATAAAACGTTATATGGAAGCTCCCGAAAACGCAACACTCGATGGCATATACACGCTTAACCTATTAACCCACGAAGCTATGCACATTCGAGGCGAGAGAATTGAGGCAATAACAGAATGCCAAGCCGTTCAGAGAAACCATCACACTGCTCAAATGCTTGGTGTATCGGAAGCGTTAGCAAGCAAACATGCAAAACTTTACTATACAGAAATATACCCAAAATTAAATTACTTTAGTGACGATTGCGCCGAAAATAAACCTTTAGACGAACGGCTATCAAATGCCCCTTGGTCAACCTAAAAAAATAGAAAGCTGCTGCAGAAAGCCACTAATTGATTGAGTCACGACATCGCTCAAAAATATTAAATTGAAATCATATAATAAGCAAAGGCTTTTTAATATCCAACTATTCAGGTTTCATCAATGTCTAAATGTCTCAAGAGCAAGCTTAAAATGAGAAGTGAATGAATCAAACTGGGTTTAATTATATTTGACTTAAGATTCGTTTATAGTAGAATCCGTGTCTGAATTATTTCAGACCAAGTGTTAAATCTTAACAGAAATGGCAACGTAGCTCAGCTGGTTAGAGCACAGCATTCATAATGCTGGGGTCGGTGGTTCGATCCCA
>JAYPYM010000128.1:0-12821 GCA_038135915.1 Gammaproteobacteria bacterium
AGGTGCTTTCATAGCCTTTCTTCCAAAATGCAGAAAGCACCGCTTCTAACACCACCTCTGGGTCCGCTTTTCTAGGTCGTCCAACACTCATACCCACATATTAGTATTTAATTACCGATCGGTCAACAATTAATTGGAGCGCTGATGACCTGTCTGATGTGCAAATCAATGCAACTTTCGTTTTTAGCTAAATAAGATGCTAATATGGCAGCTTTGAAGATAAAATTTATCGCACAAGTTGTGTATGAAAGGGTAGAGTACCCGTCAATCGATAAACATAGGTGAATTATGAAAACGTTGCTACAGAAGATTTTTTGGCCGATTTTACAACCCTTCGAGTCAGAAGCCGAAGAATATACTTATAAACCATCACACAGAAAGATTTTGTTTGCAGTCGCAGTTCCATTCTTGCTGTTATCCTTTGGTGTTTTTTTTGTTTCAATCACATCATCAATCTATAGCGGACTCGTCCCTGGTCTTATATTTCTAGTCATCGGATTGGTCTGTGCAATTGTTGCTTCACTTGGTAGTGATCATGCTGTAGCAAAAATCTGGCGGAATAGATAAGCACTCCTTATGTTGTGTTAATTCCCTACATACAACAAAGCTTTATATCCAAACCGGAATTTCTTAGAGACCATCATGCGTCTTTCAGATATTAATCTCGATCAACTTGAAAAAGACTATATTGAATATAGTAAGAAAAGGTTTTAAAGATTAAAAATCATCTCAAAAAAAGGCTAAAAGAGCTGTTGTTATGAAGACTATCCTATATATTACGCTACTGCTATTGACACCAAGTGCTCTCATTGCAAATACGAAATTTATCCACGACATCCCTGATTTCACCCAATCCGATGTTAAAGGAAAGGCTTTTGACAATGGGAAACAGTTTTGTGGACCTGTAGCAGCTTCAAATTCTATTTTATGGCTAGCCGGAAAACAGCTTCATCAGTTAGATCTAATTAAACGCTTGGCAAGCAAAACCTATATGAACACTAGTCTAAAAAATGGAACTGGGACGAAAGGCATGTTGAGAGGAATTGACAGAATCTCCAAAGAGCTGTTTGGCGGTTACAAGGGTTTATCTTATCAAGGTTGGCGTTCTCATCAATCAGCGTTTTCAACAGGCATTAAACAACCTCAAATCGAATGGATGAAAGCTGGCATCACAAAAAAATCTAGTGTTTGGTTAAATATTGGTTGGTATCGAAAAACTGAACATGTTAACAGTTATCAGCGAGTGGGTGGGCACTGGGTTACATTGGTGGGTTACCAAGGCTCAGACGTGTTGGTCATTCATGACTCATCCCCAAGGGCAGGACAACATTTTGCGAATGAATTCGTACATGTAAAAAGAATATCGTCTGGCATACTAACGGGCAACAAAAAAGGATTGCCAACCAGCGCTGAAGGTTTTCTATTATTAGAAAAAGGCATGCATTTAAAATCTAACGCTGACTTCGCGATTATCGATGGCGCAATACGCTTAGAGATATAAAGGTATCTTGCCTAGCCGAATACTGAAAGCACATATCTGGTTCAACTTTTCAAACTAGCGCTATTTCTTTTTTACAAATGTCAGCATCCAGTTTTAATCTTTCTTGCCAACTAACATCCATATCACCTACATGGCTCACGCAATTCAAGTAATTTAATAATAAAGCTCTTGAAAAGTGATGCTTTGCATTGTCCAGCAAAGATTTAGGCTCTAAAAGGTATTGAGGTGCGATGCTAATTTCATGCTCCAATACCTGAACAGCTTCTTGAAAGAAGCGCAAATGGGTCAACCATCATTTTTTCCAGCTATGTAGCTTTAAGCTAGCCAAGTATTTAAGATATAGGATCTATTGTTTAACATAATGAATATTCATTTTGCTTTTTTCTGACTTGTAGCCATAAGTATAATGAAATGGACGGAGCACCAACATACGCATGAAATATCTAGCATTAAAAATACCGCCTCTCTTACTGGTGATGATTTTTTCAGCAGCTATGTTTGGTCTATCTAAGATACTTCCTAATTTGGGTTTAAGTTCATCACTTAGGTGGATGATCTTACTGATCATGTCAGTTATCTCAAGCGTTATTGTCATCGCTAGCACATGGTGCTTTAAAGTCACTCACACGACAGTTAACCCTTTCAATCCAGACTCATCAACAAGCCTGATTCAAAGTGGAATCTATCGGTATTCGAGAAACCCCATGTATCTTGGATTTACCTGCTTTTTAATTGGGATTGGTGTATGGCTGGATAGCCTCTTCTCCATTTTATTAGTACCAACCTTTATTGGATACCTCACTGTTTTTCAAATAAGACCGGAAGAAGAAGCGCTTTCAAAGATTTTTGGCGATGATTTTAACCAGTATAAAATCAAAACAAACAGGTGGCTATAAAGCGATACTAAGGGCTACTTACACATATTCATAACGTTAGGGTTTCAATAAATTTACTATCAAACCAGTCAATGCCAGCCCGCCTATATATGTATTTATTTTTAAGTTTAGCTTGATTGATATCGGCCCATTGAATTGGCTAATCTATGATCGTATACTCTGAGCTGTTCAAATATCACTCAATCACGCCCGATTTCAAATTTTTTAATGCTAAGAGGATCCATGCCATGCAAGTATTTAATAACCCCATCATAAAAGGATTCATATTAGGTGCAGCAGCCACCCTTGGTCATTCAGAAAGAAACCCTGCTCGCAACACTGATAAAGATATTAGCGGGGGTGACTACCGCAGGTTAAACGCAAACATCACCTTAGAAGAAATCGAAGAGGAAGCATCGGGCGTACAAAAAGTTTATCGTGGCATCTCTGCTGATAGTACGACCAATAAAGTTTTTTGCCAAGCACCTTTTGTTGAGTGCGAGTGTGTGAGGGATTTCGAGACTCCTCCTAGTATATTGGAACAACTGGTTCCGGGTCAGAATTTAACTTGCATTCCAGATGAAGCATTTGAAGATTTAGATTTCACAGACCCCAATATCGCAGACGTTATAGATCGTGAAGAAAGTTATGCTACAGATATCAGCGCAGCAGTAGCTGAAGCACGTGAGAATGGTGTGTGTGAACCCATAGCAAACCAACTTATTCAGTCTTTAATTGACACCAATGACAACTGTGAAGATGCACAGGACACTTTGCGAGCGAATGCGGAGCAAATTGCTTTTGAGCGAGAGACCGGTTCAAGAACATCAATTACACTCTCATCTGCACTGATTGGAGCTCATCCAGTGGCGTGCTTAGGGCCAGTCAGGTTGGAACAGGCGTTATTAGATTGTAATATGAGAGAACGCCAGACAAATGACCCGAATAGATCACCTACCTTCTCTCCTTCAAACGCGGACACTAGCAGTCCTTCCAACGGACCAACATTTGTGCCCACATTAAGACCCTCAAGCAACCCTTCATCAGGGCCTTCGGTTTCACCCACATTTGGACCTTCAAGTTTACCTTCTTCTGGACCCTCAACTACGCCTTCAGTAAAAGCTTCAAGCAAGCCTTCGGCAGGCCTGACAAATACCCCAACAGGGAGCAGCACTATTCAATCTGATAGTCCATCCATCGAAATCTCGGATACCACCATACCAACTTCAGCTACTTCAACGGAACCTACTGTAAATCAAGGCCCGATTAGTGCTGGCTTTAGCAGGGATCTAGCAACTGGAGGAGCAATTCTATCTACAGCTGTTGGGCTCTATAACTTGCTTTAGTCTAATCCTATTTAAATATTAACCAGAGAGTAACGGATTACTCTTCAAAAATCCAAAGCCAATTCGCTCTCTACATTTTACCCATATTAGTCATACTCCTCTGGCCAAGAATGTGCCTTCAAGGAATTTTTATTTGCAAATTTAAACCACTCCGATTGCCTAAAATAGACCAGACAAAAAGTTAATTTTATGAACATCACGCAAACATAATTTTATACCTAGAACTGTTATATTGGTTAGCACTGTTCAATTAAAAAAATATCAGGGGTAGTAAATGAAATCAATCATGGCCTTAATAAGAGCAACACTTGTATATTTTCTTCTTTTTGGTAGCAACAACGTATTCTCGAACGACGAGCTTGGAATACAAAGCGTTACTTCTAGCCCCAATTATCAAGTAAAATCTGACGGTACAGTTGGAGACCCGGACCCAAGAGTAATAGACAATGACGCCAGTACACGTTGGGCGCATTCTGAATCAGGGGCGAAGCTAAAATTCGTGCTTGATACACTGTCTGAAGTGTCTAGTTTTGAAATTGGCTTTTATAGAGGCCACAAGAGAAAATACAGTTTTGACGTGGAGTTCTTTGACGAAAATGGAACCTCTGTTAAGCAATCTTTTCAATCAAATGAGAATAACACCGAAACCTTTACCCTAACACAGCCTGTACTCGCCAAAACGATTATCATCACTGGTTATGGTAACCTAACTAGAAGGAAAGGCGGCAATTATAAAGAAAATAGATGGAATAGCTATCATGAAGTCGACTTCTTCGGCTCGGCCGCTTTACCCGATTTACCCTTTATCACTACTTGGGACCCATCTTTAAATTGGTGTTTTTACCAATGCACAACTAACGGCATTACTTTCCATGTTAAAGGCGAGGGCGTTATTATCGACTGGGGAGATGGTAACGTTGAGGGCCCAAGTGACTTTGCGGAGCTAACACATGTACAACATATTTATGCTGACCCAAGCAAAATGTACGACGTGAGCATATACGGATTAACACAATTCGCTACTGAAACATACCAAGGCAGTTTCCCGAAGGACGCTGGGGAGCTCATCACAGTAAAACAGTGGGGAGATGCTCAATGGGAATCTATGCGTGCAATGTTTCATCGTACTCATAACTTTGTAGACATTGAAGCCACTGATCTACCCGACTTATCACAAGTGACTGATATGAGCACAATGTTCTTATATGCTCACAAATTTGTAGGTAGCAAAAACATTGCCGACTGGGATGTTTCGAACGTCACTAATATGAGAACGATGTTTGAAAATGCCAATGTCTTCAATGGCCCGATAGGCAATTGGGATGTTTCAAGCGTCGAAAATATGGGTTATATGTTTGCGATTAGCTCGTTTAATCAAGATATCACCAATTGGAATACTTCATCTGTGACAAACATGCAAGGTATGTTTGATGAAAATGATTCTTTTGATCAAAACTTAGGAAATTGGGATTTTTCAAATGTTTCATTAGTCTCCGCTATGTTTAAGTATGCCACCCTATCGTCTGAAAATTACAATGCATTACTGATTAAATTCGTTGAGACACTTGGATATGGATCAGGCATCGCTCCAGGCTTGTATAATGTGGAACGCTTTGATGGCGGCTATAGCATCCCGACTGGGGAAGGCATTACTGCAAGAGATACACTCATCAATGATTATGGATGGGATATCCGGGACGGAATCTAAAAACCAGAATCAAACGGAAAAAATTGTGGGAAGTGCCAGGGTCGCTTTCAACCCCTAAAGGTCAAAAGCGGCACTTTCCATTAAAGCAGTTCACTGCTGTGACTATTTTTCCATTCAACGCCAAATAGGCTCCTGAACATGGGAAAAATACAGAACTGTTAAGCTGGATCACTACGGCCGAATCTGCTTTTGTTCTTAGGATTCGGTTACTTCACTGTCGCAAAATTAACTACGAATACACCCTCTGGTGTTCCATCACTTCTTTCTCTAAAAGATAAACCAGTACCGAAACTATTATGTTCTTCTGACAGAATATGATCCCGGTGAACGTCGCTAGTCAAAAATGAAAAGAAAATTTCTGAAGCAAGTGTTCCTGCTTTATCGTGTTGCTGGAAAGCAGAGGCTGAAATAGGGTGCAAAATTTCACCACCTTTTGTATTAGGAAATTCTTTTCGTAGCCTCCCTACAAAATCTCCATGGTCAAAGTCCTCAACTTTTTCACTGCTATCTTCTACGAGATTTTGAGTATAGCCTTGAGCAAGATTTTCAAGCTTAGGATTTTCCTGCAATTTAGGAAGCCCTCTAGGAATAATAAACAATTTTCTGCCTAATTTAGGAATTAAATTATTCTCTAGATGGTCTCTTAATCGAGTCAACTCGGCTTTTTCTTTTCTCAGCTTGGTAGTACCACTGTTTTTATCTATTTTACTTTGGATACCGTCGATTCTTGCATTAACCTGTCTTAATAGTAGCCGAGGGTTTTGTAGAGCGTTATTAATAAGCTGATTTAGGTCTTTGATTAGTTTTTTTTGTGCCCTATCATTTGGTAAGGACGCTTGTTCAGTAGACGAAGCTTTTTTAGAAGAGCTTTTTTTTGAGGCTTGGTTAGTAGAGGATTTTTTAGATGATATATGTTTTTTTGTGGGAGTAGTAGATGGGTTTGGTTCTATAATACTTCCTGGCGTTTCAATACGGGTTTTACGGGCTGCACTAGTCCTAATTGTACCTTCCTCTTCCTTTGTTTCCTCTGTACTAGCCCTAACCCTTGAAGGTGGTACTCTACTGCTAGGGCCAGATGGTTGTCTGCTAGATGTTCTGGTCGAAGGTGTATTTCCTGGCTTTCCTTTTTTTATGCTGGGTTCAGCAGCAGGCTTGTTTTTTCTGCTTTGGCTGGTGGTACCACCTGTTCTTCTTGCTGTTGTTCTTCTTGGTGCATCAGCAGAAGCAGAAGAACTACTTGCTGTTGTTCTCGGGCGAAGAGCAGTGCGGGCATTTGTTGCAGACAAACTGTCTGAGCCATATTGGGGCATAATTACTTCCTCGTTTGCCTAATGAATTTAAGTTAAGATTTTTGGTAAATTTTATACCAGTTTTTTATTCAGATCGAAAAGGGCTTGGCTTCTTACCGTGAATTGTTTGTTGTTGGCTTCAGGTTGATGTAATGTTTTACTTTCCAATAATTTAAGTTCCTCAATAATGGTATTTAACGTCTCACCGAAATGAATAATAATATTTTCGAGTGCTATTTCATCTAGGTGATCAATGTCTATATAGGTTTTTAAAGTAAAGCGATCACTTGCAGAGCATAAGCCTAATGTACAACTTTCTAATGCAGGTAAATCGTAATTCCAGCTGAGTATTTCCTTTAAATATTCTACATCATCGATAACTTTTTCTTGTCCAACATAGGCGAGCAAAACAATAGAGTCCTTATTATCCAGAACTTCGAGCGCCATATCACAGTTATCGTTCAGTTTAATAATACAAGTATTATTATTATCTAAACTCAAATCGATACCATGTTTATTTCCTATTTTTCCTAAGCAGGTATTGATTGCTTTGAGTCTATAATCAGAGGTATTGTTCATTAGAATATTTTAAATGCAACTTCAAATAATGTGTCGAAATAATATCACGCATATCTTGCGAGTTCAATTGTAAGATATGCGTGTAAGAATCTTTCCAATTAACGCCTATTTCAGGCGAAACAGCTGCCACAGCTTTCTCTAATAAACTATTGCTTTGCAAATGGATCCAGTTGATGGTGGACAAAAAATCTGGTGGCAATTCTTCGAAGCTAACCAGGACAATATTTCAGAGCAACTGAGGGTCTAGAGATTTCCGGCATGTAGCTCTCGCCTAATCATTTGATTAAAGCACTGCACCCACATACCATCAAACTTTGAATCAACCATCGCGTTAATCGAAGATACAGCCTGTACGATGGACTTACGCTGTGATTTTTCGGCACGGCCTTTAATTTCTAAGAAGAATGAATCAATAATTGATAAAAGACGAGCACCTGGGTGTATTTCATGATGCTTCAAGCCCTGCGGGTAGCCGCTGCCATCGACGCACTCATGGTGCTGCAAAATAATGATTGCCGCTTCCTCCCAGCCAGGAATACGGGATATTAATTCATGCCCCCAGGTAGGATGCGAACGTAATACTTGTATTTCTTTTTCATTGAGATTCTTATTCGCTTTTTCGTAAAAGCTATGAGGTAAAAAGGACATGCCAACATCATGTAAAAAAATCGCTGCGGATAACTGATTGAAGTCAACTATAGTACCACCAATTTCGTTGACTCGATGTGCCCATTCAAAAATTTGATTGCTGCGCCCTTTCCAGTATGAGTGCTGTTGATCTGTTTTGAATGCAAGTTCTTGGAAAAAGAAGAGGTCATCATGGTGAACACCCTTTTTAAGGGTTATATCAGATGAATCAATTTTTGTTGGTCGGTGGCTACAACCGGAATTAGGCAAAACCCCATGACTAACGAGATTGATAATATCATTTGAACAGATTTCAGCTGTATCCTGAGTTGACTCAGATAACTTGTGGAACATAGCCATTAGCTCATCTTCCATTAGCTGGTTATACTGCTTACCAACAAGCTCTCTCTCGTGGATATCTCTTAACCTATCCATACCAAGGCGTATTGCATCACAGACAGCAGCACTGGGTAGGTAGCTGTTTTTTCTAATAGATGAAGCCACTTCTTCTAGCGTGTGTGCAAAATCAACAATAGGAGAGATTTGGAATATTCCAGCATTGCCTTTAATGGTATGCATTGCACGAAATAGGCTATTTACTTGTTCCGAACATTGGTTTCCTTGCAAACGGTTTAAACAAATTTCCACCTCATCATAGAGGTCTTCAAAACTATCCATTAATTCTTGTTTCAAGTCAGGTGTAAGACTCATATGAGCAACCTAAAAAAATTTCCATTTCAGTATATTTTTAGATTAGCATTGGCCTTTCTTATAGCGAGTTGACAATGTTAAAAATTGAAATGAAATCATCCATTTCGATCAATTCGCCTGTCACAGAAAGGCCTGAAAAATATCGTTCAAAGAAAAATAGGCCTTCATACCCCTCTAGTTTTCGATTACAGGCGCCTGCCTCATACAGGTGTCACAATCAGATTCGTCATCAATTTGTGGATTAGCTGATGAGCAACTCACTACCTTATTTAGATTGAGTGAACTGGTTGAAGTCTCCTTACATGTGTTCGGCATCTCATCGCCTAAACGCCCACGAATCATTTGGTGTGCATCAAGTCCATCAATAATCACTTCCAGTGAAGGCAAGGGTGAACTAGTGTCAAGCAATACCGATGGGTCAATGTCTTCAGATGTCATCGCTAGCGCGATGAACAAAGCGCCCGCTACACCTCGTAAATTATTATGATCGCAGGGCGTGCTAACAGCACCTTTATAAGGAATACAGGTTTCATTCAAGTTATCGTAGGCACTCATTACACCTGCGTAGAAGGCGCGTTGAAGCACAATATTTTCTGGCATATCAGGATAAAATGCCTTCAAAAGCCCATACACCAATGCAATGGTACCTGCTCTCGCTGATTCCCCCACCTCATTTTGACAACCACCCGTCGCAGCGGCTACACCTTCTTTGAGGGAAATGTTCAACATGGCAATACAAGTAAACCAAAAGTTATTTTTTTGTTCTTGGGTGATCTCATCAAACAAATCTGAGATGCTGCCATCCCATCCCTCTGGCTTGAGCAGCATGGCATAGATTGCATAGATACCAGGAATAACGCCAGAGGACCCTGCGGTGGCACCGATAATGGTTCGAATATCGCTTGGCAGATTCTCATTGGTCTGCCCCATTAAGGAAGCTGCCGCAAGATTCGCTTGACTAGAGACGATCGCCAGCCAGTCAAGACGTGCGTTCACATCCATCGTACGCCACTGACTGTTTAAGTGTTTGCCTAAGTTAGACACCTGGTAGTCAAAACCAGTTTTTAGCAGACCTTCTGGTAATTCAGAAGCAGCTTCAATATTAATTTTCATTTGCTCTGATATTTCATTGAAGTAATCTTCCAATGCAGATAAGGGCGTACCATGCATTAGCATTTCATTATTGGCTACCAGCTCAGGTATCCTCATTCCATCCATGAGTAAGTTTGCAAGACCACGATGGGTGTTCATCTGGTTTTCTGACCCAACATTGGATAATTGTTTAATCAGCGACAATAATCTAGGTGCATCTTTCGTGTTACCGCCACCCACTGAATAGCCCCTGAAGTTCTTACTTTGACCATCAGCAAAGTCTATCGTGATTTCCAGTCCGTTTTCATAGCTCAGTGCTTCACCCTCAATAATCGATAGTTGCTCGTCGGCAAGAAATTCAATGGTCGTATCTACTTGCTTTAATTGACCACCCACTAACAGCATCGCATATCCATCATTCAGCATGGACTCCATTTCCGGATACATTTGATTATCATCTGGTGACGCTTTTCTAGGGTCGATACCTCGCATAGCGGATAGTACAGCCTTATCAAGTTCATGCCCTTTACCTGTCGCACCTAGCGACCCATAGGCTTTTACACTAACTCGAGTTACTTGATCGAGTTGCTGCGCATTGAATGAGTCTAAGAACTGACACATCATATCAGCTGGACCAAAGGAATGAGAGCTGGAAGGATGACACGCCAGTTTTATAATATCTTTTACTCTAATTCCGTCATGGTTATTTGCCGCTTGGTTGAGCCACTCTTGAATGCTGATCTCTCGTTCACCTTGTTCAGCATCATATATGTCAGCGATGACTTGATTAAAAGTTTCACTCATCATCTTATTAACGCGTTGGTGAATTTTTTTTGCGGCATTAAGTTTTTCTGATAAGGCCTTTTCGTCGGTGTCTAGCGGAGTGACGCGAGCACGTTGATAAAACAATCGTTGGTTTGTCGCCTCTATGCCTGCAAGGTTAACTGGAATATAACCCGGTATTCTCTCTAGCTCTGCCGCGTCACGCCCTAAGCGAGACATAAGATCAGCAATCTCAACTGAAGTGTCAGTGACTGGATCTGCAAGAAAATCATCATTATCAGCAGTGCTGTGTAGCCTTAAATCGGGTTTTTCTTGATGCCCTGCAAAGCTAGGGTGATCAGCTCGCGTTTTGGTAGGTTGGAAACCGGTCACTTTTGGCGATTGATTGGCGAAAAATAAGGTAGAAACAGCAACTTTAGCAAAACTTAACATGGGTATCGGTGCCTCCAATACAAACTGAACACTGATATTAGGTGGTGAGAGACTCTTGTGTATAAGGCATACCAGAAGATCTTCTGGGTTCTTAATTGCACGCGCTCATTCTCAATAGGTTCACCCTACCTGTCAATGATATTTGCGAGCAAAGTGAATTTTGCACCATCGCAAGGCGCTCAAATTATCTGATAGGTTAAATTTCGTGTTGTCTGATCTCTTCTAATAGCTTTGTATTGAGAGTGTTATAAAAAGGTTATTCAAGCAAATCATCGCCAAGCCACTTTGATAGATCTACTTTGGGGTATGTCGCTAAATCATTCTCAACTGTTTCAAAATTTAACAAAACACATGGCGACATATTATGTCAATTGCTTTAATCTGGAACAATATTAGCCAAGGCAGTTACAGCCTGCCTGCGAATGACAACTTAAGATAAACACGATTAGCCTACTCTATGAGCCATACTATTAGTATTCCTAACATCCTGGTTGCGGCGCTTTTGCTGTCAATATCAAAAATAAAAAGAGTAGCCCTTTTGGGATTACCCTTGTTGATTGTCATTCTGTACACCTGTTGGAACCAAGAGTGGCTCGCCAAACAACTAGATGACTTTGATGCCTCTGGATTTATAGTACTCTTGGCATTCTTCATATGTTCAATCATGGCAATAACAGGGTTGCATCGAACATTTTTACTGCCTGCTAGACAGGTTAAGCGTTACAGTCTATACCGTTTTGGCTTTGAAGAATTTCGGTATGTAGCAAATTATCTTAAAGCCAGCTTAGTAGCCATACTATTTAGCATACCCTTTATAATGATGACTACCTTCTTAGAAAGTATGGGCATACCAGAAAAATTGACGGACACCCTAGCAACCATTCCGTTCGTATATTTCTTATCACGTTTTTCTCTGTCTTTCCCCGCTGCCTCTATAGGAAAGCAAGGTTTGGGTTTAAGATGGTCTTGGAAAGCTACTCAACACAATGCCTGGAGTGTAACATTCCTCATCGGCTTCATACCGATTATCACCTCCTTTCTTCTAGATCTTCTTCCTGACTTTGATTCGCTAATCTATACATACTCGATGTGGATTCTTAGTTTGTTTATTATCGTCATGGAAATATGCATCATTTCCCTGACCTACAACGAACTGTCTGCAGAATCGATGAACCTAGAAAACTAAAAAGCTTGGTAAGCCTGACAAACTCAATGATTTAATTTCGAATATACAATACTATAAACAGTATATTCATCTCCTACGAATGAAAAGTGCTCAAGCTCTGCACCCTATACCTTTGAGACATGAGCTTCATCCACCAGAGAACAATGATACAGATCATTCATTACCGACAAATGAAGCAGTTGATGTAATAGAAAGGAGTGAAGAGGCTTACAAGCCTCTCACATTAGTAACAGACACACTCATTCCTATAGCACAAAAACACCAACCTTAGACTTATCTAAACTAGAAAATCTGCCTGAAGGAAATGTATAGTTGAGGTAAGCATGTATCACAAGCAGAGCCTTACCCCTATACCGCCTAATGTTCCAACGACGGGGCACGCCCTTGATCATCAATGCCCATGATCAAGTTTTCCGGACTTTCTAAACCCGCTTGCTTCTTAGCTACGATCAAAATGTTCCCGTTCAAATCTCGTATCGCTTTTACTATGTTTAATTCTGGATCAAGATGAAGCTTGCTTCTTCTTTGCTCATAACGAGACGAATCAAATACAACTTTATTTGCTTGAAGTGATTCATCTATAGAAATCAAAGTAAATAGATCACTATTTGAGTTGTAATCTACAAAATGATTTTCAATTCCGCCAAATAATGGGAATTCAACGCCTGCAGGATATGCGCCCGTGTCTAAAT
>JAYPYM010000129.1:0-12767 GCA_038135915.1 Gammaproteobacteria bacterium
ACGTGGGCGATTTCCTTTACATCCTCAAAAATCTTTGACTCTTTATGTATTAAGTCATTGAGTGATTTGGTGGTAGATTCAAAGCTACTGGTGATTCTAGACACCTGAAAGCCAATCATCATGAAAGTGGCAGTGATAATGAGTGCAGCAATCATCATGATAATCAGAACATTCACAGTGAGCTGTAATAACTTATCGATAGTTGGCATCATTTCTGTGATAGAGAGTGATACTTGATTGACACCTGTTGCGGCTTGGTGAACACCAAGTGATGCGGTTTGAATATCTTGTGTTGCTGACTGTACGCCATTCGCGGCTTGATGAATCCCCTCTGCTGCCGTGTTAATGCCGATGGCAGCCTTGCTCACACCGTTAGCAGCGGTATTGATCCCAATGGCTGCCTTATTGATACCGTGCGATGCTTTATGGACACCAAGCGCTGCACTGTTAACACCAGATGCGGCTTTATTGATTTCCTTAGCTGTTTTCGTCCCTTCCTTCGATACATGCCTTAAGGTATCCGCTGCAGTCTGAGCAGCTTCGCTCACAATGGGCGTAGCCTGAGTGATTGCTTTTGCAGCATTCTTAGATTCGGTTATGATACCGGCATTAGCATGACTGGATATTAGGAAAAGCAGTAATACTGGAGATAATATTTTCATGTTTAGATTCTTTCTGGTTTAAATAAGCAAGTGGAATAAGCACATGTTTCAACATATCTTTAGTACAGATAAGAAAAAAATATAGACCCAGATTTAAGAACTTTGAAGAATCGATTGGAAATATGTAGAAATTTCTTTATTTCTGAAAAATATTTGACCAATAAAGATATTGCTTAGCTATAATTGGTGGCATTTATGTCAAAGTGATGATTGTCTATTTGGTTTGAGGAAGCATCAATGAAGGTTAGGGCAACGAAAGGTTTTCTTTTATCTCTGTTTGTGATCACGTTATTCTCTTTGGTGGCATTTACTGGTGTAGTCGATATTAAGGCTGAAGCATCTGTTGACGCTGCATTAAAACGTGCCTTGGTTGCCTTTGCTGCGGCTAGAGGCTTAAATGCAGTCATTTCTGCGGCTCAGGGCACTGAAGTCAGCGTATCCCCCTTTGGGATGGGAGTGGCTTTAGCGCCAGGGGAGGTATTAGACCCGGTCAACGATTTAGTGGAACGCTTTTCCGGGTTTATGCTAGTGAGTTCAGTTGCATTGGGCAGTCAGAGAGTGTTGTTGGAAATATCTGGTTGGATGCCTTATACCCTATTTCTTGCTGTATTGGGCGTCCTCTTGGTGTTGCTTCAATGTATTTCAAATCAGCTGGTTGCCCGCATAAGGTACTTCCTTTGGCGACTTTTCTTTATTTTGGCCATAGTTCGTTTTATTGTGCCCATTGTTATCATTGGTTCTGAGTGGGCATATGCTAGCTTTTTGGAAAACCGCTATGTGGCTGCAGAAATGGGGATTACGCAAGCATCTGAGCGTGTTCGCTCACTGAATACTGAACATGGCGTCAATATGTCTCAACATGCATCTGCAAAAAGTTCTTGGGAAAAATTAAAAGATTGGGCTGAAACCACAAAAAGTAAGGCTGCCGCAGCTGTTCAATTAAACCAATACTCAGAAGCCTTAAAAGAGACGACTAAAGATGCTATTGAATTATTAGTCGTGTTTTTTCTTTACACCTTTGTTTTCCCTGTCGCTATTATCTATATGCTCTGGAAATGTTCGAAACTGGTGTTAAGTCGCTCACTTGATCCGCCCAAAGAAACAGGCTAATCAAGCAAAAAAGTACGAATTAAATGAATGTAAACATGAGATAAACTGGGAATATAAAGAATGAATATTTGGGTCGATGCTGATGCTTGTCCAGTGGCGCTAAAAGAGATTATGTTTCGAGCAGCAAAGAGGACTGGTATTCAAACTGTTTTGGTTGCCAATACCTTGATAAAAATACCCAAGATTCGTCATGTTAGATTTAAGAAAGTAACGGCAGGCTTTGATGAGGCAGATAAGTATATTCTTGAGTCGGCAGACCCAGGTGATCTCGTCATTACCAATGACATTCCCTTGGCTTCTGACTGTATTGCTAAAGGTTGTTTGGCCATTAACACAAAAGGTGAGCTATTAACCGCTGAAAATATAGGTGAGAGATTGAACATCCGAGATTTTATGGACACAATGCGATCTAGCGGCGTGCAAACGGGCGGCTCAGCGCCGCTCAGTCAGCGAGATATACAGCAGTTTTCTGATGCTTTTGATCGCCAGATGACGAAGTACTTGAATGGGCAAAAAACGTCGTAAACTAAATTACTGTCATGAGGCGAATACTACTTGAGTGACGAGCGGGATTACTATGGCTTAACAGCGCTTGATTGGTGTAAAAGCCTTAATGATCAACAAGGGGCATTAGCTTTCAAAGCAAAACTACCCCACCTTAAGGTGTGTGATGCCGAGTCTAATGTAGAGAGCCTGGACGCGCAGGCCTGTTACCAACGTTTTGGTTTTCACTTAATAGATCGCAATCTTTTTCATAAGAAATGGCACATGAAAGCCATTATCCTCTATTTAAGATTATTGTTTCGTTTGCTCTGGTTTAAACACATTTGCAATGAAAATGCGTTTAAGTATCTGTATTTTAATGAAGCGATTGGAGCAGAACAGTGTTGTGTTAAACATTTGGGTGAACGTGTTGGCTATGGTGTTGTGGCTTTGGATAATATCGAAAATGATACGCTGATTGACGAATATGTGGGGAAGTTTTCGGTGCTACATTTTTTATCCTATGGCGCCGATAGTCGGTATATGATGAATTACCCGATGCCTACGCTACATGGTACAAAATTGACCATTGATGCCTTGAATTATGGTAATATCACTCGGTTCATTAATCATAGCGATCAACCTAATACGCGGATGAAAGTCGCTTATGATGGTTCGCTTTTCAGATTATTGGTGGTCTCTAACCGAAAAATTCTACTTGGTGAAGAGTTGAGATTGGATTATGGGCCAGGCTATTGGCTGAAGCGTGGTGCGCCATCTGAATAGCATGTACTTCAAACCTATTGAAATTCGATGTGTAAATCGGTGCTTGTGACTGCTGTATTCTTGTTACTCACTGTAGGCGATCTTTTTCCAATCATTGCTCTCAGCTAGTTTTTTTGCAGTTAATACTAATGGGTGTTTTGCATTAGCCGATTTGTATACCAGGCCTAATGGCACACCTGCTTCAAAGTCGCTGATTGGTATAATTCTGTCTTTTGGATAATAGTTTTTTGCGCCAAATCCAATTGCTTGTCTCCCATGCTTTGTTTTCATCATAGCGATCCATTGTTGGTGATCTTTTTTGAATACTCTTGCATCCGGTCTAATAGTTGTCATACAGGGTAGTTCTGATTTTAAAGTGAGTAACAGTGCTTCTGTTGGTTCTCTGGTGAACACGTTAATTGAGTCGTTATTCCCTGATATAGATGCCCAACTGGTGAGCTTGCCTTGGAATATATCGCATATTTGTGTTTTTGTGATTGGTTTCGGATTAATTTCAGGGCCAGCGACAAAAGCAATTTTGACCTGACCGATGATGATCTCACTGACACCAAGAGATTTTTCTTCGTCTGATAGTGGTCGACCGGTTCTGCCGAAAATATTCCGAGTTTTGAGGACGCTATTAATGCCTCCTTTATGTTTAGCGGACATCTTCGGTACTACGAAGTCATAATGTTTTCCAGTTTCGGTGTTAGCGAGTTGCTTAGCGAAATGTTGGACAATATTTGTAGAAGGGCCAGCCCCTGCAATGATCTGTTTAGTATTTTCTTCGGCAGAGGTAGTATTGACAATTAAGTAAACACAGAAAAAATAAACTAATAATCTCAAAATTCAGTGCTCCAAAGTTAAGATCGATCTTTCCGTCGAAAGGTTAAGTGTAATGGCTTTAAGCCTTCTTTTCCTTGTTGGGAGTGAGCTTTTTTTAATTATATACACGAATAGGGTTCTTGTTTTACCAGCCTTGTTATTGCATTAATTTTTAGACAGATGTAAAAAGAAGTCTTCAATAAAAACACTCAGCGGAGTAGCTATGAAAAAGTTGATGATTACGATAGCCGTTTTAGCGGTTGTGATTGGCGTGTCCTTCTATTATTTCATTCATAACTTAGACAGTCTTGTGAAGGCTGCCATTGAAGAGGGTGGTACAAATGCTACTAACACCCAGGTTAAAGTAGAGAAAGTGGACATCAGCTTAAAAAAAGGTTCAGGTGGTATTTATGGGCTGAGCGTACACAACCCACCTGGGTTCAGTGAACCTCACGTCTTTTACTTGGGTGAAATTAGTACTCAAATAGATTTTGAAAGCGTGACCGAAGAGGTGGTTGTCATCAATGATATTCAGATTCTCTCTCCGAAGGTGTTTGTAGAGATGAATAAAGATAATCAATTGAATTTGAATGAGCTGAAGAAAAAAATGGCTGCATTAACCTCTAACCGTACTGAAGGCCGAACTGAGCCTGATACCACAGATCAAGAAGCAGCCGGTGAGCCTATCAAGCTGATCATCCAGCGCCTTAAATTTTTAGATGCTGACATCAGCGCAAAATTGGTACCGCTTAACAAAGAGTATACATTAACTTTGCCTAGTATTGAGTTGAATCAGTTAGGTGCACCAAATGGCGCAACACCTGAGGAGTTGGCTCATCTCATGATGAATGGGTTAATAGAGCAAGTTAAGACTGCGGTCCAGAAAGAAGGGCTTCAGAAAGAGCTTGAAGCTTTTAAAAACAAAGCAAAAGAGAGCATTCAAAAAGAAAAAGAGAAATTGAGAAGCGAGTTAAAAGGTAAGCTAGATCTGGACGGTTTGCGAGAAAAGGGTGCCTTCAAGGGGTTGTTTGAAAAATCAAGCCCTTAATCATGTGAATAATATCACAAAATAAACTTCGATTAATCACTGGTTTTGATCATCAAAACCAGTATGCTTGGTATAGTTTGGCATACCAGAAAAAAAGGTTCATTGAATGCGTAGCCTGATTGCATGTGCTTTTGTTTTGTTATCTGTCCTATTGGTATCCTGTGCGCATCAGGGGCAGCCTAAGTATTCAAAAGCAAATTCGAAGGAACCCTTAGATTCCGATGACCTCTTGATTGTAGACTGTCTGTTGCCGGGGCAAATTAGGCAGCTCGGCTCTGAAGCGCAATATTTAACAGCTCGTAGGCCCGTTAAGACGACAGCATTAAACTGTCGGATTAGAGGGGGGGAGTATGTGGCTTATGATCGAGCTAATTTCTCGACTTCCTTGAAGGTATGGCTACCCTTAGCGGAAACAGGAGATCCCGAGGCACAGAATTATGTTGGAGAAATATTTGAGCGTGGCTTAGGGATTCTGCCTGACTATGAGCAGGCAGCGTTTTGGTTTAAAAAGGCTGCTGATCAAAACGATGCGCGTGCCCAGATTAATATTGGCAACTTATATGAAAAAGGCTTGGGTGTTCCTCGTGATTTGAAAAAAGCGTTAAATTATTATCGCCGAGCTGCTGGGCTAGAAGGTGACTCACTAGAATACTTATCCAGTATTGAGGCAACGCACGTAAAGTTAGGTGAGTATGAAGTGCTCAAAGATCAGCTGGCATTGCAGCAAAGAGAAAGGCAGCATATAGAACAAAAGCTGATCGAGACCAAACAAGCATTGAATAATAATCAACTTAAAAGCGAACATTTAAGTGACGAAATTACCATATTGAATGAATCGTTGTCGGCAGCAAAAGCATTGTTATTGGACCCAGATTTTACAGAAGAAAATGATTTAGCTAGCAAGCCCGTTAAAGAACAGCCAACCCTGAAAAAAATCCAACAGCAGCTTGATCAGAAACAAAAAGATCTGTTGAAACATGAAAGCGCGGTGAGTGAGCTTTATTCACAAGTTGGTCGATATAATGAGGCCTTAGATGGGTTGCAACATCAACCAGCGAAAAGCGAAGATTTGACGTTACCAAAAATTCAAATTATTGAACCTGCGATGACGCTGAATAGAAGTGGCCCAACAGTTAGACTAAGGTCGGCAACAGAATCAAGAGAGATTATTGGCAAAGTGACTGCGCCAGCTGGCTTGCTTCGGCTTTTGGTCAATAATCAGCAGCAAACACTTGATCAACAAAGTTTATTTTGGGCACACATTCCCATTAAAGGGGCCCGAACACCAGTAGAGGTGACGGCGATTGATAAACGTGGAGAGCGAGTTTCTTTCGAGTTTACCTTTGTCGCTAAACAGGCCGCAAACTTACTCCAGACTGCTAGTGAATCACAAACGAATCACACTAAGCTAAACATGGGCCGATATTATGCTTTAGTGATTGGCAATAACAATTATAATGATTTTCCAGATTTGATTACCGCTAGAAATGACGCTATAAAAGCTGCGCACTTATTATCTAGCAAGTATGGCTTTGAAGTGAAACTGCTGGAGAACGCAACACGCTACCAGATACTCTCTGCGCTCAATCAATACAGAGATCAACTGACAGCGCAAGATAACCTCCTGATTTATTATGCTGGTCACGGCGAACTAGATGAAATCAATGATCGTGGTTATTGGTTGCCTGTAGATGCAGAAGCCTCAAGCACAGCGAATTGGATTTCAAACGTTTCTATTAGTGACGCGATTAATACCATGTCGGCTAAACATGTCATGGTTATTGCTGATTCTTGCTATGCTGGAACATTATCTACCGCATCTATGGCGCGCCCTGATGTTCTGCTAAATCCTGCAGCAAAGGATCATTGGGTAAAAGTAATGGCCAAAGCAAAAGCTCGGACGGTTTTAACCGCTGGGGGTGTTTCACCCGTACGTGATGGCGGTGGTGGAGAGCACTCTGTATTTGCAAAAGCTTTCTTAGCTTCTTTAAAATCTAATGATCAGTTATTAGAGGGTTATGCGCTTTATCTGTCTATTTTAAAACGTATGAATGCCAACCCAAACCAGCAAGGGTTGCCGCAATCTCCAGACTATGCGCCTATTAAGCATGCAGGTCATGAAGCTGGGGAGTTCTTCTTCAAGCCAATTTAAAGGGTAGCCGCTAGATCTCACAGTTAATACTGGTGCGCTCATTATTGTGCCTATGAATTAACTGTGTGAAATTGCTTGGTGTTAACTGAGATACTTGCATTGATTTTGAAATTTGTGGACAATGAAAGCTCAGTCACGAATCACATCAATTTAAGGAAGAATGATGATGAAATTTCGAGCTACCTTTTCCATGGTGATCGTCTTTGCAATTAGTGGTTGCACCAGTACACCCCTGACTCAGATTGAAAATTTTGCAGAAAGTACGGCGAAGTTGACAGATGCCACTGATCAAGTCATTGAAGAGTATAATTCAGTGACTATTAACGAGCAGTTGCAAACCTTGAAGACCACCCACTTTAAAACAACGAACCCAGCAGATCAAAGACTCTTATCTTTGGATGAGTTAGCGGCTATCGAAAATGTGTACGGGTCTGATGCTAAGAAAAAACTTTCAATTTATCGTGCCAATAAGTCTTTGAATGATTATGCGACTGCGATAAAAGCGCTTGCTCAGGCTGGTCAACGTCAAGATATTAGCGATGCTTCTGTTGAGATGGTGGGTTCGTTATCGGAAATGGAAGCTTCTTTAAAGGATCTTAAAGGTGCTGACTATAAGCCGTATTTTGATAAGAAAAAATTGGGTTCGATTGCAGCAACGATTGATCTCATCGGTTCAGAGTTAGCGGACAGCAAACGTAAAAAAGCACTGAAGAAAATTATTACGGATGCCAATCCTCACATCACTCAATTGGTAGATGTTGTAGTGACTCAATTGGATGCGCTTAACTATGAAATGCATTTAAACGACTATTCCTATGCTGCGCTTAATCGGCGCATCATGGATTATAATAATCGCGTCGCTCGGGGAGAGTATACTGCCAAACCGGATAAACAGTTCGAAGATTTGCTAACGCTTTGGAAGCAAACTCAAGCCCATGTGGTGAATTCGAAAAAGTTTAATCATTTGAAAGTGTCACTTCGATCGATTGCAAGTGAGCATGAGAAAATTGCCCTCGCTGTATCTAATGATCAATTTTCTTCTGAAGAAATAGTGGATGCCGTAAAAAATTTGCAGGATAAGCGCAAGCGTTTTGATGAGTTTAAAGAAGCAATTATTACCTGTGATGAAGTGGGATTTAACTCGGCAGGAGAACCTATTTGTAAGGATAAAGAGCTAGAGCCATCAAATGAGGCCTAATGGTTTAAGACATGCATCAACATCCTAGTGAGAAGGAGGCAATCATGACCCCGCAAGAAAAAGCATTGGATAAAGCAATCTCAATCGCCTATAAGGCACTTGCGAAAAAATTAACTGAGACAACAAGCGTTGAATTACAATCCGATATTTCCGAGCAGATGTCAACCTTGCTTAGCCAGCGTGTCAAATTGTCACGCAGAGCATTAAGCAAAGAGTCCGTAGCCTTCAAATCTGCGATTACAGCGCTTGAAGATCTCACCACTGATGCGAAGGAAGCAAAGAAAGACGTTGATAAGATCGAACAATTGATAAAGAAAACCTCTAAAACCGTAGATAAGCTGACCCAGTTTATCAGTGGTTTAGCAAAAGCAACTGCAATCGCATAGCGAAACATATTGGAATTTTCTAGCTAGCACATGTTGGTTTTTTATAGAAGCCACTTTAATTGCTTAGTGTTGGTGGAAGCTTAGGATGAATCGAACAGCGTTTATGCTCTTAATTTTTTCTATCATCCCCTTTTATGTGCTGATTAAATCTCATCTATCCGGCTGGGGGCATCCGCTTGATCTTATTCGTGGCAAGCAGGGTTCTCTAGATCGGCTGGTCATATTTGTGCTGTTTGTCGCTTATGTAATACTCATTAACTTTCCGCTATTTATTAACCCTGATATTGCTGAAGCTTTGGATCAAAGGCATCATTATGCAGGGCTTCAGTTTATGTTGTCGGTATTCCCATCCTTAGGGTTTTGTTTTGTGATGTTTCGCCATGTGTTAGACGCCACTATTAGTGAAATAGGGGGTGGGCTTGTCCTACATAGCCACGATTATAAAACAATATTTCTGGTTTCAGGTTGGCTCTTATTCAGTCTGGCATTTGCATCGCTAATTGTTTATCCTTGAATAGGTTGAGAAAAGATACGCTATGAGTTCCCGCAAAAAACTAGGGAAAAGAAGAAAGCTAACGGACTATAGCTTATCCGACAGGTTTTACTCCTTGCTTGCTGGGCTGGTATTTGCTGCCCCAACTGCAGCAATACTTTGGTTTCAGATTTCGACTGAAACTGCTCTGTATATCGCGGATGTTAATGAATACATTGGCATGAAGGGTTTTGTCGCGATATTAGGGAGCTTCGCATTGATAGCGATTATTTTTCCAGGCTTTTTCCCTTCTTTGCTTGGTTGGGTTTGGAGATTTATCATCAAAGAAGAGTTGGGTGATTACGGTATTGTGCATTTTTTTGCTTTCTTAGCATTTCTTGTGGTGTTTTATCTTTTGTTTGGTGAAACAATGTTGAGTGAATCGGGTTAATCTGAGCTCGGTCTTAGTTTGTGGTCGGGATTTCAATAGTTGGCGTAACGCATCTCTAGTATCTCGTGTTTATCGAGCAAATGGCTAATATCCCTGTGAAAGGTAATAAAAATGTCTGAAGAAAAAGACAAACAAAAAAGTTGGATTGAAATATTTATCATGCCTCTGGTGGTTGCGGCTGTTGGTAGCTTAGGTACTTATTTCATCACACATCAGCAAGAAGCTAATGCAGTTGCTAAGGCGAATTCGGATCGTCAAGTTAAGATACTTGAGATATTTGCAGAAAAAATTACGCATGATGATGCTGGACAACGTCTGTTGGCAATAAAAATGTTAAGGGCGCTAGACCCAGATTTAGCAGAAAAGTTGGCTTTAGCTGTAGCTGAAACGGAGCCTGAAAATTCAGTGACAAGAGAAGTAGCAACCAATATTGGGTTTGAAGCTAAAGCGATAACACAGCTGCAGCCAAGGGTCTATATACATGTCAATGGGAGTAGTGAAAGAGATATCGCAAAGAAATTAGAAGAGCTATTAGAGAAGAATGAATGGAATGTGCCGGGCATAGAGCGTGTTGGGTCAAAATCACCAAACCAATCGCAGTTTAGATATTTTAAAAAGGCTGAATCAGCAAAAGCAAAGGAGATTCACCAGTTCATGGTTGATCAAGGCTATGATGTAGCTTTAAGGTATATTGGTGGTTATGAAGATTCTAACAATATTCGGCCAATGCATTTTGAAGTATGGTTCTCGAAAGGTATGCCGCAGTAAATTGGGATGTCTAACGCCTCGGCTATTGATGTGGATAAAATGTTTAACTTGACGAAGCGGTATAACAATATATTTTTTTTGATCCTGCTCATATCAGTATCAAATCGAGCGTTGACAGAAAGCTATCAGTCTTTCACAGGCATATCTCACAGCGATAGCTCAGGTGTAGGCTCACATATCCAGAGTCTTGAATCGACCTATTTTTTTCATGATAGGCGTACGCTTGGCCCACTTAATGAATTTTCATTCATTAACCAAATTTCAAATATTTACTTTAGTGCGAACAAAAGCGGAGGATCAAAAAATGTAAGTGTTGGAGGGGATTTCATCGCGAAAAACTTTCTGTTACAGGGTCAATACTATTATGATAAGTTTGATGCGCCAGATCATGTTGACGATGATCGATGGGCCTACAATATAAGCTTAGGCTATTATTTATCAAACCATCTCTTAGTTACTACTAGAGCGTTCAAATCTGAAAATATTAACACCTCATACAGTTTTACTGTGGACTACAACTACCAAATTAATGAAAAGGATTATATTGGATTTAGGTATTTTACACCTGATGATTTTGACAGTTATAGTATTTATTCAAAATACTATAGATATCTTAGTCACCAGAGATACCTCTCACTCGTTTTGTCTTACGCAGACAACCCTTCAGAAATATTAGCTGACTTTTGGATCGCGAATGTTACTTTCTATTTAAACAAACGAAACTCAATCAGTGCTCAATATGATAAAGGAGATAATTTTTCCGATAGCACCTACTCGCTTGGCATAGGTCACTATCTAACTGAGCATTATGGAATACAACTATACTATTCGGATGAGCTATCTGATTCTGATTCAGATAATGATTATAGTTATGGGGCAAGGCTGACGCTTCAGTATTAAATATATTGAAATAAAACCATGTCAATAAGGGCTTCATTCAAGCCAATAGGTAGGGGAATCTTTGGTTGAATCGGTTACAGTCGTTTGCAGAATATTGTTAATTCTAGTCTCTTGCTAGTATGTCAGTTGTATGTTGTCTAATCTGGTCCGGTGTCAACAATAGTGTCGTATGTGTCCTGGCCCTCCATAGAGGATTATTTCTGTTTGCAATTTCAGTTAAAAGCCTTATCTTTTCTCCTTGGGTATCGCTGGGTGTTGGGGTTAGTAACTGGTTAATATAAGTATTTAATAATGTAAATTTTTCTTGAGATAAGTGCACTTGAGCTTGTGACTTGATCTCTAATAATAAAGTGTTTAGATCATCGTCTTCTCCAAGGTTTGAAGTTAATCGATCTCTTTCTAAAAAAATAGCTGAACCAAAATCGATTACTTTCAAGTGACCATCTGCACCGATCATCAAGTGTTCAAGTGAGAAATCATTATGAGATACGCTTTGATCGATTAAAAACAGCAATGCATTGAAAGCTTCGTGTAAAAGTGTGAGAAATATTTGTTCTTTTTGAGGGTGTTCGATAAAACTGGGCAGCTCGAAATATTCTTCAAGATCAATGATGCATTTTTCCATAATGATAGGTAAGTTCATCTGATTCTTATCAATAAGAAGTTGTTCTATCAATATTCTGTCATTTTGATAAGTTTCAGAAAGGGTGATTGCTGGGTCAAGAAAGAATCTTGAAAGGTTTTCAATGTCTCTGTTAAGGCCGTATTTTGTTAAGACATCGCATATATCACTATCTTGAATATGTCGGTTGCCTGCACTTGAAGATTCAATGCCAATGAAATCTACAATATTTTGATGGCGTTTTAAGTGGGTTAGAATTCTTTTTTCTCTAATAATGCCTGCATGATTCACTGTCGCTCTCTTTCTAATATATTCCTTTCTATTTTTTTCTATCGTATCAATCGTGCCATAATCACCTGATTTAAAATCCTTAACAAGGGTTTTAAATCCTTTTAATCCGACTCCGGGGGCCCTCATACCTCTGGCATACTTTTGAATTGTAGTGGCTGCGTTTATTCTGACTTTTTCTGAATCAGTTAAGCTATCAAGTGCTAGATGCTCGTTTGATTTTGCCCTTTTCTGGTGGCCATTATCAGGGTGCTCGCTGGCTCTTTTAGGATGTATTTTTGGCATGTTATAATTTTTATTCTACTGATTTATAAGTATTTTATCATTATCGTATTCATAAAAGGTTTGGCTGCGTAATAGCATAGCGTGAATTGATTATTTGCTTATATTGCCTCACCCTTTGGATTATACTACCTTAGTGGAAGCATGCTATCTAGTTCTGTTTCGTGGTAAGCATCGCTGCTTCTTCAACCCTGTTCAAAACTTGTTTTTTACGCAGCGGCCGTTGTTGTTTATGCTTACTATCAACATAGGACTAAGTGTATGATATTCAATTATTTCTTTGTTTGGTCATCAAACAACAGTTTTAATTGGCGAGCTCGAATTGGGGTTGGCGTAATATGATTGGCATCGATTT
>JAYPYM010000130.1:0-4551 GCA_038135915.1 Gammaproteobacteria bacterium
TTGAGCCATCTCGTAGAAAATATGAGTGGCTTAGAAATTAGTGAGGAGTCGTCTGTGATAGTATGCAGTGAATCAGAAGAAGCGGCGCCTGAGGAGGAAAAAAATGATGTATTGCAGGTGCAGGCGTCTATTAAGGAGATTGGTGTTAAATCCGCTGATGGTGATCGAGAAGGTGGGATGCAAGCCGATCTGAAATTTTTTGAAGTATTATCTAGAACTTGCGACTTAAAAGCGTCCTTTTGGCACGGTAGAACACAACAAATACTGAAAATGGCCATAGGGCTGAATGAAGTCCTGGCAAACCCGGTTGATGATAATACACTGAGGGCTGCTGTATATACGCATGATCTAGGTATGATTTTTATTCCGGATCACATATTGAACAAGCAACAGAAGTTTAGTGATGTGGAAGCGGATCGGGTGCGTGTACATGTTAAGCTCGGGTATGAAATCGTTGTTAGAATGCGGAATTGGCGAGAGGCGGCTGAAATAGTTTATCAGCATCATGAGCGGATAGATGGACAAGGATATCCGTCTCGCTTGGCGGGCAATGATATTCATATTGGTGCCAAAATTATGGCTGTTTGCGATGCTTTTTTCTCTATTACGAATGCCCGCCCTGATCGGTGTCACAAGCGATCGGTATTGCGGGCTGCAAAAGAAATTAATCTGCAAGTTGGTACTCAATTTGATCAAGGAGTAGTGCGTGCATTCAATGAGTGTTTAAGTCGTGAGTTTGGGAGTCGCTCTAAATCTTCTGCTGCGTAGGTTAATTGCTTTTATTGCTTCATTTGTCGCTTGGTAGATTAAGCATCGACCATTTGGATGTATTCTGGTCGTTTAGAGCTTGTCTGAAAATGTTTTGTTTTTCATAGTATTGCGACCTTGCTATTAACAGCTGTAGAATAAACCTGCTTTTAGATATTCTTAATATAATCATAGCTTTTGCAAGGTGTTTAAACGTGTACTACATAGCAATGCCTGCTTCTGTAGAGCTGGAGCAGCAAGTTGAGAAGTTTATCTATGGGATTGAGACAGGGTCCCCATTATCACAAGGGCCTGAGCTTGTTGTTATTTTTGAATGGCTAGCGAGAGATGTCACCCGTTTTTTTTTGATAGAGCCTGCAGCGCTGGCTGAATTAAGCCCGATGCAAATGAAAATGCTCAATGTTTCTTCAGCGACGATCAATAAAGTTGCGGTGAAACTGGCTAACAAGCTATTCAAGAGAAGGGATAATCAAGAGCTTCATGCTGTTGCACATTATTGGCAATCGATTTGCTCAAGATTAGATGAGAATAGAGCCTATGTTTTTTATCCGATGGAGCCAGAGTTTGATAGGCGCATCCACTCAGCATTAGTGGCTGTGCGAGCAGGGGCTGACCTGGATCATAATGAAGTGGCTGATCTTCTCATCAAGCTCATGAAAGATGTTTTGCAGCACTTCTTCCTACAGACCACTGAGTTGGTTGAAATGGGTAATATTGGTAGGGTCATGTTGAATTTAGGTGTGGAGAGCGTTGAGAAAGCTTTGATTATTTTATTGAACAAGGTCGTTCGGCACTTAACTCCACATCAATTCAGAGTGTTTGTTGAACACTATGCACAGCTATCTAAGAAGCTTAATGAAAAGCCTGTCGTTGGGCTTGGCGATAATGCTAGCTTAGCACTTACAGGCTTAACCGCTGTTTAAAGTGTAGGGCGTTTAAAAGTTATAGGTACTCAAGTCTGTATCATAGGCGTCTTCTGAGAGCACAGTTTTAATGGCAAGGTCGTTAGGCCCAGTGTGTTTTTGCAGATCAATGATTTTATGTATCGTAGGCTTTTTATTATTGTCTAGTATGATTGCAATTTTTGGCTTTAATTTTCTATCGGTAGGTGACTGTAGTACAACACCGACTTCCCCTGAATTGAGTTCTATCAGGCTGCCAGGTGGGTATATGCCAATAAACTCAATGAACTTTAAGGCCAGCGCTTCGTCTAGATGTTTCCCCTTTCCTAAGTAAATAATTTTTAATGCCAGATTTGGAGGTCGTGCTTTATCGTAGCAGCGATTGCTAGTGAGCGCGTCATAGACGTCAACAATAGAGGTGATTCGGGTATAGATATTTAAGTTGCTGGCTGGAATGCCGTGAGGGTAGCCAGTACCATCTATTCGTTCATGGTGACTTAAAATAGCCTCTTTTATGTTTGATTGCAGCTTAGCCTCACCTGTGATCATTTCGTGGCCTAATGATGGGTGCTGTTTGATATGGTTGAATTCGTCGTCTGTTAGTTTGCCGGGTTTGTTGAGGATATCTTGGTTAATTTGCATTTTGCCAATATCATGCAACAAACCACATTGGCCTAAAATTTCTAGTTCCGCGGTATTTAAGCCAAGGTATCGACCAAATGACATTGCTAAGATGCCTACGTTCATGCAATGTTCTGCTGTATATTCGTCAACATGTTTGATTCTTGTGAGCCACATCAAGGCGTTAGGATTTCGGATGATGCTATCTGCGCAGCTGGCTACATGTTTTTGTATATTCTCTATGTTGAGATTTTCTTTTTGTTTTGCGCATTCAAGAATTGATTTAACTTCGCTATACGCCTCACTATAGTTCGTTTTAGCGATTTTGAACTCTTCTTCCACACTGCAAGCATTTGTATAGTGAACTTTGTTCTTTAGGTCGTGAAACTCGGTGCCTGGTAAAGTGTCAACTTGGTTTGCGACCTCTATATAAACGTGAGTACATTCATTTTTCAATTCTTCTATTTGTATATCTGTTTCGATTTGAAACCCCTGATATAAAAATGTAGTGTTGACCCAGGGTTTGTCTAATTCAGCCACATACATGCCTTTTTTTAACTGGCTTACATGCAGTTTTAGCTTCTTATTGTTCGTTTCGGTCATAAATAATCAGAGGTGTGAGTATTGGATCAATAGGTTATATAACTAGATTATAGTATTGCTCCATCGCTTGGTGAAACTCATAACACTAAAATTGATTGAGAGCTTTTTTAGCTATGTATTTGATTGTGTTAATTGATTTGAGACAATTTAGCTTGATATGGTAACGGTTTATTTTAATAAATAGGCGATTAAGGAATTTCTATGACGCATACTCAGCGAGAGCCTACGGCTTGTATACTCTGTTCTAGAAATTGTGGTATCAAAGTTGATGTTGAAGGGGGGCATTTTTCAAAAATTAAGGGAGACGAAGCGCACCCCATGACAAGAGGCTATATTTGTCAGAAAGCCGCAAAACTTGATTATTATCAAAATCATGCTGATCGACTTTTGCATCCGCTCAAGAAAAATGCTGATGGTGTTTTTGAAAAGATTGGATGGGATCAAGCGCTCAGTGAAATTTCCATTCGGCTAATGAGTATTAGAGATCAGTTTGGCGGCGATGCGTTTGCACTTGTAGGAGGAGGAGGCCAAGGAAATCATCTTGGTGGTGCTTATGCCCAGCAGTTACGTCATGCAATGGGTAGTCGTTTTGTTTACTCAGCTTTGGCGCAAGAAAAAACCATGGATTTTTGGGTCAATGGGCGATTATTCGGTGACCAACGCGTTCACTGTACCGAAGATGTAGAGCATGCAGATTATGTGCTATTTGTGGGTTGTAACCCATTTCAAGCACATGGTATTCCGAATGCTCGAGTTATTCTTAAAGAGATTAAGAAAGACCCAGCGCGAACCATGGTGGTCGTCGATCCCAGGCTATCAGAAACCGCTAAGATGGCTGACATCCATATAGCAATTAAGCCGGGAGCGGATGCATATCTATTATCTGCAATGTTAGCCTTCATTGTTCGGGAAAATCTTCATGATAAGCAATTCTTGAATGCTCATTGTATTGGTTTTGAAACCTTGGAGAAAGAGCTGTTAAGTGTGCCTATAGATGAGTTTGCTGCTAAGGCCGATGTATCTTTGGAGACGTTAAAAAAAGTTGCAAGCGGTTTTGCGAAAGCAAAAACTGCTTGTGTTAGAATTGATCTTGGATTACAGCAGTCTTTAAACTCAAGGCTGACTGCGTATCTGGAAAAAATGTTATATATTGTGACGGGTAATTTTGGTAAAAAAGGCGGTAATAATCTGCATACGTCCTTTCTGCCAATTCTTGGTAATACGGATGAACGAAAACGTGCATTAAAATTAACAGCCAGCCATAAAATGATGCCAATATCAGGCATGTATCCGCCAAATATATTGCCCGATGAAATTGAGCATGATGGTGAAGATCGCTTGCGTACGGTTTGGGTAGAAAGTTGTAATCCAGTGATGACCTTTGCTGACTCAACAGCCTATGAACGGGCATTTAAAAAGCTAGACCTTCTGGTTGTCGTGGATGTTGCGATGACAGAAACCGCGAGGTTGGCTGATTATGTACTGCCGGCAGCTTCTCAGTATGAGAAGTGGGAGGCAACGGGATTTAATGCTGAGTTTCCTGAAAATTTTTTTCACTTAAGAAAGCCTCTGGTTGAACCTAAAGGTGACAGTCTCCCAGAGCCAGAAATCTATACTCGCTTAATAACTAAAATGGGTATGGTGCCGAAGCGATTCC
>JAYPYM010000130.1:4561-12741 GCA_038135915.1 Gammaproteobacteria bacterium
AAAATACCAATTATATTTAATGGCTCTCATGGGAGCTATTAAGCGTCATCAGGATTGGGCTTCTTATGTGCCTTCTATCCTTTATCGCACTTTAGGTCCTCAGCTGCAATCAGGTGCCGCTGCCGCTGCGTTGCTGCTGCCACTGTCGATGAAGTACGTCGCGCAACATAAAAGCGCTGTTAAGCGCGCTGGGATTAGTGGCAATCGACTGACGCTAGCCGCAAACTTGTTTAATCAAATATTGTTTTCGCACTCTGGTACTATGATCAGCAAGCACCTTTTCAAAGATATGTGGGGTTTTATAAGAAATAAAGATAAACGGATTCATTTGGAGATTCCAGAAGTGTTGGAAGAGCTAAAAGCCTTACATAGCTCATCTTTGATATCTGAGCTTTCAACAGATGAATACCCATATATTCTAATGGCTGGAGAGCGTAGGAGTTACAATGCGAATCAGATATTTAGAAATCCAGCGTGGAGAAAAACTGATTTGGAAGGCTCAATGCGTATTCATCCATTGGATGCCGAGCAGCTAGATATTGTCACCGGAGATCAATTGATGTGCCAGTCAACAAATGGTGAGGTTGCTGTGGTGGCATCTGTAGATGAGAGTGTGCGCCAGGGTGTTGTAACCTTGCCGCATGGTTACGGTATGCAGTACAAAGATGGTAAGCCGAATGGTCCTGCTTTAAATAGGTTAACCTCTAGCGCGCATTGTGACCCCTTTACTAAAACGCCTTATCATAAGTATGTTCCGGTTAAGCTCAGCAAGCGATTGTGAAAGTATTTCTAGATAATGGGGATTTTTTTCAGATATAATGAGAAAACGCTGTGGCGGTTAATCACTAATAATAATTACTTAGTTTGTAGATTTAAAGCATTAGTTTGTTTAACCATTTGGATTAATGGATTAGGCTCTCGTGCCTAAATTTGTTGCTTGACTAGGGTGTTAAAACTGTATGCTTAAAGCCCATTGCATCGTTTTTTGTTTGACAGCTGATTCATTTTTATCTGACCAAATTGAAACTGCTATTTCTCCGATAGAATTGGTCTCAACGGATTCCTTTGAGGTTCTATCAAGGTGCCTTGCAAACCTTCCAGATCAAATTGGTCCTATTATTATTGACTTTCGTACATTTAGCCCTCTCCATGATTCTGTTAAAGCATTTGTTGCTCAGGTCAAAAAATATAGTGATGATATCTATGGTGTGGTCAAGATGGCGCATCGTATGCAAGATCATGCACTGATTGCGAAAATTTTTGAGTTAGGAGTTGTAAATTACTTTACGCCAAATCGAATCGACGATCTTATTAATGCGCTGTTAACCAGCCAAACTTTGCAGTCTAGATATGTGCAACAATGGCCGTTGTTAAAAGTGGCTATTGTCGAAGACTGTACGGTCTTTCGGGATTCGCTTCGTATGAGCCTTGGCCTTCTTAAATTGGGTGAAGTGCGGTCTTTTAGGTCAGCTCAGAGCTTAATTGATTTCGGCTTCAAATTTGATTTCTATTTGATTGATATTGTGCTACCTGATATCTCTGGCTTAACACTGATTCAATCCATAAGGAAAAGTGAAAAAGGCACGCCATGTACCATCGTTGCTATGTCCAGCGTGGAGGGCGAAGGTATCAAGAATCAGGCTATTCGTGCGGGAGCTAATCACTTTTTGAAAAAACCCATTACTGTTCAATCTGTGCTAGAGAATATTGCCACAATGGTAGCTCAAAGGAATAATTTAACTACGGAACAAGGAGTGTACAATCATGACTAGAGACGAGTTAGTTAACTCAGCTAATAGGTTGGTTAAACCTTCGCCGGAAGTACAAAGCTGTTACGAACGTAATATTGATAGACTTGCTGAATCAGTAACAAATTATTTATCTGCACGTGATGATATTGAGCAGTTGGTTGGTGAGCATGGGGTGGACATGATGATTGATAACCACCGTAATCATGCCCGTTTTATGGCCCATCTTTTTAAGGAGTATTCTGGAGAGGTGTTTGTAAACACCGTTTTATGGGTGTTGAAAACCTATAAGGCTCATGGGTTTCAGGATATTTATTGGTCTGCGCAGATTGATTGTTGGCTTTCAGTCCTTAAAGCCATGTTGGATGATGCTGATTATCAGGAAATCGAACCTTTTTATAACTGGCTGGTTGTACATATGGCAGCACTACAGACCTATGAGGAACAGGTGCTGGAGCAAGCATGAGTCTAGACTTTTCTGCTATGCATACCTTTAAGTACCTGATGCCATCTTCACCTTTTTATATCCATTGTTTAAAGGTGTTCGAGCTTATTTATGGCCGCCGCAGAGGTGAAGCCCTTAGTTATGTTCAAGGCTTGCTGAGTGATGAGGTAGAGCTATCACAGATATACCAAGAGATTTTCACTCCCTTGCTATATGAAGTGGGTTATCTTTGGGAAGAAGACCGATTCTCTGTTGCCGAGGAGCACTATGTTACAGCTTGCATTCAATATTTAATGTCATGTCTTTATTCTGCACTGCCATCGAGTGAATCCAATAACGGCCGGATGTTAGGAGTTTGCGTTGGTGACGAGCTTCATGAGATTGGTTTGAGAATAGTCAGTGATTTTTTTGAAATGGAAGGTTGGGATGTGATGTATCTAGGATCAAACATGCCTAAAGCCAGCTTTATTCATTCGGTTCAGTCATTTCAACCTCATATTCTTTGTTTTTCCTATACCATGGATTGGCATTACTTTGAGCTAAAAAACTGGATGCAAGCCGCTAAGGACGCGCTTAATGAGCCTGGCCAGTTTGTGGTTGGTGGTTATGGTGTTAACCTTAGGTCAAGTGAGCTCAATGCGATGGGTGTTAAACTGTATGAAGGAGATATTTCAAAAGTTTTATCGGACGCTCGAGCCTTTTTAGATAGCCAGAGTATCTAGGAGGTCTGTATGAAACCTACTGAAAATGAACTATATAATGAGATCAGCCAGATTAATAGTGATTTAACCCGGTTACGTCGAGAAGTCGACAAAAAGAATCAGTTATTAAATGAAGCTAATGATCAGCTGGAGGTGTTGAACCAAGATCTTAGACAGTTTAGTTACGCTGTATCGCATGATTTGAGGAATCCGCTGTTAGGTATATATGATCTCTGTAATGTATTGATGGGTCAGCACGCTGGTATTCGCCCCGACATAGATAAAATTCGCTATACCGTGTCAGAAATGCTTGAAATGATCGGCGCGCTATTGATGCTGGGTCAAATAAAATCTGCGCAATTAAAGCGAGAAACCTTTTTTTTGGATCAGCTCTTCCTTGAAGTGGCGCGTGATATTCAAAGTAGAAATCCTGCTCATAAAATAACGTTAATCACTGAAGTAGAGCAGCTTCAAGTCAGTGCAGATAAAGCACTTGTACGAGTATTGTTGACGAATATTTTAGAAAATTGTTGGAAATATACTCTTGGTATTGATCAAGTTAATGTGCGTCTTGGCACCGTTCAGACATCGAAAAAAGAGCAATTTTTTTTCATACAGGATAATGGTCCTGGTGTGCCAAAGGAGGCGCTTGAAGTGATATTTGATCCTTTTAGGCGAGCAATTGAAGGAAATGATCACCATAGTCAGCAGGAACAAAAATCTGTTTCAGGGTATGGGATAGGTTTAGGTACGGTATTTCGTATTGTTAGGAAGCATCAGGGGGAGATATATGCTGAAAGTGAACATAATCAAGGCTTAACCATATTTTTTAATTTTGGTTCCTCTAGTCGGTTAAAATCTCATACATGCTAAAGTGAGATTGCATTGGAGCTTGTTCGCCTTTATTTCTAGCATTCTCCATATCTAGCATTGCTCTTTTGTGGCCTATACGGAATGCTTCGGACTGCGTCCAATCAAGATAGTGCTGCTCGCTGTCCCACTCACTGATCACCAAATATGGTTCTTCTGCTTTTCTTGGTTTCAATATTCGTACAGAACGAAAACCATCGACCTTGTCTATTTCTTTCTGGCGAGTGCAAAATAGCGCTTCCATTCTGGCAATATACTCGGTAACTGGGCGAATGTTGTTGATGACTACAAAGCCGTTCTTCATCGAGTAACCTTGTTTAATCTTAATTTGCCGCTTGGTATCTTAGAAATAAATATAAAAAAACATTATGTGCTACCTAGATAGTACAATTCAAGTTAAAAATGTGGTGAATTCTTTATCCAGCTGTTTGATATGAGCTTCTTCTGTTGGTGGTACAGGTAGGCGATGGTTGATGTGTCATTCTACATTTTGTCATTTCAGTGGATTTGATGGACGAAGACGATATAATCTGAAGCCGTGAGCCTGGTGGAAACTTTTTAGCCTGGTATTTGTTTGAAATATTGAAATAAATAAGGGTCATGATGGAGCTGATACAGTTACTGATTGGTGGTATTGCAAATGGTTGTATTTACGGCTTAGTTGCGCTTGGCTTTGTGCTGATATATAAATCCTCAGAGATTGTGAACTTTGCGCAGGGCGACATGATGATGTTGGGTGCCTATTTAGTGCTGACCTTTGTCAATGAAGCTTGGTTTGGCATGCCATTTTTGCTTGGATTAATGCTTGCGATGGTCTCTATGGGTTTGCTTGGATTTTTATTGGATCGCCTGCTCATTAGGCCCATATTTGGTCAGCCGCAGTTTTCTGTCATTATTCTTACCATTGCCCTTGGCTTTGTAATCAGGTTCATAGCTGGTGCTATTTGGGGTCATGATCCAAGGTCAATAGAGCATCCACTTGCCGGTCGATCTATTGCTTTGGGCGAACATTGGGTGGTAGGTTTCGATGAAATTGCGACCATCGTTTTAACTATAATATTAACCCTGGGTTTATATTTGTTTTTCTCAAAGCATCGGTTGGGCTTAGCGATACAAGCAGCTTCCCAAAATCAACTGGCGGCATACTACATGGGTATTCCTGTGCGTGGTATCTATTCTTTGGTCTGGGCGATAGCTGGGGTATTAGCAGTGTTGGCTGGTTTATTCTTTGGTATGAAGGGCACCATAGATCCATCTTCAGGTCTGCTGGGTATCAAAGCTTTTGCAGCAGCGGTGATTGGTGGTTTCGGCTCTTTGCCTGGCGCATTATTCGGTGGGTTATTAATTGGCATTATTGAGCCCCTCGCCGCCCGGTACTTGGCTGCAGGTTATTCTCAGATCGCACCTTATGCAATGATGTTGCTGGTATTGATTTTTGCCCCAAACGGTATTTTTGCGCAAATACAGCAAAAAAAGCTGTGAATTCAAAGCTGTTGGTGAACCTTTCCATAAAGGTGATGTAGATGTAGTATGCTAACGTATTGTTAGTCTTTTAAAAACTGCTCTGCTTTCACTTTACTAATCAAACCGCCAACAATTGCTACATTAAGCATTGGACCAAACTCACTTAATTCAATATCTGGATTCAAGTATTTTATTTTCTTAAGGACGCTTAAAAAGTCATTTTTTCTATATAGCCTGGCAATCGTATCCATAGCAGCATACCTACTTTGATGATCTGAAATTGAACTAAGGCTTTTTATAATCACATCCAATATTTGATCAGTCTGATTTGAGCTTAACTTTTCCTTACTAGAGGGTAATAGAGCCAAAACATCGTCGAGGTATGGGGAATTATTTATCTTCTCATTTTGAATAATTTTAATGAAAAGTTGAAAATAAGAATCCGGGTATTCCTGTGAATTAATGGCTTCAGGTGAAATAGTTGCCTCTAAATCAAAAATCTCAATTGCTTCTCGGCATTTTCTTGAAGAATGCTCACAAATACCTTCAATTAGCATTTCATAAACTTCTTGTGCAGACATTAGCTTATATCTCCGTTATAAAATCTTAAGGAACCAAAATCGGAACACGAATTGGTGGTAAGACCGGCCTAACGGGAACTCTTGGAGTATTTGGGTTTACTGGTTGTGGGACAACAGGTACGGAAATATCTGTATTAAGCGCACCGCCACTTGGTGGTCCACAATTATCTCCACCTCCACATCCCATATAGTCATAAATATTTTCCCAACGACGCAGAATACTTTCTTGGCGATTGATTTCAGTAATGTGCCCACGTACAGAATGCCTCAGTGCTTCGCCTGGTCCAATGCGATATGGTAAATTCAAAGGATTTAACTCAAGTTCCAACCACCTTTTATCAAGGTCCTCTTGTAAAGCGCATATTTTTGCAGCAGCTGCTGTACAAGCTTGATCTTTTCCTTGCTTGATGAATCGCCTTGCTCTTTCTAATGCTGATTCACCGTTTCTGTTTCCAACTAAATGGTAAAAAATGCCGTAGGCCACGTACTCCAGATCTGTTTCTGGGTACCCCCGTAGAGTAGCATTTATGGAAGCCTCCATAAGAGCATACACTCTCTCTTCGAGGATACGAGTTTCACTGGCATTTCTTGGTTGCTCTTCTTCTCTCGGTGGTGTATATGAAAGCTGTCCTCCAGAATCCTCACCAGCGTGATAAGTAACATCTTCACCGTTAGTGCTCACCCCAACTTCAATGTAATCCTCACCAAGAAGCTCAGCAGTCTCTTCCAGTATGCTTATGATCCCATTACGGATAGCACTCTCAAACTCCTTTAAAAACTGTGGTGTATCACCTTTAATATCCCCCAGAGGGCCTAGAGAGATCCTCCAGTAACCAGAAGGATCAATAGACGAGGTTGGGTTATTCCAAACATATGAGTATCTATTGTGGCTCTGCAGGTTTGTGGGCGCTTGAATATATGGGTCAGGTGACATGAACTTAGCAAGCACTGGGTCGTACACTCTACCGTTTTGATGGATAATGCCAACTCCTGAAAGGTGCTCGTGCCCAGTGAAACCTCTTTGTGTCTCGTGATTCATGAGACTTACCAAGTCTATATTGAGCATTTCTACATCGTAAATATTTAAATTTCGGCGGTTACCCCATGGGTCAAAATTAGTTCTTTTGGCCCCTGTTCGAGTGGATATTGTCCCAACTAAAGATCCAAGGTAGTCATTTATTTTGTAAACTGTATTAAGTACGCCGTCTTCTTTTTCAAGTAATACGTGACTTCCGAGACTGAGCCTGTGATAAGTTTTTCCATTCTTTACTTCCTGCTCATAGGGGCCAACATAGAAAGTTGTGGAACTGGTGGCGCCTGAGTCCACTCGCCTATATCGATTATTATCCGGACCATAGGAGATGTTGGTTGTAACGCCAGCTTTCGACAAAGTCTTCGGTTTATTAAAGCTCGTGTAAGATATTGTTCTACCGTACCCTGATGTGACGTTTCCATTCGAGTCATATGCCACGCTTCCAATACCTGAGATATTGGTCACAGCATGCGGTCGCGATGATTCGTATTGATAGGTACCAACATCGCTTTTGAATTTGATGTTACCCATACTGTCATAATTCATGTTTATAGTGGTCAGCCTGCTCCCACCGACATCAGTTGAGTAATCCGTTAATCTTCTCAGAACATCATATTCGTAATACTCATTCAGCGTTTTAGAAGCGTCGCTTCTCCAATAATCTGCTTTGTTATCCAAATTTCCATTAGCTTTCCAAATATAATTCTGCTCAGAGACCTTAGCGCCATTTTGAAACACTCTTTGCTCTTCTAGTCGACCAGATTTATGTTCATACCAAAGGCTAGTGGTGATATTGCCACCTTGAGAAAACTGCGTCACTTGCCCACGAGCATTGTGCTCATTAGCTTTCCACAATGAAGCTTGAGTGTTGTCATCTACAATCTGATCCAGCGTCCCTACTATAGATGAATATATGTTTTTTATTCTAAAAAGCCCAGGGTACAGAGTGATTTCTGGACGACCAAAAGAATCAAATATCGTTTCAGCAGTAGCGTTAGGCATACCCGATATTGAGGTCACTGTCTTGTAATTTTGTCCTAGGGAATTGTAGTGATAGGTTTGGGTATAATCACCACCATTAGTCTTCTGGCAAAGCTTTCCTTTCCCATTGGTACAATTGTCATAAATCCAAGAAGAAATGCCCTCAATATTTTGCTTTTGTACCATACGCTCAAGTTTATCGTAGACATATTCGGTAACCTGATTTTTAGCATTCTTCTGTGTTCTTACATTACCATCGGCAAAATAAGTGTAAAACCAGTTGCCCATATCAGGATCAATTTGCTGGATCTTTCTACCTTTGACATCGAACTTAATGTGTATTTCGTTTCCTAGGTG
>JAYPYM010000131.1:0-6882 GCA_038135915.1 Gammaproteobacteria bacterium
TCACACGCATTTGAAGTTGAGCCTAGATGGCTTGTTGAAGCAGCAAGCAGACGCCAAAAGTGGATAGACCAAGCACAGTCGCTTAATCTATACATTAAGGAGCCAAATGGGAAAAAGCTGGATATCACTTACCGTATGGCCTGGCTTAAGGGCTTGAAGACGACTTACTATCTACGAGCAATGGGTGCAACCAGCACTGAAAAATCAACTGTCAACAAAGGTCAGTTAAACGCAGTTTCAAATCAGATAGAACCAAGCGCACCACTGGCTTGCTCCATCGATGATCCAGACTGTGAAGCTTGCCAGTAGCAATAGCTTATCAACCATATAGAAACCATTACATTTAAAGCGTTACCGGAGAAAAAAATGCTAAGTTGGGATGATTACCTTGAAGAACAAGATACCAAAGAAGACCTTGACACAAAAAAACAAAGTGCGGCTTTCGACAACAGCGTAACGGATATTTCTGACTCAAATCCTGACCTTGATCAGCGAGAGGGACCTACCGAGAACGAAAGCACTGATGCCAAACCAAGCATTAACACGCCAGTCTCTGCATCCAAACCTGCACAAGAGACGCCAGAAAGCGCTTGGTTAAAAGCGAAAAAAGGCCTTGACAACCTAGATATTAATAAAGGCATCGAAGCATTAGAGTTAGATGCAAAGCGGGTCACTGTTGACGACAAGAAAATGATTAACTGTCGTGCTGATTTAAACCAGCTGGTACCCTTCAAATACGATTGGGCTTGGCAAAAATATTTGGATGGCTGTGCAAATCACTGGATGCCACAAGAAGTGAACATGCAAGCAGACATCAGCCTTTGGAAATCAGATGATGGTCTAAGTGAGCAGGAAAGAACCATGGTAATGAGAAGTCTAGGCTTCTTTTCAACTGCTGATTCACTGGTCGCAAACAATCTGGTACTTGGCATATATAGGCACATCACTAATCCAGAATGTAGGCAGTACCTACTTAGGCAAGCATTTGAGGAAGCTATACACACGCACGCTTATCAATATTGCGTAGAGTCGCTTGCGATGGATGAAAGCGAAGTATTTAATATGTATAGAGAAGTGCCGAGTGTTGCGAAAAAAGCAGCATGGGCACTTAAATATACTGAAAACATGGCAGACCCAAACTTCCACACTGGCACAGTAGAAAACGACCAAAAACTATTACGCAACCTCATCGCATTTTACTGCGTCATGGAGGGGCTATTTTTTTATTGTGGTTTCACACAAATATTGTCCATGGGCCGCCGTAATAAGATGACTGGAACAGCAGAGCAATTTCAATACATTTTACGTGACGAGTCAATGCACGTAAACTTTGGTGTAGACATGATTAACCAGATCAAAATTGAAAACCCCGCTCTCTGGACGCCAGAATTTCAAGAAGAAGTGATTCAAATGATCTTAGAAGGAACACAGCTAGAAATTGAATATGGTAGAGATACCATGCCATCAGGTACGCTAGGCATGAATGCAGCTAGCATGGAATCTTATCTGCAATTTATTTGCAACCGAAGATTAGCACAACTGGGACTGAAAGAGCAGTTTCCAAATGCTGAAAACCCTTTCCCCTGGATGTCTGAAATCATGGATTTAAGAAAAGAGAAAAACTTCTTTGAAACTCGTGTCACCGAATACCAGGTTGGTGGTGCGTTAAAGTGGGATTAGCCGAAACCAATAACTTATTATCGAGGCCATAGCGCCTTGATAATAAGATCTAGACTCAATCTTTCTTTTGGAAAACTTGGCTAAACTTTTCGTCTGTAAAACCGTGTATCTTGATATCACTTTTACTTCTGCCAGGTTCTTTCCACCCTATTACAGTTAAAGGGACACCAATTCCACCCAAGGACTGAAATAGATGATCATTAAACCAACTCATTGAAATGTCTATTTCTTTAAACCTTATTTTACGTACAGTCAAAAAAGCCTTTGCTTTTTCACAGTAACCGCAAAGCGGTGTTGTAAACAGCCATATTTTCCCAACATCAGGCGCTCGCTTGTCTTGAGTTCGAATCCTCTTGCGCATGGTCAATTTATTACTAGCTAATAAAATATCAGCAGAGCTTTCCAGCTCACGATCAAACACATGCTTCGCTTCAGACGCATGAACTATTGGGGCATAAATAATACCTATTATCATAAATAAATGAATAAACTGCTTTAGATAACCACAAGCAAATAACCAATTCAATGCTTTAGTACCCTACCTTAAGAAAAGTAAAATTTTTAAAGTAGGGATTCTAACACTAATCAAATTAAATCGTGTTCACTTTCCGTAACAACCTGTACTGATATTGATCCATTTGATTCGCTTCAGCTAAAACTTTATGGGTTCATCATCTACAAGGCACTATACTATTGTTATGGATGAAGCCTCCTATTTTTTTGCAACAGGCGCAGGTTAAATTACTTAGAAGTTTATTTATTTGGCTATCATGACCAATAAAGCTAGAAAACCATCGCAGGAAAATCTCTAGTGTTTAAGAAAAAGATATCTTTACGTGCAAAGCTAATGATCTCTTTTAGCTTTATTATGCTAAACATTAGTATTCTAATTGTCGTGACTACCCTTCAAACTGCCTACAAACATTCCGAAAAACAATTAGCGCAAAGGTTTGAATATGCAAAACATGTTCTCCTATATAAACTCAGCATCGATGGAAAAATGATACGCTCGCATTTAAAAAGCTTAGCGAAAGAACTAGGCGAAACAGACATCATGGCCGAAACAGTTCCAAACTTACCACTCATTTCAACAGTCATTCAAGAAGAACTAGATCAGGAAATGATAGATTTCATCCAAATATATGATAAAAATAGACAATTAATGCTAGGCAGTATTTCACAACAATTGCCAAATCCTATCGACCCAATCAGTGCGGAACAAATGTTCATTGTATCTGTTGGAGATGAAACATACATGGTCAGCTCAGCACCTGTATTTTCCCCTGGAAAATCAGTAATCGCTTGGGTACTCATAGGTAAAAGCCTTTCACAGCTGTTAAATAACGAAGTGAGAAATCTAACTGGTTTTCGAACACGACTCTTACAGAACAGCGAACCCAGTAACAACCATGTATTTACAAAGGCTCGTTTAAAAACAGACTTTCTTTCCACTAACCCAAGATGGGAAACAGCACTGATAAATGGCAGGACAATGATTGTCTATCGGTTTACAGTATTCGACACGCCTGACTACTATTTTTCATTTTTTACAGACATAAGCTCTGCTTTTCTAAACTTCGATACCCTTAGCAACCAACTTATCATTGCGATATTCTTTTCCGTCATCATTGGAATCGTTGCATCCTATTATTTTTATCGAAGTTTTACCACGCCGTTACACCAACTTGTAGAAGTTGCCAAGCAAATTAAAGCAGGAAACTACAAAAATACGATGCCAAAGGCGGATACAAGTGAGCTTCAAGAACTTTCCACCACGATAGAGAGCATGCAAGAAAATATCGAATCAAGAGAACATGAAATATATAACCTGGCTTACTTTAACTCGCTAACTAAAATCCCAAACCGTACTTTCTTTATTCAGCGAGTAGAAGCCTATATCCAATCGAACGACTACGAAAGATTTGCAGTCATCTTAATAGACATCGATGGATTTAAGGACATCAATGACACACTAGGTCATGATGTAGGAGACAATCTACTGATTGCAATTTCACAACGAATATCAGACATAGAAACTAAGACCAATATTTGTTGTCATGTCAGCGGAGATGAGTTTGCAATTCTAGTACCGAATAAAAACCGCATGCAATTAACGTCTACTATCAATCAATATGAAGCAGCCTTCAACGAAGCATACTTAATTAACGAAATAGAACTTTATGTTAACGCTAGCCTAGGCGTAGTACTTTACCCTGAACATAGTGATAAAGCCAGACATATCATGCAGTATGCTGACATTGCTTTGAATAAATGTAAGGAGTCTGTAGCCAAGCACATCATTTACTCAAATGAGTTAAATACACTTTCTTTACTTAAACTCAACCTAATGTCAGAGCTACACCAAGCGCTTTCTCAAGACAAACTATCGCTTTATTATCAACCTAAACTAGATATGAAAACTAACCAGATTAGCTCCTAGGAATGCTTGATAAGATGGAATCACCCTACACATGGACTCATACAACCTGATGAGTTTATTCCCCTGGCCGAGAAAAGCGGATACATTATAGAACTTACAAGGTGGGTCATTAACAATGCGCTGGCACACATGAGATCCTGGACAGATTCAGATTTGGACATCAGCGTCTCAATCAATATTTCAGCCGTTGATTTAAATAATTTAAAGCTGCCCAATTACGTGTCCGAATTACTTGCCGAGCATAATATAGATGCAGACCGAGTTACACTAGAAATTACAGAAAGCGCAGTCATGGATGACCCCGTAGAAGCCATCAAAGCACTAAAACTACTTGCTAGAATGGGCATCAAACTCTCCATCGATGACTTTGGTACAGGCTACTCATCCATGAGCCAACTAAGAAAAACTCCACTTACTGAACTAAAGATTGATAAGTCTTTTGTGTTAGAACTTCCAACAAATCATGAAGATCAAAAAATCGTTAAATCCATTGCTCAACTAGCGCACAACTTGGGACTATCAGTTGTAGCTGAGGGCGTAGAAGAATTAGACACGCTCGAAATACTGAGGAATAACGGTATAGAATACGCTCAAGGATATTATATCTCGAAGCCTATGCATCACGATGAGGTGTTAGCGTTTGTTAAGGATTTTAACAACAAAGTCAAAAGAATAGATATCGTAAAAAGCGCAAATAGAAATTGAGCGGTACTTGGCTGATTACAAGCTACACACCGGGCAGTTTGGATCTTTTGTCAGCACAAGCTTCTTTTGGCTCCACGCTTTCGCATCAACCAGCAAGAGCTTACCCACAAGGTTATCTTGCATATCTAAACATAACTTAATTGCCTCTAAGGCTTGCATACTACCAAGCATACCTACTAAGGGCCCCATCACACCTGCTTCATGACAAGTCTGCTGCTGTTCATCTACTTCGTCTGGATAAAGGCATCTATAACAAGGGCTAGTTGAAATATTCGCATCAAAACTAGCCAGCTGACCTTGAAAACCGATTGCTGCTGCAGACACCAGCGGGGTTTTCAACTTCACGGCAGCACGGTTAGCAGTAAAGCGTGTTTCGAAGTTATCACAGCCATCTAGTACCAAATCAAAATTTTCCAATTGACCTAAAAGATTACTTTCTATAGCTTTTTCGATTCTATAATCTACCTGAATATGTCTGTTTATTTGTGTTAAACGATTCGCTAGGGCTTTCGCCTTGGGTTCACCAATACTAGATTCATTAAAAGCAATTTGGCGCTGTAAATTTGAATCATCTATCGCATCAAAGTCTATTAAAGAAATACACCCAATACCAGCGGCAGCTAAATAAGTAGCAGAGGCACACCCCAAACCACCACACCCGAGTATCAGAACCTTCGATTGTTTCAGTTTTAACTGACCAGAAATGTCTACTTGCGACAATAGAATTTGACGACTATATCGTGATATTTCATCATCACTTAAAGCAATGCCCTCATGAACCATTTTTATTATCCAGCGGTTTTTGGCACCAGGTCACTCGTTCGTGCCGGGCAAGATCTAAGTCAGTGACGATTGAAACAAAGCCGGCTTGATGCAGCATATCGCGTATTTCCTGCCCTTGGTCATAGCCATGCTCAAACACAAGGTACCCTTCAGCACGCAACACTGTCCATGCCTGATCAATCAAAATTTCATATGCTTCCAAACCCGTTTCACCACCGACCAATGCAGTTTCAGGCTCAAAACGAACATCACCTTTACCTAAACAAGCATGATTAGTACGAATATAGGGCGGATTAGATGCAAATAAATGAACACTATCAGGCATGATAGCTGAAGCCCAATTTGATTGAAGCAAGGTATAACGACCCCCGCCCCATTTTTTCGCGTTCCGCATAGCAACCATTAATGCATCGATTGAGACATCCACGCCCCAACACCTCACTCGATCAAAAGATTGCAAAACTGCTAAACAAATAGCACCGGAACCGGTACCTACATCTAACATATTTAGGTCTGCCACATGGTCTTTTGATAAGCTTTCTAAACAAATTAAAACTCTCTCAACCAATGTTTCTGTATCCGGCCTTGGAATGAGCACGCTAGAATTAACACTTAAGGAGAGCCCCCAAAACTCTTTTTTTTCAAGAATATAAGCAATTGGTTCACCGCTACACCTTCTTTCTACCAAAGCTCTTAATTGCACTCTTTGCGCACCATCAATTTCTGCGTCAGGAAAAGCCCACAAGTAAGCTCTTTCTTTCTTTAACACACTTGCAATTAACACTTCGGAGTCTAAACCAGGGCTGGGAGACACCTGCGCCAAGCAACGTTTAATATTGCGTAACGCAGTACCAATGAAGCATAGGTCAGTGTCAGATATATTAGCCTTCATGCTTCTAAACTCACTCATCGAATCTTAGGCTATCTCTGAGACATATCTAGGCTTCATTTAACGCAGCCAGCTGATCTGCTTGGTACTCTTGTATGAGTGGATCAACTACCAAACCTAAGTTCCCTTCCACTACTTCTGGCAATCGATAGAGGGTTAAGTTAATTCGGTGGTCCGTCACTCTACCTTGTGGATAATTATAAGTACGAATCCTTTCTGAACGATCCCCGCTTCCTACTAAGTCCCTTCGCTGCTCACTTTGCTCTTTATGCTGGGTCTCTTTTGCGTGAGCTAGTAGCTTTGACTGTAGCAACGACATTGCTTTCGCTCTATTTTTGTGCTGAGAACGCTCATCCTGACATTCCACCACTACGCCAGAAGGTAA
>JAYPYM010000131.1:6892-12590 GCA_038135915.1 Gammaproteobacteria bacterium
GATCGATAAGTATCCACACGCAAGTCAGCTTTATTAATATCGATTTCATCCACATCCTCAACTTCAGGCAATATTGCTACTGTACAGGCCGAAGTATGAATACGCCCTTGAGATTCCGTCTCTGGGACACGCTGAACCCTGTGCGCACCGGATTCAAATTTAAGGCGCGAATAAACATCCTTACCCGAGATACGACAAATTATTTCTTTAAAACCACCGTGTTCGCCAGGGTTAGAAGAGGTGAGCTCTACTTGCCAACCTAGTGACTCCGCGTATCGACTATACATACGGAACAGGTCTCCTGAGAAAATAGCAGCTTCATCTCCACCTGTGCCTGCTCGAATCTCCAAAAATATGTTTTTATCGTCATTAGGATCTTTGGGCAACATTGCTCTCTGTAGCGTCTCTTCAAGCTCCTGCTTACGCTGCTCGCCTTCTTTAATTTCTTCTTCAGCCATGGCTCGCATTTCAGGATCAGACTCCGTCAGCAAGGTTTTAGCTTCATCCAAGTCGTCAATCACTGTTTGATAATCCCGATAGGTAACCACCACAGGCTCGATTTCAGCATATTCTTTAGAGTATTTTCGGAAGAGGTCTTGCTCACTGATGACGGTAGCGTCACTTAGTAATGCAGCTAATTCAGTAAAACGCTCACTCAATTTTTGCAGTTTATGATTAATAGATTCTTTCATGATTAAGTATCAATAATAATTGGTTAAAGACAAGCAAAAGCTTATTTAAGCTTACTGTCTGACGTTTTGATTTCTTTCAGCACTACTTCACCTTCCCATTCAGTTGACACTGTTTCTACGCTCGTATCTGGGAGCCCAAGCATTTTCTGAGACCAATTGAGTGCTTCTATGTTTTTCGTTTCTAGCGCTTCACGCATTGCTAAAGTTGGATTGTGAATCAGTTTATTCATTAACGTACGGCTCATATGATCCAAGACATCTTCAGGGGCCTCGCCCTGCTGTATGCGCTTAACAGCACGAGACAGTAAAGTTTGCCTAATCGTTTCAGCATGATTACGGTAGTTCGAAATGATACTCGCAGCCTGCCTTACTCGCAACTCTTGTATGAATTTTTCAGTTGCGGTTTCAGTGATCTCTTCGGCACTTTCTGCTGCACTGGCACGGGCAGCGCGATTCTCCTCAATCACTTGCTGCAAATCATCTATGGTAAAGAGGTATACATCCTCAAACTGATCAACTTCTGGGTCAATATCTCTTGGTACAGCTAAGTCCACAATATATATTGGTTTATGGCCCCGCTTACGTTGTATGCGCGTTTGAATGACTGTACGAATTTGTTCAGCCGATACAATAATTTCGTTACTGCCGGTACAGGACACCACAATATCTGCCTGCTCGAGCTTGCCTGCTATCTGACAAAGGCCTCCAAAGGTGCCTGATACTTCAAGCTTTTTGAGTATCTCTTCAGCTCTCTCTGGGGTGCGATTTAAAATATGAATGGTCTTAATACCCTGATCACACAAATGCCTGGCTACCAAAGAAATCATTTCACCAGCACCTATCAGCAAGGCTGTCGCACTACCAATTTGATGGAAAATTCTCTTCGCCAAAGTCACCGCGGCAAAAGCCACAGACACTGGGTACTGGCCGATATCTGTTTCTGATCGAACCCGCTTAGCAACCTTAAAACTATGTGGCACTACCTGTTGTAATATAGGCCCAACGGTTTCAGCTTTTTTAGCGGTGGTATAGGCCTCCTTTAACTGACCCAAAATTTGCGGCTCTCCCAAGACCATAGAGTCCAAACCAGCAGCGACTCGAGACAAATGGTTTATAGCACTTTTATGCCAATGGTGAAAAAAATAATCATCAATATCAGGGATAGATAGGTTTAAATAGCTGCACCACCAATCTTTTAGCCAAACCAGTTTATGGCTTGATTCATCAGTCACCACATAGATTTCGCTTCGGTTACATGTGGATAAAATCATTGCTTCTTCTACCCAAGCAGATGACTTCAACACCCTCAGTGCTTTCTGAAGATCTAATTGATTAAAGGCAAATTGCTCTCTTAATACAATGGGCGTTTTGTGGTGATTGATACCTAGGATTAACATCAAAGTTTGTACTCAGGCAATGTAAGGTATTGATTTTCGGTTATAAACCAGACAACCCCCTAAAGCTTACCTCAACCGCCTTGCTAAGTTACCTTCTAAACAGCAAAGATATCTATTGGTTTTATTAGTTTAAGTTTACAACAGGTTTGACCATATAACAGTTAACCGAGATTCTAGATGAGGATAATACCAAATGCCATTTAAAAAATCAGGACAAGATATGTTTAGCAGCCTTTAGATTTTTAAATAAAGCCCCTATTATGACATCATCCAGAATCTGACTGAGCCCAATACAATATTAATGATCAATCTATCATCTCGGAAAAAACAAATAACAAGGGAGAAACGACTGCTTTGTTAGAGGAAGCTGACGCTAATGAATACTGCTCAATTATAGACCCTGAGGAATCGCCTACAAGCTTTGAATGCGATATTCCAAACCCAGAACAGACAGTGAAGAAAGCTAGCTTGGGCAAGCTGATTGTTTTTTATGGTCGCGATCCAGAAGATGAGCTCAGCCATTACACCCTACTGCACAGAGGGCCTGGCACCGAAAACTCACCAAACGGGAGAATCACACTAAGAGCAGTCTTAAACTAAAATCAAGGTTAAATGAATTTAGCAACTAGAATCCAACCCGTTTGTTCAAGTTACTAAAGGCTAAGCTAATATCGTCTGTATCAAGCTGTTAGTATACTTTTTACGCTGGTCACTTTCTTCCTTAGGGTCTGCTTCCACGAATCGTTCATCAGGTGTCACCTTGAAGAGCGGCTGTCCCTGCTTGACGATCTCTCCAAAAGGATTTTCTATCAAGACTTTATCTACAGTACCAGAGAAAGGCGCACACACTTTATTAAACATTTTCATGACTTCTACGATATAAAGTGGTTGACCCTTCTCAAAATGATCACCTTCTTTTATAAAAGGTGGGTGATCGGGCGTCTCTTGGCCATAAAACATGCCGCCACAAGTTGCTACGATTTCATCGGCTTTTGTTGCTGGAGGTGGCACCAACACTTTGGCCATCTCATTTTGTAGCTTCTCATCTTTTAAACGCTCAGGAATTGAAGGCGCTAAATCGGCTTCAACCTTTAAATCATAAAAGCCGACCTCCTTTGCAATATGAATCAAAGCATCATATATTTCCAAGCCCAATTGAAAACCAAGGTGTGCACTTCTAACCTGCTGCCATTTCGCTGGGAAAATCCCCTCGATCGGCGTCGTTTCTTCTAGCTTATTACTTAACTCAACATAATCAATACCGCCAGCCATATCATCAAGATGTTGATAAAAAGCCAGCCCTTCTTGTAATACATCATTATCATGAGCCCATATACATTGGGCTGCTGGGATATCCAAACGCAAGTCCATATTCAAAAAATGGTAGGTATCCGATAACACCTGTAAGGGATTACGTTTCCAGACTACTTTGTCATTTTCGAATTCAAAATCACCTTTCGTCATTGACAACCAACCAGATAGCAAGTGAGGCTTGTTAACCAACATTTCGAAAGGCTTTAGAATAAGACTTCTTTTAGTCGCAAGTGTGGAAGCAATCGACACCCTCATCTTCTTCACGTCAAACTGATCGGTTAGCTGATTCAAATGACGTTGCTCCAGCACCTTTCCGAGTTGTGCATAAGCATACTGCACATCAAAATTATTCACTTGTTGTTTTAACAAGCCTACTAAAGTTAAATAAGGCACTACAAATTGGGTGGTGGATTTAGCACGGACACTTTCCGACAATAGCCAGGATACAATCCCATAGTGAAACTCCAAATTGGTTTGCAGGTTTTCACCAGAAATTCTAGACTGCCTCAACACTTCCAGCATGTTTTGATAGGCGGCCAACCGGTCATCACCATAGGTCAACAACAATGCAATATTCGAATCATATGCTCCAGCCAAAGTGTACTTCATAAAGGACTTCGTATCAGGATTTTTGAAGCATATACCCTGATCATCTCTAATTTCCCCAGAGACAGGTTCTGACCAAAATTTGATCTGCCCTCCCGCATGAGGCCTTAAAGCCTGATTTGTCGCATTTAACCTAATTTCGACACTAGCAGGATACCTTGGTATACGGACAGGTTTAGGCAATTTTTCCTTGTGCTGAGCTAACAAACACATCATTTCAACCAAAGACTCAACCTCAAAATAATCATCCTTATCATCAGGGTTTTCAAAACGCAGCCGATAGACCAGTTCGGTAACTCGGTGCTCTACCTGTATTCGCGTATTCATCTCCATGAAAAAGTGTTGATTTCTATCAACAATACATTCAAAAGTAGAAACGGAATCTAGTCCGACTGCTTTACCAAACTTGGCAGCCTCATCTTCCATTTGCTTCAATATTTTCAAATCATTTTCTAATGCTACCAAGGCACCGGAATCGCCAGGCTCATTAGCAATGGAGGCAGCAAGCTCTTCTTGAGTTTGAGAGATCTCAACTAACTTCTGTTCATGCATTTGCAATGAACAGTCTCTCGCTCCTAAGGTAATACACCACTCACCATTACCTAATACCTGAATCTCTTGATGCCGTGTTGTTTCAATGTTTAGTTCAATTAGAACATTTTTGTTATCCCCTACGCCATTTGCTTTAACTTCCTGCAAGATTTCCCGAATGAATATCGGTGCTTTCTCGCAAGCGGCTTCTAAACGTTCCGAGTCTGATCCAGAATAACTAGCAGGCGCTGGAAGAATTCTTTGCCCCTTCCCACCTCCGCCACCAATAGCTTTCAGTCGAATTCGATTATCAGGAAACTTAAGCCAAAATTTACCAACCTGCTCCTTTGCTTCTTCTGCAACATCTTCAACACTAACCAAGTCCAAGCCAAGCTGGTAAGATTGCGATAATAGCTCATTTGCAAAAAGCACTAAGTCGGAATTAATGACATCTCCCTTTAAGGACAAATCATGCTCTCTAGCACAAGCCTCTAACGCTTGCCCATCAGGGTACTTTCTAATCAATGCAAGTGCTGTCAACTCATCAATACCGGGCGTGACGCTGACTTCACATTTTAGCGCCGTACGCTTTGCTTCATCTTTTTGCCCCGCCTGACGCACTGTCCTGCTACAAGGACCGATAAACGTCAATTGGCTTTTCTCAATTGCCGAGACTAATTCCTCATCTTCCGCCATAAAGCCGTAACCAGCAAAAATAGCGTTATAGTCATTCTCCACCGCTATTCTAATAATCTGACCGATACGCTGTGTTCGCTCGGCTTTATCTACACCAGTATAATCAGGCACCCGATGGATCCGATTTGGGTCATTGAGCTGACGAAGCTCAGGTGCTAGGGCCTGTGCGTAAACAATTGAATCTTTTTCAGACAACAATATCCCATAGTGAGTGATGCCCATCTCTTCAAATACGTCCATTGCCTCTTTCCGGACTGGGCCACGGCAAATGATCAAAGGACGCAATGAACGGCAATCAAACTGCCTCACCCATGAAGAAGCATGAGTATAAAGTTGGCGATCTTTATGAATTTCCGGGTTTTCAGTATAAACACATGTATTTGTCACCAGATACCTTCCAGTGATTTCTATATTTCTGTTTTTTTTGCATAACTTGATTACAACATCAACACGGGAGAGCAA
>JAYPYM010000132.1:0-1159 GCA_038135915.1 Gammaproteobacteria bacterium
GGGTAAGTATGAGCACTATTTCTTTTGTTTTACCAGCGAAGGATGAGGCTGAGGGCTTAAGGAAATTTTTACCAGAGTTAAGGAAGGCTTTTACTGAAGCGCAAATACTGGTAGTAGATGATGGCAGTAAAGATGCAACTGTAGCAGTCGCAAAGGCTAGTGGTGCCGATGTTATCTCACATCGCTACTCAAAGGGTAATGGTGCCGCGATCAAAACAGGCGCTAGGCATGCCAAAGGTGAGATTATTGTGTTCATGGATTCTGATGGTCAACATCGACCAGAGGATGCTCACAAGCTTATTAGCAAACTTCATGAAGGCTACGACTTGGTAGTGGGTGAAAGAGATCGGGCTGGGCAAGCAAATTTTGCTAGGCTATGTGCAAATGGTTTTTATAACCATTTCGCCTCCTGGGTGACTGGTCGAAAGATTAACGATTTAACGTCAGGTTTTAGGGCTGTTCGCGCAGATAAATTTAGGCAGTTTTTATATCTTTATCCTAATGGCTTTTCTTATCCTACGACAAATACATTGGCTTTTATTAAAGCGGGTTACTCTGTGGCATTCGAGCCGATCAAAGTGTTGAAAAGAATTGGGAATAGTCATATTAGCCTTTACAAAGATGGGGTTCGTTTTATATTAATTATTTTTAAGATAGGAACGCTTTATGCGCCATTGAAGATTTTTCTGCCGTCGAGTTTAGCGTTTTTTATGGGAGGTTTAGGATACTATTTGTATACCTACTTGCATGATGGGCGCTTTACTAACATGGGTATGTTACTTTTTAGTTCTTCAATTATGGTGTTTTTAATGGGGTTGATCTCAGAACAAATCACAATGTTGATTTATCAACGGCATGAGGAGCAAGAATCAAACCAGGTCTCCAGAGGCAAAGATTAATGCCAATATTGGCATTAATCTTTGCCTCTGGAAGATTATGAGTCCCCTCCGAGTTTTTTAACTAATATTTCGTTTACTTGTTTTGGGCTCGCTTTACCTTTTGATGCTTTCATCACTTTTCCGACGAAAAAGCCGGTTAGCTTTTTCTGCTTGTCGCTTGGACTGGCTTTATATTGTTCTACTTGCTTTGGATTTGTCGCGATCACTTCATCTACTAATTTTTCAATATTATCTAATTTCTTTTCTAATTTATCTATTAG
>JAYPYM010000132.1:1207-1463 GCA_038135915.1 Gammaproteobacteria bacterium
ATCCATAGCTTTTCAAAGATTGCCTTCCCTATTTTACCAGAAATGGTGTTATCTGCGATTCTCTTAATCAGTAAACCGAGTTGTGCAGCCGATATGGGTGACTCACTGATATCTAGATTAGCTTTGTTGAGAGCACCTAGTAACTCACTGGTGATCCAGTTAGCACACAGTTTGGTCTGTTTTTCGCTCGCATTGAGACATGTTTCAAAGTAGTCTGCTAACGCTGGATTTGATGTAATAACTTTTGCGTCGTATT
>JAYPYM010000132.1:1473-6665 GCA_038135915.1 Gammaproteobacteria bacterium
GGCTAAATTCCTCAATAAATCGTTTAAGCTTTTGTTTTGGCAATTCTGGCAATGCATCTTGAATTTCTTGGAATAACTCGTCTGATATATAAACTGGTAGTAAATCCGGGTCTGGGAAATAGCGATAGTCATTGGCATCTTCCTTACTTCTCATACTACGGGTTTCATTCTTATCTGCGTCATAAAGTCTTGTTTCCTGAGTGACTACGCCGCCGTCTTCTATGAGGTCAATTTGTCGTTCAATTTCATGTTCAATGGCTTTTTCTACAAAGCGGAATGAATTGATATTCTTAATTTCAGTTCGTGTACCTAGCTCTTTTTGCCCAGCTGGTTTTACGGATACGTTGGCGTCACAACGCATTGAGCCCTCGGCCATGTTGCCATCGGAAATATTGAGATATTTAATTAGGGTATGAATGGCTTTCAAATAAGCGACTGCTTCTTCAGCAGAATATAGTTCTGGCTCTGAAACGATTTCTAGTAAGGGTGTCCCGGCTCGATTTAGATCGACACCGCTCATACCATGAAAGTCTTCATGCAGGGATTTTCCCGCATCTTCCTCTAGGTGTGCTCGGGTAATACAAATGGTTCTTTTGCTTTGGTCGGGCAGTTGAATCTCAATGCTTCCCTTGCCAACAATGGGCAGCTCAGCTTGGCTAATTTGGTAGCCCTTGGGGAGGTCAGGGTAGAAATAGTTTTTTCGTTCAAAAATAGATGTGCGGTTAATTTTCGCATTGATGGCTAGCCCAAAGAGTGTGGCCATGCGTACTGCTTCAAGGTTTACAACAGGTAGTACACCTGGGAGGCCTAGATCTATAGCGCATGCTTGGGTATTAGGTGCTGCACCGAAGTGTGTCGATGCACCGGAAAAAATCTTGCTTTTTGTTGCTAGCTGGACGTGTATTTCAAGCCCGATGATAGCATCCCATTTCATTCTTTTTCCTCTTTAAACTGTTTCCGTATTACTTAAAGGCTTCTGGTATTTGTTGATGCCAATCGGTTTCTTGTTGAAAATAATATACTGTTTTTAATAACTGTGATTCTGAGAACGCGGGTCCGATTAGTTGCATGCCTACGGGCAAGTTACCTGAAAAACCTGCAGGAAAGCTAATGGCGGGTAGGCCTGCCAGGTTTGCTGGGATAGTGTAAATATCATTTAAGTACATGCTGACAGGGTCTGTGACTTTCTCGCCAAGTTTAAAAGCTGGCGTGGGTGTAGTGGGTGTCAAAATTAGATCTACTTTTTTGAAAGCTTGATCAAAATCATTTTTTATTAAGCGTCTGATTTTTTGAGCTTTGTTGTAGTAGGCGTCGTAGTATCCAGCGCTGAGTGCATAGGTTCCAATCATTATACGGCGTTTGACTTCTTTGCCAAACCCTTCTGATCGGCTCCTTTCGTAGAGGTCAGTAAGGTTTTCTGGTGATTCACATCGGTGACCATAGCGTACACCATCATACCGCGATAAATTGGAAGAGCACTCTGCCGGCGCGATCACATAATACGCAGACGTAGAAAGCCCTGCGCTCGGTAATTGAACGCTCTCGAAGTTAGCGCCTAGTTTAGACAGTATCTGTTTGGTTTCTTCGAAACGTTTTAGAATTTGAGCGTCTAGATCTTGGGTTAGAAAGTCATCTACGATGCCTACTGTCAGTGGCTTGTTAGGTGTCAAACATTCAGCTTGATAGTCGATGCTTGCAGCTGTTGCGTAGGAAGTTGAGTCTTTATCATCGTATCCTGACATGGCAGTTAGTAGAATTGCTGCATCTTCCGCTGAGTTTGCCATCGGGCCAGCTTGATCTAGGCTAGATGCAAAGGCGATCATTCCCCATCGAGAGACTAAACCATATGTTGGCTTTAAACCTGTGATGCCGCAGTAAGCAGCTGGTTGTCTGATGGAGCCACCTGTGTCGCTGCCAGTACAAGCTGGTACTAGGCGTGCTGCTGTCGCAGCAGCAGAGCCGCCAGAAGAACCCCCGGGCACATAGTCGAGATTCCATGGGTTTTTAGCCGGCCCGTAATAGGAGGTCTCATTTGAAGACCCCATAGCGAATTCGTCCATATTGGTTTTACCTAAGCATATGGCGCCTGCTGATTTAAGTTTGGCGACTATTGTTGCATCATATGGGGAAATGAAGTTGTCTAGCATTTTCGATCCGCATGAGGTTTTAGAGCCAAGCGTGCAGAATATATCTTTGTGTGCAATAGGAATGCCTGAGAGAGGTTGGTTGGTATTTCTTTTTAAATCTTTTGCTTTCGCTATTGCACCTTCCTCGTCAAGGCTAATAAATGCGTTTAAGCCATTGCCTAAGCTTTTAATTCGCTTTAAAAACTGTTCGGTTAGTTCTAAAGGACTAAATTCTTTTTCGTCTAGGCCTTTTATAAGGGATGTGATAGAGCGGCTATACATTCTATTGGTTGCCTCTTGATTAAAAGCTTTAATTTATGCCCTTTTATGTGGTTCAGGTCTTTGCGGTAGTTGGTTTAAGTGCCAGCTATTCGATGATCTTAGGTACCAGATAAAGACCAGATTCAGTTTGTGGCGCTAATGCTTGAAACTGATCTCTTTCGTTTGACTCAGTCACCAAATCTTTCCTTAGGGGCTGTAAGGCGTCATGAGGATGAGCCAAAGGGCTAACATCATCTGTTGTAATTGATGTCATTTGATCTACTAGGCCAAGAATGTTGTTTAGGTCGTTTGTAAATGCTGCTAATTCTTCAGGGCTTAAGGTTAACCTGGCAAGCTTTGCGATTTTTTCTACATTGTCTTCTCGAATGCTCATATATTTAAACTTGACCGCCCAGTACTTATTTGGATAATTTTTAAATTCATATTAATTCTTGGTATCACGCATCTAAACGTTCACTTTAACAAATCTAATGAAAAAAACAATCTGTAGTACAGGGGCTCTTGGTTGCGGGTGTGTAGATAAACAGGAGGGTTAGCGTAGGTGGGTCACTGTAAAGTATCGATCGACTTCATTCACTTGAGGCGTGAAAGGTGCCATATTGCCAGGCAGAAAGCGCGCTTACATTATTCCATGATGCTGAAACATAGTGATGTCCGATTTTTCTTAAAGGGTGGGGGGCTTGATACTGAAGCCTCTGCTGCTTCATATGGTTCCGAATAGGCAGTAGTTGCGTTGAGGAAAAACTGTGCAGCTTGATCGTTTGATGATATACACGTAATTAAGCGTTCGTTACCAGCAATACTTTCTAAGCGGCGCACCTCATTCAATAGCTTTTTGCCAATTCCTCTTAAGCGAACGGATGTGTGAACACAAAGATGGTGGACTTGTCGAGTTTCAGTTGTTCCTGTGACTACTGCGCAGGCGAGCCAGCGGCCGCCAAAGTGTGTGGCATACAAGCGGGCTCTATCTGAGCTCATTTTTTTTTTGATTTGATCAAGCGTACTCTCTTTGTTCTCATTATCAAAGAGGCAGTCTGGTGCATAAATATCAATGAGGTCATGCTCCATATGCTTTGGAAAGTAGTCGAAGCTATGTGTCAATATTGGCATATTAGGCCTCCTTTGAGATAAATAACAATGTCAATATAGACAAGATCATAAAATGTGCAAATTAGGCATATTATTCAAATTAAATTTGTTAGGGGTGGCTTCTGATAACCGCTAAAGTAAGCTTGGTTTGCAAGCTTGGGTATTAGCTATACTGATAATATCTTGAGTAAAGTTACTTTGCTATTTTTGACGTGAGGGTGAAAATATGGGGTGTGACCATCATTCGTTAGAAAGCTTGTTTGATAGCCTTTGGCATGTTTATAGCGATTTAAACCCTAGTGTTAAGAAAATAAAAGCTATGTTTGAAGCCGAGGGGGAGCGTGTAATCAATGACCATGTGGCTTTTCGTACTTTGGCTGTCGAGCCTTTTGGAATAGGTTCTGTTAGCAACATATTCGAAGCGTTAGGCTATCGAGCAGCTGGTACCTATGACTTCCCGAAAAAAAACTTAGTGGCGAAGCATTTCGAGTCCGCAGTGGTTGGTTGGCCGAAAGTCTTTATTAGTGAGCTGGTTGTTACAGCGCTTTCGGTTGAGGCTCAGTCAATACTGGGTGATTTAGTAGCTAAGTTTGACCCTGAATCATTGGGTGATTCGAGATTTTGTTACTCTGGTCGGCAATGGCCGGCGCCTAGCTATGCTGATTACGAAAAGCTTAGGAAGGAGTCAGAGTATGCAGCTTGGTTTGCTGTATTTGGTCATGTGCCCAATCATTTTACAGTGAGAGTTAATGAATTACAGCGGTTTTCCGATCTTAAGGCTGTGAATGATTTTATAGAGGCTGCGGGCTATCGATTAAATGATGCAGGAGGAAAAGTGAAGGGTGGCATAAATGTCTGCCTTGAGCAGTCTTCTACAATGGCTGAGCAAGTTGAGGTTCAATTTCTAGACGGTGCTCATTCGGTGCCCTCTGTATTTTACGAGTTTGCTTTTCGTTTCCCAAAAAAAGATGGTCGCTTGTTTGAGGGGTTTGTAACAGAAAATGCAGACAAAATTTTTGAGAGCACAGATAAAAAGTAGAAAAAATTTCTGTTAATGAAATTTTCTGGGTTCGTCTGGTTTGCCGCCTAGCTCAAAAGAAAGAGTTGGGTCAATGACATATCTCCCCTGAAATGCTGTTCTTCCAAGGTGGAGTCGAAACTTTGACGTTTCGCTTTGTATCAAAATAATTTCTATTTCATATATATGGTTGCCTAGTTCTATAGCAGATTCTACAACATGGCGTTCTTGAAGGTGTCCGCTCGAGTCAATCACTTGTCTGAAATCAACTACTTGCAACGTGAATTCCCTTGGTGGTTCTTCAATGTCATCCTCTGATAGTGTGAAGTTAACCCATAGCTGGTTGTTTTTTTGAAAAGGCTCAAGGCGGTAAGTGTGAAGAGTTGTTGTTCTAGAGCCGGTGTCTATTTTGGATTTCATAATAGCCTGGTCTAGCGTGGGCAGCCGTACCCACTCTCTCCATCCTATGGTTTTGGTTTGTGTTGTGCTTTTTTCAGGGTTGTTTGGTAGAGAGTCTAATGTTGCGGTCATAACCTGTACTACTGTTTTAGCCTGCTTTTTTACATATTCTAGCACAAGGTATGCTGTTAGTTTTTAAATAGCCTGAAGTGCTATTAACTTTTCTTTTAGCTGATCAACTGTTTCTTCATGGTTGGGGTCTTTTGGAATGCAGTCTA
>JAYPYM010000132.1:6675-11683 GCA_038135915.1 Gammaproteobacteria bacterium
CTGGGCATACTTCTTGACACTGAGGTGTGTCGTAGTGGCCAACGCACTCTGTGCAGCGAGCAGGGTCTATCACATATATTTCTTCTCCAGCCGATATTGCCTCATTTGGGCATTCTGGTTCACAGACGTCGCAGTTTATGCACTCATCAGTTATATATAGCGCCATATTAAAATTACAGTCTCGGTTTGATGATCATTTGACCTATTTAGCATATTTATTATCTAGCGCTTTGGCAACTAAAGGAGAGACAAAGTGGCTTACATTGCCAGATAATGAAGCGATTTCGCGTACTAGGGAAGACGATATGTATGCATATTGCTCTGAAGGCGTTAAGAAAAGTGTCTCTAGCTGGGGGTCAATCTTTCGATTCATGTTTGCAAGCTGAAACTCATATTCAAAGTCTGAGACTGCTCGTAGTCCTCTCAGTAGGGTTTTTACTTTGAGTGAGTCAGCCAGCTCTGCAAGCAGTGTGTCAAAGCCTAGCACTTCGACGTTGCCTAATTCTGAAAGGCAGGCCTTGCTTAGGTGGATTCTTTCATCCAAAGAAAAGGTCGGGGCCTTTTTTGGGCTGGCTGCAATAGCTACAATAACTTTGTCGAACTGTTTGCTGGCGCGTAGTATCAAGTCTTCATGCCCTTTCGTAATTGGGTCAAAAGTGCCGGGATAGAGAATTGCGCGAGACTTACTGTTTTGTTGAGATGAGGTGGTCATTATATTCAGACCCTATTATCTGTGGCCAATTGAGTCACAGATAATAAGGATAGATGGGCTCTAATTCAACACCCTGTTGCCCATTGGTTGTGCTAAGCCATTTAATAAGTTAAGTAGGGTTTGAGCAATACATATCTATGAAGTTTTTGTTGTACGACTTTTCCTCATTACGTGCTTCATCATCAAGATATGAAATCTCCCCAGTTTTTTCATCTGTTCTTTTGACTCTGATGCCAGTACTCAGGGTTTCTAGGTTGCTTTTTGCTAGATCGCATTGCTCTTTACTTGCCTGCCTTTTGAATGACTCCTTTGGCCCGTCTTTTTGTTTGGCCGCTGCTGCAGCTTCTCTCTTCTGTTGAAGGTTCTTCTTCATTCTTTCTGCATCAGAAGAAGGTTTGTTTCTTACTTTAATTGATTCGGATTCGCTATCTCTCGGTTTGGTTGCTGAGTAGTGTACATTTCCATTTTCATCTTTCCATCGGTAAATTTCACTGCTTGCCATGGGGCTATTCATAGACAGTGCAATGCAAATCAGTATACCTAAAGGAATTTTATTCATGCTAACCTCGTTTTTACTGCTAACCCCTTAGTTCGCCGGGGTTGGTTAAATTAGCTCTGCTTTGAATTAAGCTTTTTTTGCTTGTTTATAGTATAGATTGACAGAGGGATTTTTTCTGGCAGAATAATGCGTTTACCTAATTTGGCGATTATAGCTAGCAATAAGCCACCTGGTATTTTAAGAGGGTGAGATAATAAGCTGAGTCAGCTAAATATGTTTTTTAATGATTGTTTAAATTTGTAAGGCGGGTCAGGTGGAACAGTTATCAGGCGGGGATATGCTCGTAAGGGCCTTGCATGACGAAGGTGTTGAGGTAATTTGTGGCGATCCGGGTGGGGCCGTTTTGCACATAGATGACGCCATATTTCGTCAAAATACTGTTAGGCATATGTTGGTTCGACATGAGCAGGCTGCTGCTCATATGGCTGATGGATATGCTCGTGTAACTGGTAAGCCCGGTGTTGTATTGGCAACCTCTGGGCCGGGTGCGACCAATACCATTACTGGTATAGCTACAGCTTATATGGACTCCATTCCGATGGTTGTTATTACAGGTCAGGTGCCTTCTAACCATATTGGTGAGGATGCTTTTCAAGAAACGGATATGGTTGGTGTCTCTAGGCCAATAGTAAAGCACAGCTTTTTGGTTAAGGAGGCGAGCGATATACCTGGGGTCATAAAGAAAGCTTTCTACCTTGCTAAGACTGGTCGGCCAGGGCCTGTAGTTGTAGATATTCCTAAGGATAAAACCAATCCGCTAGAAAAGTTTGATTATGTTTATCCAGATTCGGTGAAGATTCGGTCTTATAATCCTCAGAATAAAGGACATACTGGGCAAATCAAGAAAGCGATCGCTATGCTGTTGAATGCGAAGCGTCCAGTTCTCTACGCTGGTGGTGGTGTAGTCCAGGGGGATGCGCATGAGCAGCTCACTGAGTTGGGTAGGCTTCTCGGTTGTCCTGTGACTAATAATTTGATGGGTTTAGGTGCATATCCTGGTGATGATAAGCAGTTCTTGGGTATGCTGGGGATGCATGGCACTTACGAGGCTAACATGGCAATGCATAATAGCGATTTTATATTGGCTATTGGTGCGCGCTTTGATGACCGGGTTACTAACAATGTTAAACTGTTTTGCCCGGACGCAGCTATTGCTCATGTTGATATTGATCCAGCTAGTATTTCGAAAACTGTGGCTGTTGATGTGCCTATAGTCGGTCGAGTTGATTTGGTTCTTGATGAGATGCTGAAAATTATCAAGGCTGGAGATAGACGCCTTGATGTTGATCATATGCAAAGATGGTGGGAGCAAATTGAAGGTTGGCGCCGGCGAGAGTGTTTAAAGTACAGTCAGCCTTTAGTTGGTAAAATCTTGCCTCAGCATGTGGTTTCAGTGCTTTATAAAGTCACCAATGGAGAGGCGGTCATTACATCCGATGTAGGGCAGCATCAAATGTTTGCTGCGCTTTATTATCCGTTCAAGCGTACCCGGCAGTGGATTAACTCAGGTGGCCTTGGCACTATGGGGTTTGGATTGCCTGCGGCTATGGGTGTGTTGGCCGCAGATCCTGATCAGGTCGTTGCTTGTGTGACTGGCGAAGGCAGTATCCAGATGAATATCCAGGAGTTGTCTACCTGTATGCAGTATGGGTTGCCTGTAAAGATCATTAATATCAATAATCAAGCCCTTGGCATGGTTAAGCAATGGCAGGATATGCAATACGATGGCAGGCATTCTTCCTCTACTTATCAGGATTCGCTTCCCGATTTTGTGAAGCTTGTAGAGGCGTATGGTCATGTAGGTATTAGGGTTACATGCGTTGAAGAGCTGGAGGAGGCCATGGAGAAATGTTTTGAAATGAGGGATAAGCTTGTCTTCATGGATATCTATGTGGATCCAGAGGTGCATGTTCATCCAATGCATATTAAAGATGGCTCTATGAAAGATATGTGGTTAAGTAAAACGGAGAGGACGTAAATGAAGCGAATTATCTCCATATTGTTGGAGAACGAAGCAGGTGCGCTTTCACGGGTTGTCGGTCTGTTTTCTCAGCGTAATTATAATATTGAGTCGCTAACTGTTGCGCCTACCCATGATGAGAGCTTGTCGCGGTTAACCTTGACTACTGTGGGGTCGGATCGCGTGATAGAGCAAATCACCAAGCAGCTAAATAAATTGGTAGAAGTTGTTAAGTTGGTGGACTTGTCTGAAGGTGCTCATATCGAGCGCGAGCTTATGTTGATTAAAATTCGGGTTGATAAGTCGGAGAGAGCTGAAATTAAAAGGCTTGCTGATATATTTAGAGGGCAAATTGTTGATGTGAATGCGAATCTCTACACTATTCAGCTTGCAGGTACAAGTGACAAGCTGTGTGCTTTTGTTGAGGCCGTTAGTGTTGGGCAGATTTTGGAGGTGGTTCGTTCGGGTGTTTCTGGTATTGCGCGTGGCGATAAGACTCTAGTATTTTAATATAACTATTTGAGAGGAAGTTTAAATGCAGGCTTACTACGATAAAGATTGTGATCTTTCGATTATTCAAGGTATGAAGGTGGCAATTATTGGCTATGGATCCCAAGGGTATGCGCATGCCAATAATTTAAAAGATTCGGGTGTTGAGGTTGTTGTTGGTTTGCGCCCTGGCTCATCGTCGCAGAAAAAAGTTGAAGCGGCAGGTGTTGGTGTTAAGAGTATAGAGGAGGCTGCGGCTTGGGCAGATCTGGTTATGATACTGGCGCCCGATGAGCATCAGGCTGCAATTTATAATGAGCAGATTGGCCCTAATTTAAAAGAAGGTGCGGTTTTGGCGTTTGCTCATGGGTTTAATATTCATTTTCAGCAAATAGCGCCAACTACAGATAAAGATATTATTATGGTTGCTCCAAAAGGGCCAGGGCATACTGTGAGGTCTACTTATTTAGAGGGTGGTGGTGTGCCTTCTCTTATCGCTGTTGCTCATGATGCTTCGGGTAGGGCGCGTGATATTGCGCTGTCCTATGCTTGTGCCAATGGTGGTGGTAGAGCGGGTATATTGGAAACTACTTTTAAAGAAGAGGCTGAAACCGATCTATTTGGGGAGCAGGCTGTTTTGTGTGGCGGCGTTAGCGCTTTGGTTCAGGCTGGCTTTGAGACTTTGGTTGAGGCTGGTTACGCGCCTGAGATGGCGTACTTTGAATGTTTGCATGAGTTAAAGTTGATTGTGGATCTGATGTACCAAGGTGGTATAGCTGATATGCGTTACTCTATTTCAAACACAGCTGAGTATGGTGATCTCACTAGGGGGCCTAGAGTGGTGAATCAGGAGACTAAGCTTGAGATGAAGAAAATACTGGGTGAGATTCAGCGAGGTGAGTTTGCTAGGGAGTTTATTCTCGAAAATCAATCTGGCGCAGCAACTCTGAAGGCGAAAAGAAGGATTGGTGAGGAGCATCAGATTGAGGCTGTTGGGGCTAAGCTCAGAGGTATGATGCCTTGGATTCAGTCTTCAAAGATTATTGATAAAGAAAAAAACTAATACTTAAGTGGTGCACTGATGGGTGCTTCTGAATCAGATGGTGTTAACTCCTCTGCTGAGGGTGGGGCTGGTGGTGCTAATGGTGCCTCATCGGACCCCCTTTTCGGTACCTCAGCTATCACGCTTGAGGTTGAAGAGACCGGTGAAGAGAATGGTCGGTCTGTTCGTCATAAGGGTGTTTATCTCATTCCCAATCTCTTTACTACTATTGCGCTGTTTTCAGGT
>JAYPYM010000132.1:11693-12508 GCA_038135915.1 Gammaproteobacteria bacterium
TTTCAGGTTTTTACGCTATTGTTGGTGCAACGCAGGGTTTAATAGAGGGCTCTGCAATTGCTGTATTTGTTGCGATGGCGTTTGATGGTCTCGATGGTAGGGTGGCTCGCTTGACTCACACTCAAAGTGAGTTTGGGGCGCAGTATGATAGTATGTCAGACTTGATAGCTTTTGGTTTGGCGCCTGCTCTTCTTGCTTACAGCTTTTTATTGAATGAGCTGGGTAAAATAGGTTGGATGTTAGCGTTCTTGTATGTCGCTTGTGCTGCGTTGAGGTTGGCTAGGTTTAATGTCAAAGCTGAGAGTAGTGACAATAGATTTTTTGTCGGCTTGCCCAGCCCTTCCGCTGCGGGATGGGTGGGTGCTTCTATTTGGTTTATTGTTGATCGGGACTTTAGTGGTTTTGTTACTTCAAGCTTTTTGGCGCTTTTTGTGTTGTTAAGCGCCATCTTAATGGTGGCAAATATACCTTATCGTAGCTTTAAGCAGCTTGACTTAAGGGGGCGAGTTCCGTTTGTTGTGATCTTGGTGGTTGTTCTAGTGTTTGGTTTGACTTTTCTTGATCCTCCTTTGGTTTTGTCGTTGATTGGTCTTACGTATGCGCTATCAGGTCCTTTGGAGCTTTTATTGTCCAAGTATATGCTAAAAGGTTAGTGCCTTTTATCGGCTTGTGCAGCTGCTCATAATTGTATATCGATATTGGAATTAGTGACTCGCTGTAATTAATTTCTTTATTTGCTTGACAAGGCTAATGGATTTTGTAGAATACGCGCTCACCCATTGAGGTGATGGAGATAAGAAGCTGAGTTTGAGAAG
>JAYPYM010000133.1:0-12427 GCA_038135915.1 Gammaproteobacteria bacterium
AACACCTCAAAAACAGGCGCAACGAGCCCGCTAGTTTGGATCCGAGTGCTTTGAATGGTTAAGTAGCATTAGTCTCAAAACTACTCTACATCTGGTAGTTGATCGAACTCGGCACGCTTGCTTTCTTGCCACTTATCCATCGCACCAGGAGTAGACATTAGCTCTTGTATTTTTTTCATCGCTTTGAGGTGTGGACCATCATTGGCTTTATACATTTCCATTCCATGCTTTTGACTTAACGCTGCCATTTCTTCAAACGTGTCCGCTTGAAATTCTAAGTCGCAAGCACCACCCAGCTGTTTACATGTCATAGTCTTCATATTCCTTCCTTAATTAGGTTACTTGATTATCGTCTTCTTGGGTGTGAATAAGGTTGCCCGCGACAACAATGAGGGGTCATATTTCTCCAACCGATTTGAAAAACAACTTATAATCTAACGCAATGCGTCTTTAATTGGTGTTTGGCTACTTTGAAAATGGTCAATTACGATATTCTTTGAGTGCTTGATAGCAGTCCCATCAACATAAGTTACGGGTGACCAGTGGATAAAGTTTACTACTCCATCGGGCCCCATTGACGAAGCAAATTCAACACCAGATCTGATTTTATCCCCTTTTTTTAAAGTGCCTGGATAATTATTAATAATTCTATATATTTGCCCATGAAGAATACGGCATTGGCTTCCATTGATAGTTTCTAACACTTTGAAATCAGCATAATGACTTTCAATCATTCTTCCGCTATCTAAATGTTTTTCTTCACTACCAGTATTAACTACTTCTACTTTAGCAAAGCATGTTGGTCCATCCAACGCTGAAGCATAACCCTCTAGAATCAAAATGCAATAAGAAAACAGTAAAGTGATAACAAAGATAATGGCTTGTCTTAAAAATAAATTTTTCCTATTCATTTCTTTTAACAATCTATATTCCTCATATAACATAACGCCTGAATTATCAGAAGATGTCCACTAAAGCGAGGGAACTACAGCATTCCTTTTTACAAACTGGTCGAGCAAATATTTATCTGACAGGACATAATTCATATTAGTATAATGCCTATGTTTCAATAGATATAATCAATAGCATGAGGACTAAACTTATTGTGATCGAAATAATCGATGACGCTGATTTTCCATAAAACAACGAAACAATAGATATAACAAATCCCACTCCCGAAAGTAGTAAAAAAGGAAAGATACCATATACAACTATTGCAAGCCCCATAAAACGGTCATCAGAGGACATCATCACTATTGAGCAAATAACAAACCCAAAAATATTCAATGACAAAGCAACTCGACCGGCCGTTACGAAACCCGGTATTCTTACATCCTCTGTATTAACCATTTAAGTTTTCCACATAACGCCTAAAACGGGGCCTGAATGCTAATGAAAACCTGTTAATAATCCAAATAAAAAAATCCACAAAGGCATAGTGAACACAGAAAAACACGCCACAAAAAGTAAGATTGAATGCTTAAACAAAACATTTTGAACTTTCACTAAATATTGATTTGTAAAAACAATTATCATGAGAGACCCCAATGTGCATCAGAGTGTTATAAATACTTGGAACCATTTATGACCAAAAAACAATTTCGCCATTACTGCTAACACAACCGCTAGAACAACAGCAACCACCACCTCCAACCGAAAGCTTTTTTTTTTGACGTATAAAAAAAAGCAGCTCAGCAATAATAAAATACAAAAAGTATAACGGCCAAATTTTGATTGCCATTTCAACTAGGAAAGACCAGCGCATAGAATCATCTCATAACGTTGCCAGTATCACCCCTTTACTGGCTTAGTTAGCCACTTTAAAATTTTGTATAAACAACCGCGAAACCTTTCGAATCTGAATTAGCAAAAACTCGTAATATATCATTCCAAAATTCAATGAATTCTAATTTATTCCAGGGAATATAATCCAAGCTCTTCGCTAACTCAAAATTCTTGACCATTTCTGAAATCTCAACCCGCTTTAATAACCTATATATTTCAGAAACACTATCAGGTGAATATACCGATTGATACTCTAACGGTAGATCGGACTGTCGATATTGGCCGCCTTTAAAGTAAACAGAGAACATAGAAACAAAATCAATAAAGGCCATATCAGATTCATCTGGGTCTTGTTTGATTTCATTCAAATATTCTGCGACTGTCGACAAATGTAATACCCCATTTTTTACGTGCTTGGTACGCTCGAAACAACTATTCATTACCTCAAAAAACTCATCTGACATACCATCAAAACAATTGGCGCCATGCTTTTCGAATTCTGACTGTATTTCGAACCAACTCTTTGAAAAGAATACGCAATCAGCACTCATATTATCCGGCTAACGCACCAAACACAGGCGCAGCATAGCTGCCTCGTTACAATTCTTGTTCGTTTTCATCAATGTATACAAAAAGGTTCCAACCTTTAGCAAACAATTCATTTGATTTTTCAAAAATTAGACTTCCACCAACTTGTCCTAGATTATCGCCTATGCCTTTGTAATTTATGAACTCATATGCCACCTTACCAACTGTCTCGAATTGTCGACCATCAGGAGCTTCGAAAACGCACTTCAATTCTCTGCCTGGTTGGAGAGTACGAGCAGCCCTAATGCCGATGACATCTGGTAGTACCAGCTTCCCTTCAAGATTAAACATATCTTCTATTTGGTACTTTATGATCATTAGCTATAACGCTTTTTGTAAATGGCGTGACGATAGGAACCTAGATGTTAATTTTCATTCTCCGATAACTTCTCAAAATGTCCATGCCTTAGAAAGTTTAACACCTCCTTTTTAACTTCTTTACTTTTCATAATAAATGTATGTGCATGATCTACTATCAGGAAATCTTTCATTTCATCTAAGCGTGCTCGTTCTACCGAAACCTTACCATCATCCTCTCCAGGTATCAGACGAGAAAACCATGGCTCCAGCGTTTTTCTTCCGGTAATGACACCCACATCATAAGGTATAGGTTTCAATTGATTTGGTATGCTGTCAGCGTCCGTGGTCAGTTGCTGTCCAGGAAGCCCAGTCATCCATTGATACCATGATGTGTTGCGAAACTTATCGGACACTTCACTTCCTTTATTCGGTGGGCTAAGCATCACAACACGGCTTCCAGCAGGCAGGGAATTTGATTGCAAATAATATCTGGTAACGATTCCACCGAGAGAATGAGTTACAAAATGGACCTTAGTACCTTTTGTTTTACATTCTTCGACATACTTTGGAATAACATTTTTCGAAATGTCCTCTATTTTTTCTGATGTTGATGGATAGCCGCGATTGATAGTATAGTATCCATGCTCCTTCAGATACTTCTCCATAGATCGCATTGAATATGCTGTGCGACCCATCCCATGTAAAATAACTACACACTCAGCACTCGTATTACTTGCTTCTACCATAGGACCTTGAAGAAGCATGCCTATTATGATGGCGATATGTTTCTGCAACATTAGAACCCTCCTAATCTTTCGATTATATACAAACAGAAAATCTAATCGATACTCTGCAAATAGCACAATAATTGGAATTGGTTTTCAATCCAGAGATGGGGCACGAAATAAGCAGTTGGCAATCCAGGTTAGCAACCTGATATACCAAATATTTCCCAATATCCACTGCTCTAATAATCAATAGCGCCTGTTATAGGTTTTTGGATAGATATTCTGATTCACGATCAATAAACTCATTCTCATTACAAGCATATGCTTCCCATACATGATTAATTATTTGGCCAACTTCCTCTAATGACAGTACTAGATTATTGAAAATAATGAATAAAGCTTCACTTATGTGGTTTAGACTGATGAAATACTCTTCCATTCCAAGTTCGATTTCTTCCTGAACTATAGATTTTTCTTCTCCAGTTAAACTGATACCATCTTCTAATAACTTTGACATAAGTAAAAAAGTATTTTCAAGTTGGCTAAAATCATAAACATCGTTATACCTAAATACGTATCTAAACAAGTTAAGTCTCATTTTATCTGGTTCTGACTCACGAATCTTTGTAACTAACTCGCTTTGAAGTCGCGAATTGGATAGTCTATCTGTATATTTATTTACGGCCATAGCTTTGATATTTATAACGTCGCATTCAATGGCTGGTCCGCTGCAATGCTTGGTTATAAGCCCCTCATTTAAACGGTGTTAAAAATCTATAGTAAATATCTTTACCTGTTTTCTGATCCCTTATAGTCATAAGCAAGTCTCCAGGATTGAATTGAAGACTGCCTTTCTGTACCGAAACATCGCTGATACTTGATATCCAAGCTGCTCTTTCTTTTGTATTGCTATGACCAATAACAATAACGCCCTCCTGTGGTATCTGATATAGCTCAGCAGGCTTTATGATTTCGCTCGCTTTAATGAGTTCTTGCGACGATTTATAGTTATTTCTATTGGAGTGAACGGTAAACAGTTTTCCACCATCGAGAAAACAATACCACTGGTGTTCCAAAGGATAGGGTTCGACTTGATTTAAGCTTTTCATGGCTTTCTCAGAAAAATTTAACCTCTTCCAACAACCTTGGATGTCAGAAGGTTCCTTTACTTTTCTAAACTCATCTGTGGCAATGGCTGTGCTACCGAAAAAACATGCCATTAATATACCCAGAATAAACTTTTTAGTCACAGGGTTCACCTCTTATAACGTCCCACTAACCGCCAGGCAACACGCAGTGGCTAGATGTAGGATAATTGAGCGAAGCGGAATATGCACAGGAAGCCAGAGAGTGTTGCCTGTCCTGGTTCAGTGATTTGTTAGATTTCATCTCTCGGTAATGAATCGTAAAGTATTACACCATACAAATACAGTTCGCCCGGCTTTATAACTGTAGGAAACTTCACATTTTTACCAAACCAATTGCTATAGACGCTTACTGCTAGCTCACTACAGTAATACATTTCGGGGTAATTGAAACCTATCGTTCCCAGGAAGTCGTAGTTTTTACCAATCATTTTTTCAGCATTTAGCCAAACTTCCCTTGAGTTTTTTTCAGTTCGCCATCGAGGACGTATAATAATAAGCCTATAGGACTTATTAACGAAGCCATCTAGATTGGTAAGGTGTACTCCTTTACCTTCTGCTTCGACTACTTTTAGCAACTCCCTATTGAATACTCCGACATGACTTATCGGTATCCCAGTAGCATTTGCTACCAAATCATCTGTAGCGTGATATCCTCTCGTTACCAGCCAATCCCCAGTTTTCCCAACCTCAAGCACCCTTTTCACTATGACCTGATTTTGCTTCTTATGATTCTCAATATCCACAACCTTTACAGTGGGTCTCGCCATACAGCCCACTAATAGTAAAAATACAACTGATAAGGAAGCATGTTTATTCATTACTTGTAAATCTAACGCGTGCATATTAGGCTGGATTGGAGCGCCAGCAGAAACCCAGCCCTAATAACGCGATGGTTATGTGTTGGATTTAGCTGTAGTAGCACCGAAGTTCTCCCAATATTCCTTTGATACGCTAGCTAGCTCTTCGAAACTTAAAGGATTGCCATTTTCTAGAGTAAGTTTCGCCGAGTGGTATTTAACTTTTATCGTTCCACAGATATCTGCAATTAGAAGATAGTCATTTTCTTCATCACAGGAAAGCACTTCAAGGCCTGGAGAAACTCGATTAAGCTCTTCAATGGATGTGTATGTTTGAGTTTTATTTTTCGACCAATAACGTTCATACTCAAAAATAGTACAGTCGCTGAGCGTAACTAAGATATTGTCAAAGCTTCCCTTAAGCTTATTGGCTAAGTACGCGATTTCCACCTTAATCGTTAACTCTCCAGGAACATTTCCTTGTATGTCCACAAAGCCGCCATCATGAAGAATATTCCAAATTTGATAGTCTTCTTTCATATCACAGTCTCAGACACATCACAGTTTATTAGGACGACTAGCAATAGGCCTATGATTAATCTTCATCTGTGACATCGTTGCCTTTTTCATCATATACCTTGGCTTCATCATCAAATTTCTTGTAAAAATCCCACTCTTCCTGGGTAACATCACGCCAGTTATCGCCTCTCGTTTCCCACAACCCTATTAGACCAAGCAACTCCTCTGGTGATGTAGCACTAAAATAATACCCATTTTTCTTAGCTTCAAAATGTGGAAAGTACTGTGGATCTTCTTGACTGTTCATTTTCCTTTCATCATAAAAGGCCCTGACCGAATATCCTTTTTGACGAATAGCCATAATGCATCTGGGCGCAGTATTTCCGGCAATTCTAATACTGAAATCCCAATTATCCCAATCTACGTCTCCACTCATGCTCTTGAAAACCTAATGTTTCATTGCGCTAACGCCTCAAACTTAGGATTGATAAAATTGGCGGTCTTTTTTCGTTTTCTTGCAAAAAAGGTGACAGCTTTACTAAATCCTGAAGATTTGACTTGTTAGGTTGCTTGTTTAAACTTTTGATATATTTCATTCGTATCATCTAAGAATTCATCTCTAATCCATTTCTTAAATTCTTGTTCACTTATAGGGTTTTCTTGTAGATTCCATTCATCCCATGCTCTACCAAGCATTTCTTTGTATTCAAGTAAAATTAGTTGAATCTGTTCGTCTAAGCCTAATACTACAGATTTTGCATAGCAATCCTGTACCCAGCCATTTAATTCATGTACGGTAATTTCATCTTTTAAGTATTGTCTAGATACTTCGACTAGATTCTTAATTTCTGGAAGAATCGGCATCATTTAGCAACCTAACGTTACAATATGGGACAGCCGAAGCAACGCGTAGGCTGTCCCAGCCCGCGTTGTTTTACGGGCGAATATAATTGTCTTGTTACAAGAGCTAGCCACATACTTGTGTTTTAACCCATACGCCATTTTCAACAGTGCATTCAGCAAATATAGGTTTATGTTGTTCGCAATCAAAACAGTAAATCTCAAAGTCATTTTCTAATGTATATGTTTGTAGCTCTTCTTTAGATAGCTTGCAATCTTCATCAGCCTGTTGATCAACTGGATTCTGTTTGCCTTGCTCCCAAATCAATAAAACGCAATCGTTTTCTTTGCTTTGCCAAATTTCTAGTTCTTCACCACATTTTGGACAAAGGAGAACATCATTTGGCCTATAGTAGTCAAACATTCCCATTTAAGATGCCTTGCAACAATTCATTAAGAGGAATTTTTTAAAGCCCACCGTTTATACCTTATTACAAACTCCTTTGCTTCCACCAGTGTTTTAGGGTATTCAGCAAAACCACCACCCCAGCTATGCTGATAGACATGTTGAAATAAAAATCCGTGCTTAATTAAATAGGAAACTTTCTCCCATTGCTTCTTGTCTCTGATCTTAGGTGCAGAGAAATTCGGACTTAATCGAATCAGCTCTTTACAGCACATCGAACATACTCTAGGTTCTTCCCTATAACTTTTCTTAAAACACTTTCGACAGCCAAGGCAGACGTAAGGATATAAAAATACTTTCGCATGCTTTTCCTTTGGGAAGTGTTTGTGATGCTTGTATTTGCCCATACCAATTACACTTAACGTTTCCGTAATTTACCACCTAGCGCTTAGCTGAAGGTGATCAAATTGATGGCCGTGTTAGACCATTGAAATTAATTTTACAATGCCCAGAAATTTTTGAGTGCTGGAAAAGGTTCACCAAACTTCTTTTTATGATAACTATTGATCCCCCATCGAATAGACATAAAAAGTATAAAAAAAACTGAACCAACTATTATTTCAAAAATTGGCAATACTGCAGGTTCTGGTGATCCCGGTATCGGTGCTATACGAAGGCACGAAGTACCAAGTACTAAAACACCTAAGTAACCAAAAACAGCTCGAAACACTCTTAATATCCCTAAAAAAAATTTCATACTAGCATTCTCAGTACTTAGGTCTAAGGCCTTTGTCAGTTGAATTTTTCTTGGAGCGGAATGTTGAGATAAAGTAGCATAACCACCCCAAAATGAAACGTAGGTCAAAACGTCAACTGGACAAACTTGCTAAATTTCGTTGCGCTACCATTTGACGATAGAATTCTACTTCTTCAAGCTCTTCTTTCAAAACGCCTAATAAATGCTCCGATTGCCTTTTTGCTAATATTTCACTTTCACCACTCGCTAAAAATGCCTCAAAGAATCTATTAAAGTCATTTGCAGTCCACTGGCATGGGCCATACTCGGCTATAAGTATTGCGGAGCGAAGAAACTTTGCCCAACTAATGTGATTGGATTGATACTTAAGGTATTCCGCGCATATCTCGAAGAAACCAGTCTCTGGAACAGGATATTTCTCTTCAAAATTGTCGTAGGCTTCATTTAGCAATCTCCTCGCTGCTTCATCCTTATCTTTCAGCATTGAAAGATCCATAACAAGCTGAGAAGGCTCCTCTTCGCCTAAAATAATTTCATCACAGCACGACATATACTCCTCAGGAGTTATTAAGCCTGCTGAAATGATCGATGAGAATACTACCAGCTCTTTGTTGCTCATACTTCCTCAGAAATCTATTGGAAAATCTACATTTACTCTTTTTTGTTCTTGGTTCGGACGCTTTAGGCTGGATAAATCGAGTTCATCAGTAATATCTTCTGAACCTTCATCAAATTTCTTATCAAAGTCATTAGCTTTCATATAACACCACCTCAGCTTCTCTAGATGAAAAATTACTGTTCCACCATATTTTTCATAAAGAAACTTGTTTATTTTCCATGTTTGTATGAATTCATCAGAGAGAAGCAAGATAGCTTCGCTTGTTATTGATACCCCAGAATGTTCTGTAACTTTCAAATTCAGAAAGTACTCGGCAAACTCTTCACGCTCCTTCTTAGTGGGGACCAAATTCGTTATTTCTGACGAGGTCTTCACTTAATACTTGCATAATCATGTGCGACAACATGGTATTTTGAGCTTTATTTCATTTTTTCTGGTTCGGAAATTAGGAGCGCAGCCAACCCAAATCAAAGCGTAGATCAAAACGTCAACTGGCCACATTTGTTAGGCATTTTTCCACGTTTTTTCTAAAAGTAAATTCTTAACTGTAATTCCTGTATGCTTTTGCACGGAATAGCCGCTTGATACACATTCGAACGTACGGTCATGAAAAGCGAAAATATAATGAATATACTCTCTTACGTTCCTAGAGAAGTTTGTTATCACCCTATACCTTGACTCAAGCTCATCAAGCCATGGTGAATTTACCACAGTATGAACCTTAAAATTTACGAGTCCTAGACCACTATAAGGACTGTTAAATAGTTGATCTTCGCCCGGCATCCCCATTTTGAACTCGAAGCAATGTTCAAATCTGACTAAAGCAACATCTCCTTCAATGTCATAGTAAGATAAGTAAACTACATGTTCGTCAGCAAACACCATTGGACGAGGTGCTCCGACCATTATCTCCGGAAATATATCTTCTACTAAAACTAGTCTTGTGTTTTCCATGTGCACTCTGACATATGCCTAACACCTATAGCTGCAGCTTAGCGCAGTGTGGCACAGCTCTTTAGGGCGATTCAGGCCACACTTGTTAATCACTAATCGAACCAGGGTGAAAATAGAACTTCTCCAACTTTACAAGAAAGATATTGTTTGACTTCTCTTTTTTCATAATCTGGTAAATTAACGATGTTATCTTTTTGCAACTGAGCATTAAGTATTTGGCTGGTTAACAATACTATTTGATCATCAATTTCACCAAGCACTTTTTCTACTTCCTTAACATCCGTAAATGTATAATCATCAGTATTCGAACAAAATGCAGTAACCAGAACAAACTTGTTTTGAAGAAAAGAGAGCTCTCGCCCGTGAACCTTAACTTTTGCCTCGAAGTAATTTTTTGGATATTCATGATCAAAGATTTCAATAACCTCAAATAACCTATAGCCGTAAAGCGAATAACATAAAGTCTTAAAGCTATTAAATTCTAGGATACTCTTTGCGTTATAGCCCGTAAAATTTGCAGGGAGCTCATACATATCAATCAACCTAATTAAGCGACTAATATTCAGCGCTCAGGCGAAGTATACAGTTCTGAGTCCAGGACGAAAGCAAATTGTGTCACTGCTTGTTATACAATTACAGTGGTTCATATTCTAAGCCGCTCCTAATCTCATTTTCAAATAGCACCCACGCTAAATGGTCAAGATTTACCAATGCATTCTCGTAATATTGATCTGAAAATGCTTCGAGTTCTTGTATTTGAGATTTTACCCACCAAGACGCACTCCAAAAAACAGATGCTGTTTTACGGTCTATGGTGTCATCAAGCTTCACTTGATCACAATAACCTTTCATTTCCTCAAATAGAGCTGAAAATATTTCTCTATCCCAACTCATTTTAGTTCTCAATTTTAATGAGAACTCCTCATAAAGCGATTGTATTCTTGTTTCTTTACTCATATTGATTCGTATACTGTTCTCAGTTGCGGACAGTTTGGAGCGCAGCGTAAAACCAGTTCGTCAACCTGCGCTTCTTATAGGTTGCTTCTATATTCATTTAAAAAGCCTCCTCCCATAATTTCTTCCAAACTCCAATACTTATCTAGTGCATCATCGACCAAGCCACGATACTTTTCCAAAAGCCTGCGTACTACAAATTCTGCATGATCACATGCTTCTTCCTGCAGGGTACGACGTAACTCAATACAAAGGACGGTACTTGGTTCTACACCAAGCTGATGAGTAATATCTAAAACTTCTTCCGGCTCGCACTCCCTGAGCCATGAGTCATATTCATAAAGGCTTAGAGTATATTCGTCATTTGCCGCTGGATACTTCCAATACTTCTTCCCGATACCCTCAACATCAGCAATCTGGGATAACTCTTCACACAAAAGATCCCATGAAACATCTTTGAACAATATCGCGATACTCTCCGCCATGGCTTACCTATAACGTTCGCAGAATGCACGCGTTTTTTGCATCGCTTTTACTGCTCTTGTTATACGATTAATCCAGTAGTTCATACTCTACCATTTCCCAATCCTCAAGTGGAGGAACAATGTCGCCTGCATCAAAATCAGGATCAAAACAAGATCTTAAGTACTGAAATGCTCTTAGTGATGATCTGTCTTCATTCAAAACGGATCCATTCTCGTCTATTTCAATATTATTAGACCATATCGAAAAAACCAGTTTAATTATTGAAGGGTCAAGGATTGCTTTCTGGTATTTTTCCCATAACCCTTCAATAGAATCTAAATTTTCATAATCAAAATCCCAGCCTTCATTATCAAGAAGACCTTTAGATAGATCCTCAACAAACCAATATAATGATGACTTTAGGCTGATAGATAATTTCATAGAAGACTATTCATCTCCTTCTAGCGTATAACGCCGCCAACAAAGGCCAAGCAACAGCAAGGTCCAGCCCACGCACTTATTGCGTAGACGATTTAGATTGGCTTTGTTATGAGCTACTTGTATTCCCACTCTAACCCTACAATATTTAAAGTGATGTAATTTATTTCTTCGCCTTTCCTATTAAGAATTTTGAATCCCATATCACTTATTTTATCTAAAAGATCTCGCGCATCGTCAGAATATTTTTCTTCCAACTCTTCGTTACCACTATTAGATGCCTCTTCTTCAAGTTTTTTAAGCGATGATACTCTTTCAAACAGTTCTGAATATTCCGAAAAATGCTCAGAAGGCGACAAGTTTCCATATGACCAAGGAAAATCGAAGCCCTTATGAATCATCTTTGCTACCTCATTCCCATCTGGACTTAGGAGCTTAAACGAAGGATTTGAGCGTTCCCGCGCTTCCTCTTTTAGCTTCTTTTTTTCTTCTCGTGTCAGCATGATTAAACTTGATCATAACGCCTGGCTAGGCGTGTCCACCTTGAGCCATTGGTTATGCTTGCACCTCACCAACCAACATGCTAATAAACTCATCTATATCTGGAATTTGCTCGACAGGAACCCAATAGAACTCTAATTCACGCAATCTATTTGGCACCGGAGAACCACAGTTATCGCAAAAACTAGATATGAAACCTGTCTCTTTTACCCATATTTTAGGTTGACCTTTAATCCAAGTAAGGTCGCGTATCGGAACCACCGCGCCGCTATTAGAAGAAGAACCACCCTGCACACGACACAACTTACAATGGCATTGATAAATATTGCCACTAAATTGATTCACTTCATAATTAATTGCGCCACACAAGCAACTGCCTTTGATGGTGCAGATATTTCAAATCTTTTAACAGTAAACGATATTAATATTGATGAGGATTCTTCATTTGGAGTTGATTACAACGGGCAAGTTGGTACTGAGACTCGATTGGAGGTTTCGGTTAATGATTCGTCCCATCGTCAGATTTCCAGTGGGGGTGAAAGTGCAGCCACCTCATTCGTGGTAAAATTGGTTGATACACTTGGTCCCTTTTTAAGCATTAGAGAAAATAATCCTTTTGAAATTGAGG
>JAYPYM010000134.1:0-12405 GCA_038135915.1 Gammaproteobacteria bacterium
CGGTATGACGATATAAAGGGGTAAGATCTAGTTCAAAATTACTCATGACATATTCTCCATTAGAAGCAACACGTTAAACAATTAGTATTTAATGCATCGTTTTCTGTGGCCACGTTGAACGATCACAATAATTAGATGGGATTCACGAGAAATTTTTCAAGAGGTTTTTTTAATTTTTTTAAGATTTTTTTAGGCAGTTTTTTGATAGCAACGGCGACCTTTTCAGAGACCACCATCAGCTTTTATTGACCGGATAACGTGGATTCTGGTTCAGGTCCGCTCAATAAATCAAAAATCAATCTAGCAAAAAGACTCCGTTTTTTAGGGTCAGATAAAAGCTGCATCACTTGCTCTTGGTGTGCATCATTGCTGTCTAATATTGCATCGTCCACCGCTTGATCAAAGTCACCAAGCATAGCTTGCTCACGGCTATTACTCGCAATTTGCTTCATCACCGTGTCGTTCTCTTTTACTTTGTCTGTGACAGTATGAAGGAAATTGACTTTATCCTGATCCGTCAGTTTATCCGAAATGAAGAGTTCATTGAGGCGATCAATAATGTGAGATAGCAGTTCCTCTTTGGGGCTTCTGGGTTTCGCTGTACCTGCGCTATCTCCCGGCTCGAGGCGGTACTCCGCTCGATCTTCTTTCAATACAAGGTTCTGTTGCCTTATTTTAGATAATCGATAGTGACTGAGGACGACATTATTGAGGTCGAAATTACTTTCATCAATATTTGATTCACGTAACATCGGCTGTAAGTTGCGGGCATAGAGGCTTAGCTTTTCCAGATCTTTATTATCGTAATCGACTATCTGAGACATAAATTCATAAAAGCGCACAAATGTGCCTAAATCCTTTTTGAAAATTTCCAAACCATCTTTTTCTTCTTTGCACTCTTTAAAGCTTTTCTCAGCATTGGCAATTAAAACCGCATCGCCGGTGGCTTTGGTGCGCTCAAACATCTCTTTAGCTTGTTCATAGGCAGCCATTGCAGATTGATAACGCTTTGTCCAGCGCTCTACAGCAGGCTTACAGATATTGGTGATGGCAGCGTTACTCTTGCTCTTGATATAAAACGCATCACAAAATTGCTCTACCTCGTTCCAGGTGAATATGCCTGAAGATCTTAACTTATCAAAAAGATCATGAATAAGGTTTGGGTCCGATACATCGGCTAGTTCAGCGGTTTTATAATAGGGTTGGAAGGCATTCAGTATGTCTTCAGGATCATTAAAGAAGTCCAATACAAAGGTGCCGGTCTCCATCTTCCCTGGGTAGGTGCGGTTTAAGCGAGACAGTGTTTGGACGCACTCCACCCCACCTAGCTTTTTATCAACATACATTGCGCATAGCTTTGGCTGATCAAATCCTGTTTGGAATTTATTCGCTACGATCATGACTTGGTAATCATCAGAGTCGAAGGCTTTACGCATGTCACGCCCCTTGAGGTTGGGGTTCATGCTCAGTTCGCTAAACTTTTCACCCAATAGGCCAGATGCATTAGGATCGTTATCACTAAATTCCACTTCACCTGAGAACGCTACCATAGCCGATATCTGTTCGTATGCAGAGGAATGTGAAGAGCCTGATGATTCTTTTTGTTCTGACTGGGCTTGGCCAATTTTTTCAGCAAGATATTTATCAAAACTGATTTTATAGCGCACAGCCTCTTTGCGCGAGCTCGTTACTACCATGGCTTTGGCTTGACCACCCAACAGACCCATCACATTATCTTTAAAGTGTTCGATAATCACTTGAACCTTCTGCGCGATGTTGTAATCATGCAAGCGTACCCATTGATTTAGCTTCACCTTGGCTTTTTTGCTGTCCACCTCTTCATCGGTGTCTTGGATTTTAAGCGCTAGGTGATAGGCCACTTTATAGTTCGTGTAGTTTTTAAGAACGTCCAGAATAAAGCCTTCTTCAATCGCCTGGCGCATACTATAAACATGGAAGGCTTCAGGCTTATTCGTTTTGGATGGTGGCTCTTCAGGATTGGGTAACCGGCCAAAGAGTTCGAGTGTTTTAGTCTTGGGTGTGGCGGTAAACGCAAAATAACTGAGATTATCTGATGCACGGCGACTGGCGACCACTGCATCCAAGATATCCTCTGTACTGAGTGGCTCATCATCTTCTCTCGGCTCAACCATCAGCACCTCTTTCAGTTGCCTTGCTGTTGAACCTGTTTGTGATGAGTGCGCTTCATCGGCAATAATGGCATAACAACGCTCTTTAAGGCTGATACTATTTTCAATCGCCTTGAGCACATGGGGGAAGGTCTGAATGGTGACAATAATAATGGGTTGAGCGCTTTCAAGAGCTGTTGCCAGCTTTTCGGACTTAGATCCCTCACCCTCTTTACGATTGATCCGCCCTACTACACCATCAGTATGTTCAAATTGATAGATGGTGTCTTGCAGTTGATCATCAAGCACCCTTCTGTCAGTCACAATGATCACCGAGTCGAATATTTTATTGCCCTGATCATTGTAGAGCGATGAGAGCTGATGTGCAGTCCAGGCGATGGAGTTAGATTTACCAGAACCAGCACTGTGTTGGATCAGATATTTATGGCCAGTACCCTCTTTGCGTACAGCATCTAATAAATCAGTCACCACATCCCACTGATGGTAACGCGGAAATATCATTGTTTCTTTCTTATACTTTCGCCCTTCCCAATCCTCTTTATCTTCAATCTGTAGGTGAACAAAACGACCTAGGATTTTGAGCAGATTATCGGGTAACAGTACTTCATTCCAAAGGTAATCAGTTGCATAACGGTTTATATCTTTAGGCACCTCATTGCCTGCACCACCATCGTCTGTGCCTTGGTTAAAGGGTAAGAAGAAGGTATCGTTACCCTCAAGCTTGGTTGTCATGTAGACTTCATACTGACTCACGGCAAAGTGAACCAGCGCACCGCGCTTAAAAGTTAATAGTGGTTCAGGTTTCTTTGTTTCAGGGTCAATCGCTAGGCGGGTGGCTTTGTATTGTTTAATAGCATTGTCCACAGCTTGTTTAAATTCAGACTTTAACTCCAAAGTTGCAATTGGCAATCCATTAACAAACAACACTAAATCAATACGCCAAGCCTTGGCCTTAGTACCTGTCTGCTCAAGATGTTCTTTAGTTGCCCAAGGGCTATAGACCAATTCAGGTACCAGACGAAGTCGGTTCTTTTCATAGAAAGCTAAGGTTTGCTCGTTCAGATTATGCTCAGGCTTGAACTGGCACATAAAGAATCGGGTACCACGATCTTTAAGTTCATGTCTTAATACACCTAGGGTACCAAAGGTACGCATCTCTTTATTCGCAGCATTAGGATCGGCTTTATTGAGTTGTGTAGCGACTCGCTCTAAGAATTTTTGTTCGGGATACGCTTTATTGTTTTCTTTGGGGGGATACAGGCTACAAAACTTTTGCCACTGCGTATCTTGGGTCTCTTTTACAAAACCCAATACATCCTCTTCATACAGTGCCAGTTCTCGATTGTAGTTTTGTGGTTTGCCCAGCTTCCAGCCGTTATCTAGCATTTGCCGAATCATGTCGTTTTGAAAGACATACTCAGCTGCCTTGTCACCTCCGAACAGTGCACTCATGCAGCCACTTCCTTGTTTTCCTTTTGAGATTGAGTTGAATTTGATGGTTGTTTTGAATCGGGTTTGAAGTTGCGAACGTCGATCTTTCCTGTGACTGCTGCTGATATTAAGGCGGTTCGTCTCTCTTTTAGAAATGAAATCAACAATTCAGCCCGATTTTGAATTTGATCAAAAGCAAGTTTTTTACTCTTAATTTCCTTTAAAATCGAAACCTGTTCTTTTTCGGGTGGTACTAGAACTGGAATATCAACCAGCACGGTCTTTTGTAATTTATATCGACCAACACCCTGTTTTATCAACCATGGAAACAAATCCTTATGCTCAAAATAAAGACATCCCCATTCAGTTGTGCAATTTCCTTTACCTTTAATTAGATGAGCGTGATTATTTACGTTAAACTTCCCTGTCACATGTATTGTCATCGGCTTATCTTTATATTTAAGGAAATGATCACCATCCTCGCCCAACAAAAAATAATTTCCTTCCACATTATATTGTTTTATATGATTCAAAATCCCTGTAGGCCCATAGTATGGGTGATCTCCGGCCATTTCTGCCCGAGCCTGCCTATCAATTGGTGTTCGCAAGTTATTATCGATTTGGAAAGCATGACGAACCTTTGTTAATTCCCAATGTTTAGGAATAAAACCAACCCCTTCAACCCCAGAATCCCGCATAGGCGCATTGGGGTTTAGCCCTTTGGTGACGGCGTGGCTGATGACGGCCTGGCGTTTTTCTTTGAGTAGTTTGATGAGCTGTTGTTGTTTTTCGATTAGGGTGTCGATTTTGGCTGTTTCTTGGGTTAGGAAGATGGCTATTTTTTGTTGTTCTCTAACCGGAGGTATTGGGGCTCTCACCTCTTTTAAATGAGTTGGCCCAAAATTCGGTTGGCACGAGCCTGTCATTGCTACACCTAGTTGCTCTCTACAAGCGATAGATGTTAAATAATATCTAATATAAGGAAGGATTACACGAGATCGACGTAGAAATCATCGTCGTCCATACGTATATGTTTTTGTCGCGCAACGAATGAAAAACCTCGACCCAACTCCAACAAAAACGATTGCAGATTATCGATAATGGCTTGTTCGAGTTGGCTTTCATGAAGGATGGGGGAATCAGGGAGGTTAAGGAACTCTAAGATGTAGGGTGATTTCAGCATGGCGTCAGGCGAAATGGGTTGCCCAGGTAACCGTTCACGTTGCGAATCCTGCAAACCTTGTTCACCGCGATTTTGAATGATGCGTTCGTAGTAGGCGGTTTGAATTTGTCGCTCTAGTTGGTCTTTGTTCCAACCGCATTCGACCGCTTCAAGCTCGTAAAACACACGTGCTTGGCGATTTCTTACATGCATCAAAGCCCGATAATGAGACCAGGACAGTTCGGGCCGGAAAACGACATCCAAATTTGTCCCCGCTGGGGACAAATTTCCAACCTCTTGATTTAATTGACTTTTTGATTCTTCTGATTTTGTCCCCGGCAGGTACAGAATTCGCGGCTGCCGGTCTGCAAAGGTCTGATAAAACTGCCGGAATTTGCGTAAACTGGAAGTAGAGAATCCACGACCATAGTGCTGGGTCATTCGCAGGGAGAGACTTTCAATCAAGGCTTTCCCATAGGCGGCACGTTCTTCTCCTGATTGAACCACCTCTACAATTTCCCGACCAATTAACCAATATGCGGTCACCATATTGACATTAACCGCTTGCGCCGTGCTGGCCCGTGCCTCTTCAATAATTTTGGCAACCTTCTGAAACAGATCATCAGCCTCTTCAGCTGACACTAACTCTTTACTCATCAGGAATGCACCTCCTGCAACAGCTCCATAATTTCGGCACTGACGGCATCCAAATCCGCATCGATTTCTTCTAAGGGCCGAGGCGGTTGGTATTGATAGAAATGTCGATTGAAGGGGATTTCATAACCCACGATACCCACCTCCTGGTCTTGAACATCGCGCTTGCTGGCATCTATCCAGGCATCAGGTACATGGGGTTGTACTTCTTTTTTAAAGTAGGATTCGTTGAGGTCATCGACGGATTGGGTTGGGTCTAGGGCAACGTTTTCATTATCACGTAAGTCGCCATCGGCTTTGTATTCAATGACCCTTTGTTCGCTATGGGCACCATCTCCCACTTGGAAAAGCCCATAAATGGGATTGGCTTTTTGTTTACCGGTGTGAATCTTCTTAATCACCTTTTCGGCTTCTGGATTCTTCCAGCTCACTGCATCCAGAATTTGCTTCTTCTCTTTGGTATCGAGTTTGACACCTTGTTCCTGGCAGGCGGCTTTGAGCTGTTCTTCAAATGCATTCATATCATTGTACTGTTCGGTACCGAAGCTTTGCTGAAGCTTTTTTGCTTTGAGCAATACCTGCTTTTGTGTCAGCCAGGTGTTTCTATTCAACACATCTTTGATTTGTTTTTCTTTGAGCTCACTGAAGTGGGTTTTGATATGCTTTCGAATAGATGCTTCATGCTCAGAGAGGTCACCGTAATGTTCACAATTAGGGTCATCTGACCAGGTGGGATTCTCTTCTTGCTCTGCATAGATCCATTTCATGGCCGCACTCAGCGGCTTATTGGCAAAACGCAGTTCGGCCAGGCGTTCATCGCTAAATTGATAGCTCTCCCGCAAGGGCCTTTCGATGGTGATACGGCGGTAGCCAAATTCGTGGTTAGCAAATATTTTACTGGCAAAGGTTTTAGGTGCCTCGGGCGTGGCATTGGCTGATTGCCGGCCTCGGTTGCTTTTCTGTTCGGCGGGTTTATCCAGCTCTCTAGCATCGACCACTTCAAATGCACCAAAGGTACGGGTGATGGTACGTATGTCGGCATCGCTCATCTCATTGCGTTTAGAACCCAGTGATTTACGCATCTTGCCACAAAGATTGACGCCGTTAATTAACTGTACCTTGCCTTTGCGTTCATCGCTCTTTTTGTTTGAAATAATCCAAACATAGGTGGCGATGCCAGTGTTATAGAACATATCCGTGGGTAAGGCGATAATGGCTTCGAGCAAGTCGGCTTCTAGTATGTAGCGCCGTATCTCGGATTCACCGGAACCAGCGCCACCCGTGAACAAGGGCGAACCATTTAGGATGATACCGATGCGGCCACCGCCGTCTATTTTATCTCTCAACTTGTTAATTAAGTGCAGTAGAAAGAGCAAGGAGCCGTCAGACACTCTGGGCAAACCAGGGCCAAAGCGACCTTCATAGCCCTTGAGGCTGTGTTCGTCTTTAATGTCTTTTTCTATTTTCTTCCAATCGACCCCGAATGGTGGATTAGACAGCATGTAGTCAAATTTATCTGCATATAGCTGATCGTTAGAGAGGGTGTTGCCTAGCTTGATGTTGGAGACATCCTGCCCCTTAATGAGCATGTCGGCTTTACAGATGGCGTAGCTTTCAGGGTTCAGCTCCTGCCCATAGGCTTTCATCACGCCGCCGGGGTTATGTTCAAAGAGATATTCCATACCAGAGGATAAAAACCCACCTGTACCCGCTGTAGGGTCGTAGATGGTTCGGATAATGCCTTCTTTGGAAAGGGCATCGTCATCTTCCATAAAAACTAGGGAGGTGGTGAGTCGGACGATATCTCGTGGGGTAAAGTGTTCTCCCGCTGTTTCGTTAGAGCTTTCTGCAAAACGCCGTATCAGCTCTTCAAAGACTAAGCCCATGTCATGGTTAGAGATGTTTTTAGGGCTGAGATCAGTTTTCCTGACCTGCTGTACAATTTTGTACAGTAAGTTGGCATCGTTCAGTTGGCCAACGAACTCATCAAACTTGAAATATTCAAATATTTCTCTCGCATTGTTTGAGAAGCCTTGAACATAGGATAGTAGGTTCGATTTGATGTCTGCTTCACCCAACTTGGAAAGATCCATTTTTGATATGTTAAAAAAAGACAACTTATCAGTGGATCGAATCAAGAGTCTTTCTTTTGCCTCCTCGGGTATGTCCATCTTTTGAACGTTTTCATTGGCCTCAAGCACAGCAGCTTTCGACGATTCCAATACCCCTTCGAGGCGACGCAAGAGTGTGAAGGGTAGAATAATGCGCCCATACTGGCTTTGTTTAAAGTCGCCTCGCAGCAGGTCTGCCAAAGACCAAATATAGGCGGCTAGGTTATTGGGTGTCACTGACATGATAATTTAATGTTCCTTGCTTTCACACATTGGGTGGATGGCTATATTTGGAAATTTAGTCTATTTGAATACTGATCTGACCCATGATGATCATTGCCCAGCTTTATTTTGCATAAGCGCCATATTTCCACCCTAACTGATTAATATACAACCTCGAACTACCTAAATACACGCTCGAAATATCCAATCTCGATGGTTCCCCATCTTAACACCTGAAGACCAAAGATTCTTCTTCACATTTCGCTCGAAACTTAAATTAGGACAAAGGTTAAATGGTGAAAGCGTTATTCTATTCAAGTACAAACATTGTATTTTCATATCATTCTTATATAATTCTTTATTCTTCAAGTCTCCATACCAACATAAAGCTTGCATCTCTTGTAAATCGGCACACCTGGAGCCCGAATGCCTGATACCATTGAAAGTAAGAAAGTAAAACAGGAAGCATTGCAGACTGCGATAGAAAGCGGTGCATTCGAGCAATTACAACAAATGCTTGTGGATATTCCAGCAGTGGACATGGCTCACTTTATTGAATCCAGCCCACCGCAAGCACGGTCTCTTCTATGGCGATTGATTCCCCAAAAAGATGAAAGTGAAATTCTGCAATATTTGAGCGAAGAGGTCCGGAGTGAGCACCTAAGCACACTAGATGACGAGAGCATTGCAAACCTGGTGGTTGATCTTGATAACGATGATATCGCAGACCTACTTCAAGACTTACCCTCGAGAGTAACAGAGTTAGTACTCGAGTCTTTAGACGGACAAAGACGAACCCGCTTAGAAGCTGTACTTCAATATCACGAAGACACAGCAGGTGGGTTAATGAATACCGACACCATCACGATTCGCCCAAATATTACGCTAGATGTGGTGTTTAGATACCTTCGAGCCCATGGCTCAATTCCAAAAGCAACCGACAACTTGTTTGTCGTCGACCGGAAAAACATCCTGGTAGGCACATTGCGTATTGCTGATCTCTTAGTGAATGATTTAGATCAAAGCGTTCGAAAAACCATGTGCACAGACATCAATGCCATCGACGCCAATTGCACAGCGCACGAAGTGGCTCAGCTTTTCGCCCAAAGAGACCTCATCACAGCGCCTGTGGTAAACGAATTTGGCGAGCTTGTCGGTAGAATCACCGTTGACGATGTGGTAGATGTCATTCGAGAAGAAGCCGACCACTCTATCATGAGCATGGCTGGCCTTGACGAAGAGGACACTTTCGCACCATTGCTAAAAACTGCTCAAGGGCGAGCTGTTTGGTTAGGCGTTAACCTACTCACCGCCGTGCTGGCATCTGTTGTCATCGGCCTGTTCCAGGAAACACTGACACAGGTAATAGCACTGGCAGTACTGATGCCGATTGTGGCAAGTATGGGTGGCGTGGCTGGTAGCCAAACACTTACATTGGTCATTAGAAGTATTGCCTTAGGTCATATCAACACTGCCAACCAACGCTGGATCATTCGAAGGGAGCTAGGCGTTGCCTTATTGAATGGCTTGCTCTGGGCCACTGTGATGGGAGTCATTACCAGCTTTTGGTTTAACGCCAGCATTGCCCTTATTATTGGGGCTGCAATGATCATCAACCTAGCAACCGCGGCGCTGAGTGGCGCCTGTATACCTTTGTTATTGCGAAAAGTAGGCGTTGACCCTGCACTTGCCGGGGGGGTTATATTAACCACGATTACCGATGTAGTTGGTTTTTTAGCCTTTTTAGGGCTTGCAACAATGTTTTTTACCTGAGCAGCCACAAAGGAGTATACTCTTGCCCGAAGCAATCAAAAAAACACATCAGGAGCAACTAATGGGAATATTATCAAAACGAGATCAGTGGGTCATTGCAGCCATCTTGGGTCTCTTATTGCTGGCAACTCGCAACAATCATTTTGCATCACTTCATGCACTACCTGGTGCCAGTTGGGCCGTTTTTTTCATTGCAGGATTTTACATTCAAACAAGGTGGGCATTAGCGGCTTTTATGGCGATGGCAGGCCTGATCGATCTAAATGTTTATTGGCAAGGTGGGGGCGAAGGTTTTTGCTTCACCAAATCCTACGCGTTCCTTATTCCAGCCTACACCGCAATGTGGCTAGGCGGTCGATGGTATCGCAACCGTCACCAAACAACTGTTGCAAGCCTGCCAGTGCTAACAGCTGCTGTACTTTTCAGCACATTCGTCTGTGAGCTTTTATCCAGCGGCAGCTTTTATTTTCTTTCCGAGCGGATTGAAAACCCAAGTATTTCAGGTTATTTCACTGACAACTTTATGGTTTATTATTTAGGCTATTTAGGCTCAGCGGCTTTCTATGTAGCAATCACTGCATGCATCCATGTATGTTTTGCACAACTACGCAAGCATCAAAATAAATTTGGGCGTGACATGAGTCTAAACTAATCCATCAAGGACACCCTTTTAAGATGACGCTTGGGATTGATAACAAGTTAGAAAGCTACAGCAAACTCTTGTCCAAACTCATTGCAACGCCTTCAGCAAGTTCTACCAATGAGGCTTTTGATGAATCGAATGAAGCAGTGGTTGATCTATTAGCCGATTGGTGCGAACGCCTTGGTATGAGTGTGGAAGTACTTGATGTACCAGTCCCAAAAAACACGAAAGTTAAAAAAAACCTGATTGCTACGCTCGGAGAAGGCCCTGGTGGTTTAGTATTTTCTGGGCACACAGATACAGTGCCGGTGAATGAAGTTCATTGGCAGTCCGATCCCTACCAGCTTATTGAAAAAAACAATAAACTCTACGGCATCGGTGCGACTGACATGAAGGGTTTTTTCCCTGTCGCACTTAAAGCGATTGAATCCATGCATTTGACAGCCGAGAAGCTCAAATCTCCCCTTATATTGCTTGCTACAGCAGACGAAGAAAGCGGGATGGCAGGCGCAAAAGCGATACTAGACGCCCAAAAACCAAAGGCAACTTATGCGATTATCGGCGAACCCACAAACCTAAAGCCCATTATTAGCCACAAAGGCGTGCTAATGGAGAGCATCAAACTGATCGGCAAGTCAGGTCACTCCAGCGACCCCAACCTAGGTGTTAATGCATTAGATGGTATGAGCTGGGTATTACAACAGTTAATGATTTGGCGTGAAGAATTAAAAGCTGAACATTTAGATGGTCGCTTTCATATACCCTACCCAACACTCAACTTAGGTTGCATTCATGGCGGCGAAGGCGCCAATAAAATCTGTGAGGCCTGCGAATTACATATAGACCTCAGATTTTTACCCAATATGAGACTTGATCATATTCGCCAGGAACTGAGTCAGCGCTTGAAAGCCATTGAGACAAAGCTACCCGGTATTAAACTAGAGATTAGACCTTTATTCGCAGGCCTACCCGCTTTCGAACCTAATTCAGAAAACGAGCATGCACTGGCATTCAATCAGACACTTGAAAAACTGACCAAACATAGCAGCGAACACGTTGCTTTCGGTACAGAAGCACCTTATTTACAACAATTAGGCATGAACCCAATTATCATGGGTCCAGGCAACATTGACCAAGCACATAAGGCAAACGAATACATCAGTATGGAGCAGATTAATCCGGCGATAGAGATTCTTCGTCAACTCATCGACCGATATTGTTTATGAACACCAGTGAGTTAACACACACAAAACCTGCCGTTATGTGCTTCTCTGGTTTAGACCCCAGCGGTGGTGCAGGTATTCAAGCTGACATTGAGAGTTTTGCTTCATTGGGATGCCATGTATGCCCAATGATTACTAGCTTAACCGCACAAAACACAGAAAATCTCATTCAATCTTATCCCGTTGACTCAACCATTTTGGAGCAACAAGCAGATATCATCATCAATGATTTTTCTATTCAATGGATAAAGATAGGTCTGATGGGAAGCCCGGCTGTTATAGATACCCTGGTCAAGATTGCGAATAACAACACAACGTTGAATATAGAACTTGACCCAATACTAGCAGCCCGCGAAGCCAAACAACTCGCTGGGCAGGTCCAAAAAGAGAAAATCACCCATCAACTCTTACCCTTAACATTTCTAGTCACACCCAATAGTCAGGAAGCCCATGAATTAGCACCAGAGTTCAAATCTTTAGCAGATTGCGCTAAGCAGATATTAGATACAGGCTGTAAACATATTCTGATCACCGATTGCAAACCAAATACGAACAGCATCGTGAATCAACTGTGGAACCATCAGGGTATCGTTCAAGAGGATGAATGGCCTCGCTTACCTGATACTTATCACGGCTCAGGCTGCACTTTATCTAGCGCAATCACTGCCTGTCTAGCAAAGCATAAAACACTCCTTGAAGCTGTAACAATCGGACAATCATTTGCGTGGAAAGCCTGCCAACAGGGTCAACCATTAGGCCAAGGTCAACTACTACCAGATCGTTTTTATTGGAGGCCAGAACATGAGGCCTGCTAACTCAAATCAACTGACCTCGACGGTGGAAAATAAGCGTAAACTCTATGTCATCACTGATCCAGAACTATGTGCCGATCAAGACATCGAAAAGAAAGTTGAACAAGCACTCGCAGGCGGCGCAGACTGGGTGCAATATCGAGATAAACGCAACCTATCTTTTCAACAAAAAGTCAATATTTGTGGACCACTGAAACGATTATGTGAAGACTATCGTGCTGAGC
>JAYPYM010000135.1:0-1464 GCA_038135915.1 Gammaproteobacteria bacterium
GTTTAGGTGTATTTCATGGATTAACTAATCCTTTTATTGCGACCAGGTACCACTCGCTTGTTATTGAAGGAGGTACTTTGCCGGATGACTTTGACGTCACTGCTTGGACCGAAACTGAACAGGGCCAGGTGGATGAAATAATGGGTATCAAGCACAGAAAAATGCCCTTACAAGGCGTTCAATTTCATCCTGAGTCGATTTTAACAGAGCATGGTCATTATTTGCTCGAGAATTTCTTAAAACAATATTAGAACAAAGGTATTACGGAGAAGCATATGGAATACCCCAAGTTGCTACAAGCGTTAATGTCGGGGCAGGATATTGAGTTCGACATCATGGAAACCTTTATGCGAGCCTTGATGTCAGGTGAATTGTTGCCTGAACAAATAGCAGGCTTTTTGGTCGCACTCAGAATTAAAGGTGAAACAGTTGAAGAAATTGCAGCTGCTGCAAAGGTGATGAGAGAGTTTGCAACAGCTGTTAAAGTGAACGATAACAAAGCCTTGGTTGACACCTGTGGGACAGGCGGTGATGGTGCAAAAACTTTTAATATTTCCACTTGCTCTGCACTAGTGGCATCAGCAGCTGGTGCTAAGATTGCGAAACATGGTAACCGTTCAGTGACCAGCAAAAGTGGTAGTGCTGATGTGTTGGAAGCGGCCGGCGTTGGATTGCAGCTTACGGCTGACCAGGTAGCGAGATCTATTGATACTTTAGGGGTGGGTTTTCTGTTTGCGCCTGCACACCACGGTGCGATGAAACATGCTGTGGGCGTTCGAAAAGCGCTAGGTGTCCGTACACTGTTTAATTTGTTGGGGCCTTTAACGAACCCTGCAGGTGCTCGAAGGCAGATTATTGGTGTTTATGATAAAGCTTGGTTGAGACCCTTCGCGCAAGTATTAAAGCGGCTTGGTTCTGAGCATGTCCTTATTGTACATGGGAGTGATGGATTAGATGAAGTTACCTTATCTGGCCCGACTTGGGTTGCAGAATTAAAGCTTGGTGAAATCACCGAATATCAAATTACGCCGAAAGAAATCGGTGTAGAAGCCGGTGAGCTCGTTACTTTGGCAGTTGACAGTGCTAGTCAAAGCCTTGCGTTGATTGAATCTGTGCTTGCTAACCAAGCTGGCCCAGCGTTAGAGATTGTTGCAGCAAATGCTGGTGCAGCTATTTATTTGGCTGGTTTGGTTGCTACTTGGTCTGAGGGAGTTGAAATGGCGCGTGATGTAATCTCAATGGGCTTGGCCAAGCAAAAGCTCGCAGATTTAGTGGACTTTACTCAAATGGCGGGTAATGCATGCTAAATGTGTACATATTCCTTATTTGTTTCTTGAATAGAATGATTTGGGTGAGAAGAGCAGGATGAAACGAGAAGATACTTATTTACAAAAAATATTGGCTCATAAAGAAAAAGAGGTAGCTGCGCGCAAATTAAAACTGCCGCAAAGGGAGTTGGAAAAG
>JAYPYM010000135.1:1481-6337 GCA_038135915.1 Gammaproteobacteria bacterium
CGCATTGAAACTGTTTCAAAACCTAGGGCGTTTAAAGAAGCGCTAGCTACTAAGGTAAAAGAAAAAGAGCCTGCAGTGATTGCAGAAATTAAGTTCGCATCACCTTCCGCTGGGCTTATTCGTGATGATAAGAATGTCGGCGCTATTGCTAAGAGTTATGAGGAAAGTGGAGCTGCTTGTTTGTCTGTACTGACTGATGAGCGTTTTTTTCAAGGGCAGGATCAATATTTGCTAGAAGCTAAAGAACAGGTCGCATTACCTGTTTTACGAAAGGACTTTATTATTGATGAATATCAAATATGGGAATCTCGACTATTGAGTGCAGATTGTATATTGCTGATTGCTGCGGCTTTGACTGATGAGCAGCTCACAATTTTTTATCGCTTGGAGTTTCAGATTCAGTTATATGTGTTGTTTGAAGTGCATGATATGGATGAGTTTAAGCTTGCGCTGCAGTTTAAAAATGCGATTTTGGGTGTGAACAATAGAAATTTAAAAAGCTTTGAAGTGGATTTAACTTTATCCCATCAGCTACAGAGGAAATTGCCTAGAGGGCGATGGCTGGTGACGGAAAGTGGTATTCGCGAAAGAGACGATGTGCTTAAGATGCAGGAAAAAGGTATCTATGCATTTTTAGTGGGATCTAGTCTCATGTCTGCAGAGTTGCCAGGGGTGGCTTTAAAGGCCTTGTTTTACCCTTAGCGATCGGCAAAGATCATTTGTAATGTTTATAGGTAAGAATTCTGAAGGATTTAAAAATGTCAGAAAATGTTAAAAATGAAGTAGTTAAAGAAAAGAAAGATAAAAAAAAGGTGTTAGGTGAAACTTTCACCGAGGATATGCTTGAAGCATATGCAAGTTATGAACCGAAATCGAGCACGCAAAAGGATTTTGATATATTATTGAGAGCCTATAGAGGCTTACCAGAGGAGGCATTTTCTAGGTTCCTGAAGTTATTCAAACAAAAGGGATTAAATATTGATGCAGAAAATAATGAAGGTGTGCGCTTCATTGAAGTGATAAAAGAGTTCCCCAGTTTTTCCAATTATGTGAAAATTTTAGAGGCAGAAGGCGCAAAGACTGAGGGCTAAATGGATGGCGGATCTGCAAGAAAGAAAAACTGTGTTGGTAACCGGTGCTGGTGGCGCACTTGCTCAACAAGTTATCCAGAGTTTGTCGGCGACTCATACGATTGTTGCAGTAGACTTTCGTCGTCGTGTGGAAATGCGAGAAGGTATGGCAAGCTATCGGGTAGAATATGGCAAGCGAGCGTTTGAGGACATATTTAGAAAACATTCGATAGATGCTGTGATCCATTTAGGTAGAATGGGGCTCTATGAGTATGACCATAAGCGCCGTTACAACGCAAATGTACTGGGCACTCAAAAGTTATTGGATCTGTGTTTAAAGTATGGCGTGAGGCAGGTGGTGGTTCTTTCCACCTATTTTGTTTATGGCGCTAGCCCCTATAACCCGGCGTTATTAACTGAAGAGTATCCGTTGAAGGCATCAGAGCTTACCATGGACTTGGTTGACTCGGTAGAGCTTGAAAATCTTGCAAATATTTATTTATGGAAGTATCCAGATCTTCACATTACGATATTAAGGCCCTGTAATATTGTAGGGCCTGGCGTATTAAACAGTATGAGCTTGCTATTGTCGAGAAGGATTGCACCTGTGCTTTTCGGTTTTTCACCTATGATGCAGTTCGTACATGTGGATGATATGAAGGATGGGATTGTTGTGGCGCTTAATCAAAATAAACCAGGCATTTATAATGTGGCCCCCGATGACTGGGTATCTTACCAGACTGCGCTTAAATCTTGTGGGTGTCATCGGCTTTCAATCCCTTCTATGCCGCAGGCTGTTGCTCGACGAATCATGAAATCCTTGGGTCTTAAGGCTTTTCCAAGTTATTTGATTAATTACTATAAATTTCCAGTCATCATAGATGGAAGCTTGTTTTTAAAAACCTTTGACTTTAAATTTCGGCGTAACCTGAAAGATATTTTTTCTTTTTATAAAGAGAAAAAAGAGTTGGGTGTTTTATAAAGGTAGGTGTCATGTGAAAATTGATTATTTGGTATATACCAGTGAAATTAGTCATGCTTTTCAGTATGAAGATATTTCAAGTATTATTAATACCAGCTGTGAACGAAACCCAGAGCATGAAATTACAGGTGCGCTCGCTTTTTTTGATGATATTTACATGCAATATATTGAAGGGCCGAGGCAAAATCTGAACAGGCTATATAATAATATCCTTCATGATGGTCGGCATACCAATGTAACCTTAAGAGTTTACGGTACTTCTTCTGTACGGCTTGCGAAATCCTGGTCAATGCTTCAAATTGAAGATTCGATTACACCTTATTTGCCCAGGCAGTGGAATGATAATATTGAGGAATATCTTGACAGTCTTTCTTCGGAAGAAATCGTGGACCTGGTTAAAAAATTACTTGAAAAGTATTAACAATGCACAAGCTAAAAAATATTTTGCCGTTATGGTTAGCTTTAGGTTTTTTTGATGGATAAAATTGTAATTAGGGGAGCCCGTACCCATAATCTGAAAGATATTGACGTAGAAATTCCAAGAGATAAGCTGGTTGTTATCACGGGGTTATCTGGTTCAGGTAAATCATCTCTGGCATTTGACACACTGTATGCAGAAGGACAGCGGCGTTATGTTGAATCTCTGTCTACATATGCCCGCCAATTCTTATCCTTAATGGAAAAGCCAGATGTTGATCATATCGAAGGGTTGTCGCCTGCAATTTCTATTGAACAGAAATCAACTTCCCATAACCCTCGATCGACAGTTGGCACAATTACTGAAATTTACGACTATCTCCGCCTACTTTATGCAAGAGTGGGTGAGCCGAGATGTCCGACACATGATTTACCTTTGCAAGCTCAAACTATTTCCCAAATGGTTGATCAAGTGCTTTCGTTGCCCGCAGACACGAAAATCATGCTGTTAGCTCCCTTGGTGAAGAATAGAAAAGGTGAGCATACGCAGTTGCTTCAGACTTTAAAATCCTCTGGTTATATTCGGGTTCGATTAAACGATGAAGTAATGGACCTGGATGATATGCCAAAGCTGGATAAGAATCGAAAGCATAATATTGATGTTGTTGTAGACCGGTTCAAAGTACGACCTGATGTGAAAACCAGATTGGCTGATTCTTTTGAAACCGCTATTGGCGCGTCACAGGGCTTGGTGGTTGTTAGCTTTCTAGATGGTGGTCAGGAGGATTTGGTTTTTTCTGCGCGTTATGCTTGCCCTACTTGTGGGTTCAGTTTGCCTGAATTAGAGCCACGTCTTTTTTCATTTAATAGTCCCATTGGTGCTTGTGAAGCTTGTGATGGTTTAGGGAGTAAACAATATTTTGATCCTGATTTGATCATTGCCGCGCCGGAGACCAGTTTGTCTGGTGGAGCAATCCGAGGCTGGGACAGAAGGAATGCCTACTACTTTCACTTGTTAGAAGGGCTAGCGGAGCATTATGGTTTTGATTTGGATACTGCTTTTGGTGAGCTGCCAGAAAATATCAAAGAGATTATCCTTTATGGTAGTGGTAAAGAGTCGATAGCATTTGAGTATGTTAGTGATAAAGGACGTAGTGTACGACGATCACACCCCTTTGAAGGTGTTGTGAATAACATGGAGCGTCGATATCGAGATACTGACTCACAGACAGTTAGGGAGGATTTGAACCGCTATGTGAGCCTAAAGTCTTGTGCTGATTGTAAAGGTGCTCGATTGAACTCAGCGGCCCGGCATGTATTTGTGAGTGAGTCTAACTTGCCTTTAGTTTGTACTTTTTCTATTAGTCAGGCTATGGCACATTTTGAATCCTGTCAGTTTACAGGTGCTCGACAAAAAATAGCCGAGAAAATTTTAAAGGAAATTCTTGATCGTCTGGCGTTCTTGGTAAATGTAGGGTTGGAATACTTAACCTTAGACCGGGCTGCTGAAACCCTATCGGGAGGGGAGGCGCAGAGAATACGCTTAGCGTCACAAATTGGAGCTGGTCTCGTTGGTGTGACTTATGTATTAGATGAGCCTTCTATTGGTTTGCATCAAAGAGATAATGAACGACTCTTGAATACGTTGACGCGTTTACGAGATATGGGTAATACAGTGATTGTCGTTGAGCATGATGAAGACGCTATTCGAAGGGCTGACTTTTTGTTGGATATTGGTCCCAAAGCTGGCGAGCATGGTGGACATGTAGTTGCCGCTGGGGATCTGAGTGCAATTATTGACTGTGAACAATCCATTACCGGCCAGTTTCTATCTGGGGAGAGATTTATACCATGTCCGGAACAATTAGCAGGTGTCGATCCAGAGCGTTTGTTAACGGTGACCGGTGTCACTGAAAATAATTTAAAAAATGTCTCCTTAACTGTGCCTGTTGGGCTCTTTACCTGTGTGACGGGTGTTTCAGGTTCTGGGAAGTCAACACTGATCAATGGCACCTTGTATCCTATTGTTGCACAAACGCTAAACGGTGCTCGCAAATTAACCCCTGGTGTCTATGATGAGGTGGATGGTCTGGATCATTTTGATAAAGTGGTGGATATTGATCAAAGTCCAATTGGTCGTACACCGCGTTCGAATCCGGCCACTTATACAGGGCTGTTTACACCGATTAGGGAGTTATTTGCGAATACACCAGAAGCGCGGGCGCGTGGCTATAAACCTGGGCGGTTTAGCTTTAATGTAAAAGGAGGGCGTTGTGAGGCCTGCCAAGGGGATGGTTTAATTAAGGTGGAGATGCATTTTTTATCCGATATCTATGTCACATGTGATATTTGTAAAGGCCACCGCTATAATCGTGAAACCTTGGAAG
>JAYPYM010000135.1:6347-7460 GCA_038135915.1 Gammaproteobacteria bacterium
TTCATGAAGTGTTAGATATGCGTGTTGAAGAAGCTTTGCCTTTTTTTGATGCGATACCTAACGTCTCTCGCAAGCTTGCTACCTTAATTGAAGTTGGTCTAGGCTATATTCGCCTTGGTCAAGCAGCGACTACCTTGTCTGGTGGGGAAGCGCAGCGGATAAAATTAGCAAAAGAATTGTCCAAGCGAGACACTGGTCGAACGCTTTATATCTTGGATGAGCCTACTACAGGCTTGCATTTCCATGACATCGAACAATTGCTGCGAGTGATTCATGAGTTAAGAGATCGAGGCAATACTTTGGTCGTCATTGAGCATAATTTAGATGTGATCAAAACTGCCGATTGGGTGATTGACCTTGGCCCAGAAGGTGGGGCAGGCGGCGGGAGAATCATTGCAGAAGGAACCCCTTATCAGGTTGCGGACGTTGAAGCCTCCTATACTGGGCAATTTCTGCGACCCCTGTTAGGGTGAGTTAAATTGTTAGGGTGAGTTAATCAAGTATAAAGAACACTCATTGCTAGGGTAATCATAAAAAATGAAGTTAATGAAAATAGGGAATTTTATCTGTTTATTTGTTTTTTTCTTTGCTTTATTTTTGTTTTTTAAGCTTCCCGCAACTTGGCTTGTTCAAAGAATGCCTTCGCTTGATCAAAACCTTGAGCGAAACGGTGTACAGATTTCTGGTACTGTATGGCAAGGTGCTGGTCATTGGCGGTATGAACGCCAAAGCTTCGAGGGGAAGTGGTCATTATCACCTCTTTGCTTGCTCATTGGGCGTCTTTGCCTTGACCTCCAGTTGGATCTAAATCATGGTGATTCAACAATATCCCAGCTTGATGGCCATTTAGAAACCAGTCTTTTCGGCCTGAACTCTACTGCTTGTGTGCCTAAAATCAATTTCAATCTAGAATCATTCAATGGGGCAATCTACAATGGCTGGCTAGGCTTGTTATCAAACAAAGTACTCAATGCTGGTGCAAAATGGGCAGACCATATTTCCATAAATGACCTTAACTTAGAGATGGATTTGTCAGATTGGTCTACAACCTCAGCAAATGGTGAATTAACTTGGCCAGGTGGTGCGCTGAGCGTTAGGCAAGGCAGTCGTTGG
>JAYPYM010000135.1:7470-12264 GCA_038135915.1 Gammaproteobacteria bacterium
GTTTTAAAAGTGAGCGAAACGGATTCTGTCTTGCTACTAGATGTTATGACAATACCGAGTGCTGGAAAAAGTGTTTTACCAGTGGTTAAACTAAACGTTGGGCCTGATGCGAGTGCCACTCTCAAGGTATTTAAGTCAATTGGGGTTTTCACTGGGCAGTTGTCAAGCCGTGCTAATCCGAAAGAAATAATGTATGAAGAGGTTTTTCAATTAAACAGCTTCCTTTGTGGGTAATTTCATATAATCAAACATTGGTTTGTTTTACTATCCGAACTTGTTTTGGGAAAAGTGAAAATTTTTTGATAGTTGTCGGCTAAGTATTAGCCTCATTTTAGTAAATATATTTGGTGGCAAAAATAAATGATTCCGGTATCGAAGCGAATAGACATAGCAATTGCTTGCGTGATTTTAATCTTGATGCTCGCGATTAGCTATATGTTGGCAAACATCATTTGGGGGTTGCTTAATGGTTTTCAAGTCATGCCTGATGAGTTGGATGTTTCGTCTCCGGCGACCCAAGTGAATGTTGCTCCAGTCATAGAGGTCAGGCAGATGAATGCATGGAATTTGTTTGGCGAGTATAAAGCGAAGGTTGTAGAAAGAAAGCCAAAGGCTCAAACGGTAGCGCCAAAGACAACATTGAAGCTAACGCTACAGGGTGTTTTTCATGGCGAAACAGCTGAAGATTCGACTGCGATCATAGCTGAAAGAGGTAAAACAGGCGAATTGTATCGAGTAGGTGATAAAGTGAGTAGGGGCGTTAAGTTAGATGCCGTGTACTCCGACCGTGTGATTTTGTTGAGAAATGGTAATTTAGAGGCACTTTATTTCAATGAGTCCTTTAAACCCGGTGCCAGTAGCTTTAAAATAAGCCCCACGGATAATCTGAAAAAAGTATCTCCGGCTATAACACCGCGCTCAACCACGCAAGCGAAAAATGCTCGATCACGATTGGGTAAAATGGTCGCTTCTGGAAAAGCTCACTCACCTACATCTATTGTAAAAGCGATTACTGAGGATTTGGAAACTAATCCAGAAGAAGCGCTAAGTGAATTAGGCTTGGAGTCTGGTGGACTGTCTCAGGGTTATAAAATCGGTAGGCAAGCGCCTAGGGATTTACTCAGAGCACTAGGCCTTCGTACAGGTGATACCATATTATCCGTTAATGGCCAATCTCTCGGTAATATGGGTTCCGATGCGCAGCTAATACGGTCAGCAATGAGCGGCGGTAAGGTTCGGGTTGAAATTCAGAGAGGGTCCAGGCGATTCACAGTAAATGTCGATGTGCCTTAATAGCCTTGTCGAAGGAAGCTTAATTTGAGACTAAGCTTAAATTGATTAAATTATGATCAGTGGATGATTTGATATATGATGGTAAGTTGGAAGCGCAGATTATAATTACATAATTTTGAGATACTGTATGAAAAAAACGTTCTATTTCAGCAATTTAAGAAAAGTAACCAATATTTTATTAATCGTTTTAATGAGCTTGTCGGCAACTGTTTGGGGGGAAGCTAGCTGGAAGGTTAGCCTTAAAGATGCAGATATCCGTGTCTTTATTGCCCAGGTTTCAGAGATGACTGAGCGTAGCTTTATCATTGATCCAAGGGTTAAAGCTAAAGTGACTGTTATTTCAACTGCAGAAATGAACTCACAAGAAGTGTATGAGTTGTTGCTGTCGGTGTTGAACGTGTATGGGTTCGCGGCTGTCCCAGCTGGTGAGTTCATCAAAATTGTACCGGCCTCTGGTGCTAAAAGCGATACAATCGAGTTTGTTAAATCTAAAAAGCTCAGTAAGGGGCAGTCATTAGTCACACATGTCATCCCTGTAGAAAACACACCTGCACTAGAATTGGTCCCTATTTTACGACCAATGGTACCTCAGTATGGTCATTTAGCTGGAGTGGCTTCTGCAAATGCACTGATTATCACTGATCATGCCGATAATATTGTTCGAATCATAGACATTATCAAGCGTTTAGATAGCGCTGAAAGTGAAGAGTTGGAAGTGATTCAGCTTGAGGAAGCTTGGGTGGGTGATGTAGTTGAGCTGCTTCAAAGTTTAACGCCTGTTGAAACAGGTAGTAAGAAAAGCACGAGAAATTCAGCAGCCAGAGTTAAAGTGGTTGCAGATGAGCGCACTAACAGGTTAATCGTTAAGGGCGAGAAGTCAGCGAGGGCTCGGGTTAGGGTGTTGGTTGCTCGTTTAGACCAACCTTCAGAGCATGCTGGGTCTACTAGTGTGATTTATTTGCGGCATGCTGAGGCGATTAAGGTTTCAGAAATCATTGAAGCCTTAGTGGGTGGTGGTGGTTCATCCGGAGCAGGTGGTAAGAGTGGAACATCACTGCCTAATTCTGATATTAATATTCAAGCTGATGAAACCCTGAATGCGATTGTTGTCCGTGCCCAACCAAGTGATATTGCAGAGATTAAAGAACTTGTCGAACAGCTTGATGTACGTCGCGCTCAAGTCTTAATTGAAGCGGCTATTGTCGAGGTATCTGGAGATGTAGGAGAGGCTTTAGGTATTCAGTGGGCAGCTGTTGATAATGATTTTGATACGCCAGTGGCAGGTGTCAACTTTACAAACCTTGGAAACAGCTTAAATTCTGTGATTGCCACGCTTCAGGGTGCCGCCACAGGTGGTGGTTTAGCAGAAGGCATCACGATAGCTGGTGGTGAACGGTCAGGTGATGGTAATTCTGGTTATGGTGTTTTGCTTCAGGCCTTAGCCAATGCATCCAACACCAATCTATTGTCCACACCTAGTATCATGACCTTGGATAATGAAGAAGCAGAAATTATCGTTGGGCAAAATGTCCCATTTATCACCGGCAGCAGTACTTCAACTAACTCAGGTGTTGATAATCCGTTTCAAACCATTAGTCGTGAAGACGTTGGTTTGACGCTAAAAGTAGCGCCTCAAATCAATGAGGGAGATGTCATTCGCTTGCAGGTAGAGCAAGAGGTTTCAGCCGTTGTGCCTTCTGCAGAAGGTATCGACGCAGCAGACTTAATTACCAATACGCGTAGTATTAAGACAACCATCCTTGCTGATGAAGGTGAAACAATTGTCTTGGGCGGTCTAATTCAGGATGATTTTACCGACTCTGAATCTAAAGTCCCCCTTTTAGGTGACATACCTGTACTTGGTCGTTTGTTTAAAAGTAAGAGGCGCTCACATGTCAAGCGAAATCTATTGGTATTTTTACGGCCCAGTATCGTGAGAGATGCCGGGGACATGAGGGACATCACCGAGAGAAAATACCAGCACATGCGAACGCTAGAGTTGAGCGTGGATAAAGGTGGTAGCCTTTTCAGGTGGAAAGACTCTTCCAAAGACAGCGAAGCTTTGCCAGAGAATTTGGACGAAATTTATAACCGGAAAGTTATCGCGCCCTAATCTCACCTTACCTCTTTCGTTTTTTAAACACCCTTTGCTTACCTTTGTCAAGGTAAGCTTTTGCCTATGGTGAATAATATGTTTTTGAGGCTAAATATTTGTGAGTCCGTTGAGCCCATATCGGCGTCGAATAAGTGTTTTGATTTCGGGACTGATGGAGGTTATATAGGTCGTGCTGAGAAAAATGATTGGGTATTGCCGGATACTAAAAAGCTTATTTCAAAACAGCATATTAGAGTAGTCTTCTATGACGGCAACTTTTTCATTCAAGACCTTAGTACAAATGGTGTTTGGGTGGAAGATGAAAAAATAGAGCAGGGCATTGATTGTATGATATCTCACGACCAAAAGATTTCTTTTGGAGAGTACAAGATGCTTGCGAGTTTGCACCAGGAAGTTGAGCAATCTGGTTCGGTACCGGTACGATTGCTAGATGATTCCGTCGCAATCAGTGAGCCATTGGGAGAAGTAGGTGTACTAGGCCTAGCAGAGAAGCCTGCCACAAGTAGTATGAACATGAGCACAAGTGCTGAAAGTATGCCCCTCTTAAATGAAACTCAGGCTTCTAATGAGGATGCTGTCGCTTTGAACACCGCTTCAGCTGAATGCCAAGTACCAGCGGAGCAAATACTGTGTGAAGTTGTGGATTTACTACGCGGGCATACAGGGCTCGATGTAGATGTGTCTAATCTATTGTCTGTGCTTAAAGAAGTCTGTGAACTCAGCAACCAATCGCTGAGTGGAATCCATCGGTCATTGATGATGTTTCGATATAAGCATCCGAGGCAGTATGTGGACTTGGCATCATCTGTGCCTGAGGTAGATAAACTGCTAACAAAGATGTGTGTTGAAGAAGACTTCAACACAAGCAGAAAGCTGACACCACACCTGATCAATCAGCCTATGCTGGGTGGCATGGTAACATTGCTGATTTCAATCATGTTAAAGAACAATATGCATTCAAGTTCTGTGGAAGAAGATTTAGTTTAAGTGTGTTTTGAGTCTGTTTATCTGATAAATACGCTAAAGTTATATAACAAGCCCTTAATGATTGATTACGATTAAGTAACATTCAGACATTTTCTCAGGGTCGATCCTGCTGAGAATAGCTGAAAAACATTTAGGTGAATACGAGAGAACTTGTATGAAACATCAGGAGATAGAGGCGCTGCTTGAGGATTTTAAGGTAGAAGAATTTACCCATGGAAACTGCCAAGCTGCTGCTGTCACTCATCGAGGCGCGGTTAGGGAGCATAATGAAGATGCTTTTGTTGTGTTGCCAGAGCAGCGAGTCTGGGCTGTTGCAGATGGTATGGGTGGTCATGAAGCGGGAGATGTAGCCAGTAAGCTATTAACTGGCATGATTGGGAATTGCTTGCCAGGCTTAT
>JAYPYM010000136.1:0-7380 GCA_038135915.1 Gammaproteobacteria bacterium
ATAGAGGAGGTGGTGCCTGATGATATCGGTAAGGAGGTTTATCCAGATATCACTCATGCCAACCATCGATATAAACCAAGGCTCTGCGTTCAGAGATTTCGTGATGGTTCATCAAAAGTATCATTTTCACAAGCAGAAGCGGATAGCTTTTCTAGTGTCGCAAAGCTGATACCCCTTATTGTGTTAGCGCCTGACTTGCCTGTATTACTAGATATGAGCTTGAGCAGTAGAAGGCAATATTTGGATTGGAGTGTGTTTCACGTGAAACATGACTTTCATGCCGCTTGGAAACGGTACAACTTTGCACTGAAAAATAGAAATAAACTGATTAAAATAAGCCCAATTCAACACCTAGAGCTAGATTACTGGGATGAAATGTTATCAGTAGAGGGCGAAAGATTATCCCTTATGAGGCAAGCGGTTTTTTCTGAGCTCATTCAATCGGTACAATATTTGGTTGAAGCATTTTCTGAATTTTCAATTTCTGAAAAGTCCTTTAATTTGCACTTTAACCCAGGTTGGGATCAAGTTAATTGGCACCTCAAAGGAAAAACTTTTCAGGATTATTTAATTTCTCGAAGAGCTAGAGATCATAAGCTAGGCTATACGCTTTGTGGCCCACATAAATCAGAGGTCGTATTTAGATTCAATGGAGAGGCCGCTCAAGATAAGCTGTCCAGAGGCCAAAGAAAATGGTTATCTTTTTGTTTGAAATGCGCACAGGTGAAGCATCTTTCAGATCAGTATAACAAGCGTTGCTTGATACTCATAGATGACTTTAGTTCTGAGCTGGATAAGGGTCGCCAAACAAGATTCCTTGAACTTCTTAGTGCCTTGAAAGCGCAAGTAATTCTAACCTCTATTTATAAAGAGGATATTAGCTTTGAAAGTAACACCTTAAATTCGTTACTAGATACCTTGGAGATGTTTCACGTGGAACATGGAAAAGTTGCTTAATTCTTTAGCGGTAGAATTGATAATCTTTACTGGGGTGATGAGTGGGCTTATTAAAATAATTATAAGCTCTAGTTTAGTGTATAAGTTTGTTTTTATAACTGAGGAAAACAAGAATGTCAGACCATGAACTGGGAAAAGATGAAGACACAGAGGCTTATGACTCAAGTAGTATTAAAGTATTAAAGGGACTTGATGCTGTAAGAAAGCGGCCAGGCATGTATATTGGTGATACTGATGATGGGACTGGCTTACATCACATGGTTTTCGAACTAGTAGATAATTCGATAGATGAAGCATTGGCAGGTTATTGCAAACAAATTAAGGTCATCATCCATCCGGATGAATCTATTACAACCATGGACGATGGTCGTGGTATTCCAGTCGATATCCATGAAGAAGAGGGCGTGTCAGCTGCCGAGCTTATCATGACGACACTGCATGCTGGTGGAAAATTTGATGATAACACTTACAAGGTTTCTGGTGGTTTGCATGGTGTAGGTGTTTCTGTGGTAAATGCATTAAGTGAAGAGCTAGTGCTAAGAATACGTCGTGATGGGAAGGTGTATGAACAAGTCTACCATCATGGTGTGCCATTAAAGAAAATAGAGCCCGTTGGTGAATCCCAAACAAGTGGAACCGAATGTCATTTTAAACCAAGTGCCGACACTTTCTCTAATATCTCTTTTAATTATGATATCTTAGCTAAGCGGTTAAGAGAGCTTTCGTTTTTGAACTCAGGTGTTTGTATAGTATTAATTGACGAAAGAACTGCTACGGAAGAAGTGTTTGAATATGAGGGTGGATTAAAGGCTTTTGTAGAATATATAAACCGATCTAAAAATCCAATAAACGATGTATTTCATTTTACGAAATTGAGAGAAGATGGCGTCGGTGTTGAAGTCTCTATTCAATGGAATGACTCTTATCAAGAAAGCCTTTTCTGTTATACGAATAATATTCCTCAAAAGGATGGCGGTACCCACCTTGCAGGATTTCGTTCTGCTTTAACTCGAACACTAAACACTTATATAGACTCAGAAGGCTTAGCTAAGAAAGAAAAAGTGGCCACGAGTGGGGATGATTGTCGTGAAGGCTTGGTTGCTGTTATTTCTGTTAAGGTCCCTGATCCTAAATTTTCATCCCAAACTAAAGACAAGCTGGTTTCTTCTGAGGTGAAAGGTGCTGTAGAGCAAACCATGTCTGAAAAGTTTGGTGCGTACTTACTTGAAAATCCACAGCAGGCAAAGGTCATTGTAAACAAAATGTTAGAGGCTGCTAGGGCTAGAGATGCAGCTAGAAAAGCACGAGAAATGACAAGGAGGAAGGGGGCGCTTGATATTGCTGGGTTGCCTGGTAAGTTGGCTGACTGTCAGGAGAAAGATCCGGCACTATCAGAATTATACCTAGTGGAAGGGGATTCTGCAGGTGGATCTGCAAAACAAGGAAGAGACCGGCGAACCCAAGCGATTCTTCCCTTGAAAGGAAAAATCTTAAATGTTGAAAAAGCGAGGTATGATAAAATGTTATCCTCACAAGAAGTGGGGACGCTGATAACAGCACTCGGGTGTGGTATAGGCAGGGAAGATTATAATCCTGAAAAGCTAAGATACCATAGCATTATTATCATGACAGATGCTGATGTCGATGGTAGTCATATTAGAACATTGCTGCTCACATTTTTCTTTCGGCAAATGCCTGAACTTATTTCGCGTGGACATATCTTCATTGCTCAACCACCCCTGTACAAAATTAAAAGGGGTAAGCAAGAGCAGTATTTAAAAGATGATCTCTCGCTGACTGAGTACCTTACTAACTCAGCGTTGGATGGCTCCAAGTTATTTGTTTCGCCAGAAGCGCCTCCCATTTTAGGTCAAGAGTTAGAAAAGCTGGTTAAGGATTACCAAAAAGTAATGTCTATTATACAAAAGCTTGCTAAAAGATACCCTGAACTCTTTTTGAAAGCGCTGATTAAAGAAAAGCCTTTAGATTTAGATCAAGTAGCGAACAAAGACTACGTTCAAAAATGGAATCGATCATTAGAGGACAGGCTTAACACAAGCTCTGGCTCTTCGGATAAATACCGAATACTAGTGCATGAAGATGCTGAACGACATATCTTTTTACCAGATGTTGAGTTAACGAGTCACGGTGTTGCTAACACTTATACAGTTTCTTTAGACTTTTTTAGGTCAGAAGAATATAAAGCTTTTGTTAATCTTGGAGAAAACACAAACGATTTACTTGAAAAGGGTGCATATGTTCAACGTGGAGAAAAATCTTCCGATGTGGATTCCTTTGCTGAAGCCTTAGAGTGGTTGATGAAAGAAAGTAAGAAAGGTCACAGTATACAACGTTACAAAGGATTAGGGGAAATGAATCCGGATCAGCTTTGGGAGACAACTATGGATCCGAATACAAGAAGGATGCTGAAGGTCACTATAGAAGATGCAATCACTGCAGATGAAATCTTTACTACGCTGATGGGTGATCAGGTAGAGCCTAGGAGAGACTTCATTGAAACCAATGCGTTAAAAGTAGCCAACCTTGATATTTAACACCTCTAAATGAGGCTGGGCAAAGGCTTAACTTTGCCCGAGTCTTTCCATACCCATCTGTTTGTTTTTTAATCAAATTTAGCGTTCGCTAGACACGCTCTTTGGCTATAATTATAAATTCCACTAACATTATGTTTATATGCCACAAAACATAATATTTATAAAGTAGCTAAAATGTTAAATTTGGTTAGTCTTAATGATGTTTAATAAGTATCGCCCCATGCAAATGGAGCAAATCAAATATCTAGTCTGGGCTGGTACCTGCTTTCCTGTTTTTTTGATTCCGGTCATTATTCTTTTTGTATTTCACAGCTTTAATCAATTTGAAGAAAATAAGAAATGGGTATATCACACCAATCAAGTGATTATTTCTGCTACTAGTATTCAGAAACAAATGATTGACTTAGAAACTGGATTAAGAGGTTTCTTAATTACTGGAAAGCCTAACTTTTTAGAGCCTTATGAAGCTGCTAAATCAAACATATTTTCTGATATTGAACAACTCAAAAGTACGGTGAGTGATAACCCACCTCAGGTGGCTCGTTTAGAAAACCTGACTAGAAAAATCCAGAAGTGGCTCAATACAGTTGGCTTGCGAGGAATAGAGGTTAGGGAGGACTTTAATAAAAACAGAACAGAGTTTCACAAGGTGTCCGATTTAGTAGCAAGTGAATTTGGTAAGAATCAAGTTGATCATGTTAGGGATTTGCTTAAAGAGTTTATTGCGATTGAAGAAGGATTAGAGCGAAATAGATCTGAGACCTTATCTAACTCTATTGCTAGCACGAAAAAAATGCTCATTATGACTGCTTGTATTGTATTGATGGTTATTTTGATAACAGGCTTTTATAGTGCGAGAATTGTGCTGAGTGAGAATTGGATAAAAAGCAAACTATCGGTTGTGTTAGGCAAGATTCAGAAGTTTGTACTCTTAGATGAGTTTGCAAATAATTTATTGAAGAGTTTGACCCTTGAGACTGCGGCAGAAGCTGCAGTGTTTTACTGTTTGTATGAAGATGGAACACCACGAGTTTACTCTTTAGGTTGCCCGAAGAAGGTGGATGATACTTTGTCCCAAACCAACGGAGGAGAAGGGCTTTTGGCTCGCTGCTTTTCAAGTGGGGAAGAGATTCACTTAAAAACTGAAGGGCTGTCTGATATTAGTATTCAAAGCTACTTTGGTAATATCGCGCCTAAAGAGCTCTTTTTAATACCAATTAAACAAGATGAAAAAGTCATTGGAGTATTGGAGTTGGTAGCCGTCTCTGAGTTCAGGGAGAAAGAGCTCAATTTGATTCGAGAGGTGAGTAACTACCTTGGCGTATTGATTAGAAATATTTATTCTCATCTTACTACTGAAAGACTGATAAATGAGATTAAAGATAGTGAGAAAAGAAGTAGTGGCATCATAAATAGCTCATTGGATAGCATAGTGACTTTTGATGGTTCTGGACTAATTGAGAGTGTGAACTTGGCAAGCCGAAGATTGTTTGGCTATTCAGTTAATGAGATGCTTGGTCAAGATATTAGTAAACTCATTCCTGACATTCATGAATCTTCGACTTTAAAAGAGATCAAAGCTGCCAGTGAAGGTGTGCATAAAACACTAGAGTTGGAAGGTGAGAAAAAGAATGGTCAAAGATTTTCAATTGAGATTTCATTGAGTAAGGTAAATATGCTTGCTGGCTCTTTCTACAGTATTATCATTCGCGATATTACTCTGCGTAAAAAATCTGAAAGTGAAATGAAACAGACGAACTCTGAGTTAGAGGAATTTACCTACCGAATGTCCCATGATTTACGTGCGCCTGTGGTGTCTGCCAGTAAACTATTGGAAATCACGAAGCAGTCTTTTCAGGAAGGGGACCAAGAGGATCTAGATCGAAACCTAACTTATGCACACTCCTCATTGCAGAAATTGGATGTGCTTATTTCAGATATTCTCGCATTATTTGAAACAAAAGAAAGAGTTGAGGAAAATGAACGTGTAGAGTTAATCGTGCTATTTAGGGATGCTGTTGAAAAGCTAAGTTATCTAGAAAACTTTTCTAGTTTAGATTTTATTTATGACTTTAAAGCTTGTGAAACAGTTGTAACAAAAAAATCACGGATTGCCTTAATTGTAGAAAATCTTGTTTCCAATGCTATTAAGTATCAAGATAAAAATAAAGAATACCGGTTTGTTAAAGCTTCATGTTATACATCCGGTAACTTTTTCTTTTTAGAAGTGAAAGATAATGGTTTAGGCATTCCTGAAGGAAAGCGTGATCAGGTGTTTAATATGTTTAATAGGTTTCATGCTAGTGTTTCTTTCGGCAGTGGTCTAGGTCTATATCTGATGAAGAAAAGTGCTGAATATTTAGATGGCCAGGTATTTTATGAACCTTTAGAAAGTGGCTCTGTTTTTAGGCTTAAACTACCTGTTTTGGAGGTGGTACATGACGATACACGAAGTTTTGAGTGTCGATGATTCGGATGTAGATAGATATATCCTGAAAAAAATCTTAAAAAAATACGATGCCGGTGTTAATGTGCTGGAAGCTGCAGATGGTTTGAGTGCACTTCAAACTTTAGAAGGTTTATCTTCAAAGCCTAAAATTATATTTTTAGATTTGAATATGCCAAGAATGAATGGTTTTGAGTTTTTACAGGCATATGACAAAAACAACGATGAGAAATCAGATGTGGTTGTATTAACTTCTTCTGCAAATGAGTCTGATCGGGATCAAGTTAGCCTATACAATTGTGTAAAGCACTATGTGGTGAAACCAATTGCCTATGACTCACTTGACACTATTTTTAACACTTAGCTCATTAATCCAGCTTTCTTGCTCACCCTCTTTTTGATCTTTTTTGGTCGTTGAGAAGGGTGATCGTTTTCCAATTGTTTAAAGCTCATGGTATTCATATAACCAATCAGTTGTTTTAATTCAGTGATCATCGGCTCCATAAAATCTTGGTAGCATAATTTTTTGTTACTAACTTTTTCAAGCTTTGATTCCCAATGTGCAGTCATATCAGGCAAGGTTACATAGCTCGGTAAAGACTGAATAAGTTGCCGACCAAGCTTTGTTGATAAAATATGCTTTTTTTGACGAGTTAAGAAGCCACGTTTCAGTAGGAGTTCTATGATACTGGCTCGTGTCGCTTCAGTGCCAATGCCATCGGTTTCTCTTAGTACTTTACGTATGCTAGGGTCTGATACAAAACGAGAGATCCCAGTCATGGCTGATAGTAAAGTCGCGTCGTTGAAGTGATTAGGTGGAGTCGTATTTTTTGCACGGATATGAGTTTCGAGACAGGTGACGGCATCACCTGGCTTCAGTGCAGGTGTTTTATCTAAGGCTTTGTTTTCTGATTCATTCGGCCTTCTATATAATGCCACTTTCCAACCTAAAGAAACTGATTCAACCTTTCGAGTACAAAAAAGCCCCCCTTCCAAACGGCTATCAATTTGTATATGTCGGTACTCGTAGTCGGGTAAAAACTGCATTAAATATTGCCTAGCAACCAGGTCATACACTTTGAATTCTGAATCGGACAGCTTACCAGCAGCAGTTGATTTTAAGGTAGGTATAATTGCGTGATGAGCGGTGACTTTTTTATCATTCCAGGCTCTAGATGGATGAATGAAACGAGTACTGCTTGATGTTTCTGTTAGCGCAGGTTGTATTTGACAAACCGCCTGGAGTGTTTGCCTAGATTGATTAAACAAAGCGATGGGTAAATAACGACAATCGGAACGAGGATAGGTAATGAGCTTGTGCTTTTCATAAAGTGATTGACAAGTATCCAGTACTTGTTGAGCACTTAATTGAAACAGGTTGGATGCTTCTATTTGTAGCGAAGACAGGTTGTAAGGCAGGGG
>JAYPYM010000136.1:7390-7803 GCA_038135915.1 Gammaproteobacteria bacterium
CGTCCATATAGGGTTGGCAAGCTTCGGATGGTTTCCACTTTGCTTTAAACTCATATCTATTTCCACTGGTTGATATGAGTGTTACATCTAATTCATAAAATTCTTTAGAGATAAAGTTCTCTATTTCATGATCTCTCCTTACCACTAAGCCCAGTACAGGTGTTTGGACCCTGCCTATAGAAAGTACACTATTGTAGCCTTGCTTCTGTCCTTTAAGTGTGCACAGGCGAGTGAGGTTAATTCCATAAAGCCAATCTGCTCGAGTTCTTACTAATGCAGACGTCGATAGTGGAATAAAATCAGTATTACTACGCAAGTTGCTTAAAGATTTTTTAATTGAAGATGAGTTGAGGTCGCTGATCAAACAGCGTTTTGTGGATTGAAGCTTATGTTTCGAGACACCTGCATAATGA
>JAYPYM010000136.1:7813-12248 GCA_038135915.1 Gammaproteobacteria bacterium
TTACCTCATCAATCAATAATTGCCCTTCTCGATCTGGGTCACCAACGTTAACCAGAGTGTCTGCTTTTTTTATTAATGTAATTAATGTATTGAATTGTTTTTTTGTAGCTTCCTTAACCCTTAGTTGCCAAGTTTCAGGTATGATGGGTAGATGGCTTGAGTGCCATTTCTTGAAAGCAGGGTTATAGGCTTCAGGTGGTGCCTCTTCTAACAAGTGGCCGATACACCAACTAACGATATCTCCATTACCGACTTTAATATAGCTATTATTTTTGATATGCGGTTTTGGCAACACCTCTGCAATAGCACGCCCCAGGCTGGGCTTTTCTGCAATATATAATCTCATGCTGTACAAAATAACAGTTAATAGGTGCCTTTTCAATTCAAGGATCAGTGTTTGGGCTATTCAGCTTGGATTCATTGTCATCATTGTATGATTTAACCAAGAGTCAATCATTTAGGCCATCAGGTTCTAAATTTAAGCCAAATAAAGAGGAAAAAATGCATTTAAGAGGTTAGCATATGATGAAATCGGCAAACACTAGTGCGCAGTCACATGCGCTAAAAGTCTACTTGAATAAAAATAACATAGAGTATTTTTTGTGCTTTTTATGTCTTATTTGTTTATTATCCTTGATGCTAGTCCCAGCTAAGGCAAAGGCTGCTTCAAATGATTATACCAGTGTCCTAGCTGGCACTATTGCTGGTGTTGCTGTTGCAGCAATATTATATGATGATAATAGAACCAGTTACCGGCACCACAGTAAGCAAATCCATCATGTTCGTCATAACCCTAGAAGACATCACTATCATCAGGGGTATCGAAAACCCTGCTATGATAACCATGATAGATGGCATAACAAGCATCGCGGCCCTTGGAAACACAAGCTGGAAAAGAGAGCAAGATATTTAGATAAACGTGAGGAATGGCTTGATCATAGAGAGTATCATTTAAACCATGGCCACCATCATAGCAAAGAATACCTATATCAACGGAAGCACAAAAAACATCATTCGCATGGGGCTTATCCTGATAAATATAGAAATGCTAAGCATCATCATACGACACGGCAGCAGCGCCATGATAGACAGGGGCGTTCTTATAGGTCTCATCAAGAACATTCCAACCATACTCATATTAACAGGAGAGAACAACGCATTTAGTGGTTGATATCATATATGGAAGCTTACGACACACTCATTACGACATTAGCTTTAACCTTAGGTGTATCCTGGGCGAGTGGCATCAACCTCTATGCAGCTATTGTGACCCTAGGTTTGGGTGGTTCTATGGGGTATATTCAGCTACCGTCCGATTTGCTGATATTGCAAGACCCAATGGTAATGGGGGCCGCTGGCTTGATGTATTTCATGGAGTTTTTCATAGATAAAACGCCAGGTGTGGATTCAAGTTGGGATGTATTGCATACGTTTATACGAATTCCGGCTGGTGCTGTACTAGCTGCTGGTGCGGTAGGGGAAGTTGCACCAGCACTAGAGATTGCGGCAGCTATATTAGGTGGTAGTATGGCTGCTACCAGTCATGCTACCAAAGCCAGCTCTCGTTTATTAATTAATACTTCACCAGAGCCCTTTACTAATTGGTCTGCCTCAATAGCGGAGGATATTGCTGTCATTGGTGGATTATGGGTTGCTTTGAACCATCCTTTACTGTTTTTAGGACTCATTATCATCTTTATTTGTCTAGTGATTTGGTTATTACCAAAAATCATTGGCTTATTGAAAAAGCTTTTTGTAAAAATAAAAGCCTTTTTTGAAAAACCAGCAAAGCACCCATAATGTTGAGCTTTATGTGAAATAAACTGTAGATACCTTGGATGAAACCCCCATGTGCTAATTGCAATGGCTAGCTTTTAAAATTTTCTATGATTTTAGGGTTAAGGCAACTTCTTAAGAACTGATTCATTGGCGTCATTTCACCAGTTGAGTAGAAGCTTAACATCAGTTGATTAAATTCTTTTTGCCGTTTTGCAGGAACGTTAATGATGGGGACACCAAAGGAAAGAAGAATGCCGTTCATCATGAAGCGGCCCATTCTCTTGTTAACGTCCCAAAAAAATTGTGCTCTAGCCATTCGAAGAAAGGCGCAAATGGCTCTGTCATAGATATCGTTGAAGGTGGTTATTTCATTTTCTATGTTGAACCAGATAGTATCTAACTCATTGAATGAAGGAGGTTCATATTCTGAACCTGCAATGGTAACGTTACCAGTTCTAAAAGTGCCCCATTCAAGAGCTTCTTCTTTTGCTGCAATGTTATGTAGTTCCAGAGCAATGGCCTTGCTAAAAGAAAATTGGTTTTGCTCTACAAGTGTAAATAGATGCCTCCAAGTACTTGCTTGATTAAGAGCCATATTCTGGTCGCTTATCTTGTGACCGCCAACGGTGATGCCATCCAAGATAGTTTGAACTTCTGGTAAAGTCATATTGACGCCTTCTAGGTTTACTGCATCATAGACTAGGCAAGGTATATCTCGAATAGCAAGTTGTTTGGCCATAGGGGTGTTTGGCTTCATATCCCATACAGTATCTTTTAATTCAGACATATTCAGGAGCTCATTGTGATTTTAAAAAATCAGTTTAGTGGAATGGTTGTTGTTCTCACTCAGTCAGTATATTAAGACTGGCCAGGAATTAGCAGTTTATATAAATCCGTTATGGTGACAATGCCGACTAGACGTGCAATATTTTCCTCTTTTGATTCACGTACGATGGGGAGGGAACCAATGTTTTTCTGAGCCATGAGTGTTGCGACTTCGCTGACATCGGTATCTTCTGTTGCTGTCAATACGGTGGTGATCATAACGCTTTTTATCGGTGTGGAAAAATAGTCGCCTTTCAACAGAGAGCTTCGGTTGATTGTTTTCAGTATATCTCTATCTGATACGATACCAACTAACTGATTGTCGCTGGACATGACTGGTAGATGTCTAAACGAGTGCGTTGCAAAAAGCCGAAGTGCATCGCGAAGCTGGCTGGTAGACTCATCCAGTATGGTGAGCTTTCGTGTCATGATCTCTGCTACACTGCCGTTCTCGATGACCAACTCTTCAGAATCAGAGATGCCTCGAGTCTTTTCACTTTTGAAAGTGCTTGGAGGCTTATTTTTGTCACTGATGCCTACGATGGGTATATCCGTCGTTCTAGCGATGCCGGTTTGTGCCCAAAGCTGTTCATTGGGGGGTTTGATGAATGAGCCGTCAATAAAAAGAAATGGCATGATTCTTTACCCTTCTGTGATAAAGTCTATATGTTTGGATTGAAATTTTTCAAGCTTTGGCTTGACTACCATTTGGCAATAGCCTTGGTTTGGGTTCTTTCTGTAGTAGTCCTGGTGGTAGCTTTCCGCAGGGTAGAATCGAGTAAGTTTTGCCAACTCTGTAACAATTGGGTTCGACCAAGTATCGCTTGCATCGAGTTGATGGATCATTTCTGTAGCGATTCGTTTTTGTTCTTCATCGTTATAAAGAATGATAGATCGATATTGGGTGCCTTTATCCGCGCCTTGCCGGTTCAGTGTTGTCGGATCATGCAAACTAAAAAATAGCACTAATAACTCTTTAGTTGATACTATGTCTTCATTATAGTCTAGCTTTACTACTTCGGCATGGTTTGTTGTACCAGTGCAGATATCCTCATAACTGGGGTTTTCTGTATTCCCGGCTGCATAACCGCTCATGACGGCTACAACCCCTTTTACTAGACGAAAAGCGCTGTCAATACACCAAAAGCATCCGCCACCTAGTGCGATTGTATTGTCACTCATATGCTGTTATGTCCTCTAATGTTCAAGTGTTAAAGGTATATCCCAGTATGGCTCATCTCCACAGTGATCAGCAATACAATCTATTAATGCTCGTGTTTGTTTTGGTAAGAATTGACCCCATGGATAAACCGTACATGCGATAAGTTGTATTTGACCCATTTCATGCTCCGTATAATTGATATTTATTCTCATTATGTCAATTGATAATATTAGGGATAGCTGTCGAGTTTGAGCATTTACGTTATGTTGAGGAGATTGATATGGGCTTGTTGGTAAATGGTAATTGGCATACTGATTGGTACGATACCCAGTCTAATGGTGGAAAATTTATACGAGATGATGCTTACTTTCGCAATTGGGTAACTCCTGATGGAAAACCAGGCGTGAGTGGTATGGGAGGGTTTGAAGCGGAGGTTGGGCGCTACCACCTCTATGTTTCTTTGGCCTGTCCCTGGGCTCACCGCACCTTAATTTTTCGAAAGCTTAAGGGGTTGGAAAACATGGTTTCGGTATCTGTCGTGAATGCGTTGATGAAAGATGAGGGGTGGACATTTAAACCAGGTCATGGAGTAATTGAAGATTTTATCAACCATGCATCTAGAATGCATGAAGTTTATACTCGTGCTAAGCCAGATTATAGTGGTCGGGT
>JAYPYM010000137.1:0-10099 GCA_038135915.1 Gammaproteobacteria bacterium
CGTCATTACTTATGTCCTTAAAGTTGTGTTTTGTTCGATACAGTACTCGAACTTGGATTTACTACGCTTAAATCTAGAGACGAAACTTATTTATTGATAAATAATTCCGACGTTTTGGGAGCAGCAAATACTATACCAGCTTATAAATCGGTGTTTGTATGAAAAGCGAATGACCTAAGTGTGTGAAATTTGACGGCTCGTATCACTGTTAGTGAGTAGTTCATATATCACTCAGCGAGTATGGCCATAGATTCTGGTTTTACTAAACAGACATTGGGTGAAATATTTAAAGGTGTCGCAGCTAACTATGTTGGATTGGAACGTGAATTATAAGTTTTCAACACTAAAAGCAGGAGAAAAGTGATTTGAACCTGGATGGCTTACACTTTCTCCCCATAGGTTGTAGGTGTAAGTGTCTGCGTTCGCTGGCAACCCATGAGCTGTTAGCAGGGCGTCCGTCAGCATGCCAGGAATCGCTCCACCACCACGAATGTGTTTAGTTGAGAGGGATTCGATATAGCCAATTAATCCAATAGCATTTAGTGTTTTCAGCTGGTCTTTAGCTTCTTGACTGATTAAGGATTGTCTAACAGCTTCAAGACACTTTAGTTGTAACCCTCTCGCTGCTTCTTTTTCCGACTGTGTCAGTAGGTGCTCACCATGGATAACATGCACTTTATCTGGGTTTATACTATTGCCATCTAATTCTAAGGCAACGTAGGATAAAATAATGGGTGAATTAGGCTCGTCTAGGGTTATTTTTTTTACCAGAAAACGACTATTTCTATGCGCTAAGTTCTGCTCTACCAGCAAGCTTTTAATCATAGAAGCATCTCGCTGGTTGGCATTTTGAAACTGGTTGTGTGTATTCAAAACCTTGTTCAGAGCGTTGGGGTATTGTGCCCAAAGTGTGGTGATGAATTTCCCATCATCATGAGGTGCTGACAATCCAAAGAGGTGAGCATCTGGTGTGCTTTGTAGCTGAGCGATCATATGACGATGAAGTGCCAAGAACTTTAGAATAGTTGCATAGGCTACTTGTTCATCTTGTACCATATATTTTGCTGCCATTACGCCAAGCTTTCTTAGTGTTTGAAATTTCGTATTGTCTCCATAGGAAGCGGTGATAAAGAAATCTGGCACACTTGAGGTACCGGTACGTTCTTTATTATCCTCATTATCCTCTACTTCATCTAATTCGTTTATGGCTTGTAACAACTTATTGATACAAATTTGTAATTCATCATAGTTGAAGTCATTCGAGTCTATGATTGATTTTACAGCTTCAAAATCGAAATAATCTTGTTTAGCGATAGATTGATGTTGGGCGATAGATTGTTGTTTAACGATAGTCAGATGAGCAGGTTTCGATTGTGCTTGATGAGAAAAATATACACTTCGGACTAATGAATAGATATTGACCAGCAGTTGTATTGGCTCAAAATGCTTGTGCCGTACACTACTTAATATATTATTCAAGTAAATTTGGTTGTGATGGTTATTGGGTGTTGATTTGATACAGAGCGGCGGGTAGTCGCAATCGATTCTTGGAGTAGGAGCGAGTTTAGTATTTGGTTGCCCAGCCCTTTGTATATGGTTAAAACAGAATAATATCGGTAAAGCGTTTGAAAGTTTCATGTTGATCTATGTATTAAACCTAAAATGTACGACGTCTCCATCTTTAACGATATAGTCCTTTCCTTCTAAGCGCCATTTGCCAGCTTCTTTCGCGCCAGCTTCTCCTTGGTGGTTGATATAATCTTCAAAACTAATGGTTTCTGCTCTAATAAAACCCTTTTGAAAATCAGTATGTATGACGCCTGCAGCTTCTGGCGCTGTATAGCCTTTTTTAATGGTCCATGCACGGACTTCTTTTGGGCCTGCTGTGAAATATGTTTGTAAGTTTAGTAAGGTGTAAGCAGCTCGGATCACTCGGTTCAAACCTGGCTCTTTCATACCAAGATCTGACAAAAACTCATGTTTCTCTTCTTCATCAAGCTCTGCAATCTCTGACTCTATTTTCGCACAGATTGAAACGACTTCTGCTCCTTCGGTTTCAGCTAAGGACTTTACTTTTAGATACTCTTTATTGTCTTCTACTTGATCTTCTAATACGTTCGCAATGTACATGGTCGGTTTGAGTGTCAACATGCAGTAAGGCTTAAGTATTTTAAGTGCTTCTTCGCTCAGCGACATGGCTCTGAGTGGTTTACCTTCATTGAGATGCGGTATGATTTGCTCAAGAATCTCTACCAGCTGTTTTGCTTCTTTGTTGCCTGACTTTGCTTGTTTCTGTGCTTTTTGTAGTGCTTTTTCAGAAGATTCCAAATCTGCTAGAGCAAGCTCGGTATTGATAGTATCAATGTCTGAGAGGGCGTCTACCTTGCCAGCTACGTGTACAATATCGGGGTCGTCGAAACAACGGACAACGTGTGCGATAGCATCTGTTTCTCGGATGTTGCCAAGGAACTGGTTGCCAAGGCCTTCACCTTTTGAGGCGCCTGCTACAAGCCCTGCGATGTCCACAAACTCTACTGTCGTGGGTATTGTTTTTTGCGGCTTAACTAATGCCTGAAGTTGGTCCAACCGAGGGTCCGGTACTTCTACAATGCCGGAGTTCGGTTCAATGGTGCAAAAAGGGAAGTTTTCTGCATCGATGCCCATTTGCGTCAGTGCGTTAAATAAAGTCGATTTCCCTACATTCGGTAGTCCCACAATTCCGCATTTTATGCCCATGTTCTTAACCTTATTAGTCTGTGTTTAGGCCCTGGTTTTCTGCTTTGCCGATAGTGTTTATAGTCTTAGCGGTATTAGTCTCTTCGCTGAGCACTGTTGAGCGGCTTGCTTCTGGGTTGGTCTCGCTCTGTAGAGGCTGTATCGCTTGCTTAGGCTTCTTAGGTTTTTGATTCAGTTGGTTCATTACTTTTTGCATGTTCCCTTTGATTATTTCAGGAAGATGCTTTAGGCCTATGTCTATGCCTTTTTCTATTGCAAGGCGCTCTTTGTCACTTGGCATTTTTAGTACAAAATTCGTCACCTGATTTCGATCGCCAGGGTGCCCAATACCGATTCTCAACCGGTAAAATTGATTATCTAGGTGTTGAATAATATTTCTCAAACCGTTGTGGCCACCATGCCCACCTCCTTTCTTTAGTCGTACTGTACCTGGTTCAAGATCTAGTTCATCGTGCAGTACCAGTATTTCCTCGGATTGAATTTTAAAATAATCAGACAGTGCTATGACAGCTTGCCCGCTTAGGTTCATAAAAGTGGTGGGAAAAAGCAAGCGGATGTCTTGGCTGGCATACTTGAATCTGCCGACCAATCCGGAGAACTTGGTTTCTGAGTGTAAGCTGGCGCCGTATTCCTTGGCGATGCTGTTTAGCATCCATACTCCAGCATTGTGTCGCGTGTCTTCGTATTTCTGGCCTGGATTGCCCAGGCCTACTATTAATTTAATCATTGCTACTGAATCGAAAAATTATTCTGATTCAGTTTCTCCCGCAGATGAATCTTCACTGTCAGCACTTGAGCCTCTTACTTTAGCGACATTGACGACAGTTAAGTCATGGTCAGTCCCTTGTTGCAGTGCTGGGATGGTGGTGCCAGCTGGCAGCTGAATGTCCGACAGGTGGAATGCCTGGCCTACTTTCAGCTCAGCTACGTCAAGTTCAAGGTATTCTGGGAGGTCTTTCGCCAAACAGCTAACCTCTACGCTGTTCATCTGGTGTGAAATCACGCCACCTTCTAACTTAACGCCGACGCATTTCTCTTCATTTAAGAAGTGAATAGGGATATGCATAGTAATTTTATGTGTATCATCTATCCGCTGAAAGTCGGCGTGTAGTGGGTAACCCTTTGCGGGGTGTCTTTGAAGGTCTTTTAGTACTACTTTTTCTAAAGTACCCTCTACGTTCAAATTTAAGATATGTGAATAGAAGGCTTCATTTTCCAGCTGCTTCACTAGGTCTTTGAGAGGGATACTAATAGATAGTGGCTCTTTTTCTGCGCCATACACAATTGCTGGCACTTTTGATGCTAGTCTTCGTAGTCGGCGGCTCGCTCCGGTTCCACGTTCCTTTCTTACTTCTGCTTCTAGTTCAAATGCTTGTGACATTTTGATTGTCTCCTGCTGTTTTCGTTATCCCGGCTCCGCGACCAGAGCTGGTAGCTTAAGTTCATTGAATGCTGCTCTGATAGTTAGATTAATAAAAATACGTTAGAAATCTGGCTGTGTGAACATGGCGCTCAATGACTCTTCATTATTGATACGTCTCACTGCTTCTGCAAGCATCGGTGATAGTGTCAACTGGCGTATCATACCTGAATCTTCGGCCTTTGGGGAGAGGGGAATGGTATCGGTCACTACTAGCTCGTCTAGGTCTGAAGCTAAGACGTTATCTATTGCCTGACCAGATAAAACAGCGTGGGTACAGTAAGCCACCACCTTTTTGGCGCCTTCACTCTTAAGTGCCCCAGCTGCTTTGCACAGGGTGCCTGCTGTGTCTACCATGTCGTCGACAAGCACGCAAGTACGGCCTGCAACTTCGCCGATGATATGCATTACTTGGGAATCATTGGCTTTTCTTCTTCGCTTATCAATAATGGCTAGGTCCGCGTCGTCGAGTTGTTTAGCAACTGCTCTCGCTCTCACTACCCCGCCCACGTCGGGTGAAACAATCATAACGTCTTCGTATTGCTGTTTCTTTATATCCGCTAACAGAATGGGTGTTCCGTACACGTTATCAACTGGAATATCGAAAAAGCCCTGAACTTGATCCGCGTGTAAGTCAACCGTGAGTACACGGTCAATACCCACTGCAGTGATCATGTCTGCTACGACTTTTGCTGTAATGGGTACTCGCGCAGATCTTACTCGCCTGTCTTGCCTAGCGTAACCGAAATAGGGGATAACGGCCGTGACCCGGCCGGCAGATGCGCGTCGAAGGGCGTCTGCCATGACGATGAGCTCCATCAAATTGTCATTTGTCGGTGCGCAAGTAGATTGGAGAATAAATGCGTCATTTCCCCTGACATTTTCTTTGATCTCAACATTAATCTCTCCATCACTAAAGCGGCCAACAAAAGCATCGCCCAAGGGAATATTAAGGCTTCTTGCTACTTTTTCAGATAATGGCATGTTGGCGTTGCCAGAGAATAGTACGAGTTTAGTCACGATGATTTACCCAATAGCGTTAGAAGAGATCTTAAATCGTATCTTGTTTTAGAAAATGAATGATATTTTAATGATGGCTTGATGTTCGAGGGAGAAACGATCTTGCCTAAACTTACAGTGGTCATTTGCATAATTAAAGATGGCTGGGCCGGTAGGACTCGAACCTACGAATGACGGGATCAAAACCCGTTGCCTTACCACTTGGCTACGGCCCAATAATAACCTTTACAGTCTGGTATTTGTATAAACTCACCTAAGTGCTAAGACTAAGTGTAACCCGACTTTCAGAATGCCGCTTATACTAATGATATAAATTTTTTTTTCCAGTTTTTTTTTAAATTTTTTAAGCCTTAAGCAGCGATTTCGAATTTTTTCTCACCAGAATGCTGGGTGAGCAGAGATTCAAAGCTAAAAGCCGGCATTGCCTGGAGCACGAGGAAATGGAATAACATCCCTTATATTATCTAGCCCTGTTAGGTAGTTTAACAGACGTTCAAAACCTAAGCCAAATCCACCGTGAGGCACAGTACCATATCTTCTCAGGTCTCGGTACCAGTATAGGTCTTCCGATAAACCATGAGCTGTAAGCTTTTCATCTAATTGAGTGAGACGCTCTTCACGTTGGCTGCCTCCAATGATCTCACCAATGCCGGGTGCTAGTAAGTCCATTGCTGCACAGGTGCGACCATCATCATTCTGGCGCATGTAGAAGGCTTTTATGTCCGAAGGGTAATCTCTTACAATAACCGGCCCTTTGACGTGCTTTTCTGAAATGTAACGTTCATGTTCACTTTGCAGGTCAAGCCCCCACTTAACTGGGTACTCAAATTTCTCTGATGAATCTTTGAGCAGCTCGATTGCCTCAGAGTATGTGATTTGCTCGAAGGGCTGGTCCACCAGATTGGTGAGTCTTGCTAGTAAGTGTTTATCAATTCGTTGATTGAAGAATGCAATATCATCTTCGCAGTGATCTAAAACCGAATGAACAACGGACTTTAGGAATGATTCCGATAGTTTACAAATGTCATCCAGCGTAGCAAATGCGAGCTCTGGTTCTACCATCCAAAATTCAGCAAGGTGTCTACTTGTATTTGAATTTTCTGCTCTGAATGTTGGGCCAAAGGTATAAACTCTAGAAAGTGCTAAGCAGAAGGCTTCAACATTAAGTTGGCCTGAAACAGTTAGGTAGGTCTGCTTTGAGAAAAAGTCTTGACTAAAGTCAACTGCCTTCTGAGTGTCGGCTTCACTTTGTTTATCTGGATTTGTAAGTGGTAAATTGCAAAAGTCTAACGTACTGACTTTAAATAGTTCTCCGGCGCCTTCGCAATCGCTTGCGGTAATGATGGGTGTGTTGACCCAATAGTAATGATTTTCATCCAAGTAGCGGTGAATGGCTTGGGCGCAATGGTGTCTAACCCTGGTTACTGCGCCAAAGGTATTGGTGCGTGGTCTGAGGTGAGCAACCTCTCTTAGGAATTCAAACGAGTGACGTTTCTTAGAAATCGGGTAAGCGCTTGGGTCATCTATCTCTCCCACTAGCTGTACGGAGTTTGCTTGCATTTCGATTGCTTGCTTGCCTTCGGATTTTTTTATGATCCCAGTAATGCTGACGGAGCAGCCCGCAGACAGTTTTAGCACTGTTGCTTCGTATTCTTCGAGGCTATTATCTGCGATTACTTGTAGATTTTCCAAACAACTACCATCATTTATTTGCAAGAAAGAAAAACCACCTTTTGAGTCACGGCGTGTGCGTAGCCAACCTTGAACGATAATACTATTATTATCGGGTTCTATTGGTTTGCTTAATAGGTCTTTTATTCTTCGGGGTATACTTCCAACTGCTGTTGTGTGTGTAGCATCGTCCGTCATGAGTGTGCCTCAGGGTTGGTTTGGAGGTGGCCGTAATCTGATCAAAATATTAACCAATTTTAGCATACTTAGGAAAGTAGTATGGCTAACTTTTTCTATCAAACATTTTACTTGTCATTAAGCGATGTGGTTTAGGTCGGGCAGGTAGCTTTCAAAATAAAAAAGTGATATTTGGCAAGCTGATTGATGGACAATTAGAAGGCCCGTAGGGCTTATGGCAGACGGAAGCAAGAAAGCGCTAAGTACATCTTTTCTTAGCGCTGATGAGTTGTTTATGATTTAGGATGGGTTGTTTGTGAATTAGAAAGTTGCCTGAACCCATATCCAAGTCTTATCGGTATCAACTTGTCCGCCTTCACCTGAGAACATCGCATGCTTTAGTCCAGCAGAATAGTGTTTTGAGAATTTCTTAACGGCTAAGAGATCAAGCTCATCACCTAGGTCGTCACCGCTTTCATCGCCACTAAAGGTATGGTAGATAGCAGCGAGCTTGACGCCGCCAACTTTACCAGATGCTGAAACATAGATATCCTCGAGCCCGTCGGCTGGCGTTGCTAAGAATTTGTCTGCCCAGCCGTTAAACTTATGTTTGGTTGCTAGCGGCGTTTGGAAGCCGTAGGCACCTTCATCACTGCCAAGCAATTCATACCCGACTTTGGCGGTAACTGGTCCTAATTTAGCGCCACCTTCTACGAAAAGATAGTCGGCGTCTCTGTCAGTACCGCCTGTTGGCTCAGATTCTTGCGTCGCATATTCAAAATGGTAGCTAAATGTGTCTATCTTTCCTTTGTAACTAACGCCGTAGGTGGTGAGCTCGGATACATCAGGGAACTCTATCAGGTACACGTAGGCGCCAAGGGTGCCAGGGCCTGCATTCTTGTAGGACGCATTGGCTAGGATAGTTTCATGATCTTTGGAGTTAAATAAAATGCCGTGTTCCGCTACTAGATAAGCAAGGTTGATGGTCAAATCTTCGATGGATGTGTTTTTTAAGCTAAAACCGTCATAAGTTTGCTCGTTTTGTCGCCAGCCGACATTGCCGACGAATCGGGCATTGTCGTAGATGATGCGTTGTCTACCCCAGCGAGCAACTGTTCCATCTGTCGCGTATTGAATATAACCTTGTGTTAACTCATCGCCTTCGGGGTCTGCAATGGTGTCTGTGGTCGCATCTAGGTAATCTTCATCTAGTGACCTTACGTTCACCATGTCGAGCAATACTGAAAAGCCAGAAAATTCTCCTGTTCGTATCCCAACAGTTGTTTTTAACGTGATTGCATCGGCTGTATCTAAGGCGTTATCTGTGTCGTTTCTTTCATAACGAGCGCGTAAGTCTAAAAATGGTTTTGATGCTTCCAGCGCTTCGGTAATAGAGTTTGCTGCAATAGCATGAGTCGAGCAAGTTAAAGTAAGCGCCAACGCTTGTACTAAAGGCTTATTTATTTTCATTCACATTTCCTCTTTGGATTAACAAAAATACTGACAGAGCAGGCTTAATCGGCTTGAAGCTAGTTAACATGCCTTTAAATCGCAGCCTTAGAGAGTCGCCATGTCCTGGATTGGCCTAATCAATAAGTGTACCAAAATAGAAAACTGCTTTTGAGTTGAATAAATTGCGTAATTTGGAGGTAATGATTGATTTGTGATTGGTAGCGGGCACTAACTTGGATCGCCTATTAATTAGATTATTTAAAAAGGTGCAAAATTTGAGAGATGAATTTCGAGATGCATGATAGGTTTTTCTATTGCTCTCTTTGTATCTTTAAAAGTTTGTCTTGCATTCTCAAATATAAAAAGATGCTGCTGAATAAGCAAAATAGGACCGTTACTTCTGCTATAGACCAATAGAGCTGAAGCCCGCTACTGAACAAACCGACAACGGAAAAGCAAAAGTATAATAAGAGAAAAAAGTTTAAATAGATTAAACTTCGGCGGTGCAAGTTTTTAATGCCATAGAAAAAGAGCATGAATGGGCTGATTTGCAATATGAGTACAGGCCAAGGTGAGTAGTTGTTAGTGTGGGCTTGTATCATGACCCAGCTAGAGAGCAATGCTAGATAAGCAAAGAAAAAAAACCTAATAGAGATAGAGAGCATCTTAACGTTCATGGTCACTTCGGTTGAGTTTTTTTATGTGATGAGTCGGTTTGCCTGGTATCGGAGCTAGCTGGTTAGCTTCAGTGATAACTCGGCAACTCTTTTACCTAATGCAATACAGATATTTTCTTCATCTTTAGAAATGGGGCGCTCTGATTTGAGGCCGCTCCAGTGAGATGCACCATAGGGCGTGCCGCCTGTTTCAGTTGATTGAAGTTCAGGTTGAGAATAGGGAATACCAGAAACCACCATGCCGTGGTGTAATAATGGTAGCATCATCGACAGAAGCGTTGACTCTTGCCCGCCATGCAGGCTGCTGGTGGAACAAAATACGCCTGCAGGTTTGCCTTCCATCGCACCTTCTGCCCAAAGCCCGCTTGTTTGTTCTAGAAAGAATTTTAGCGGAGCTGCCATATTGCCGAATCGTGTCGGGCTACCAAGAATAAGCCCACTCGCTGATCGTAAATCATCTAGGTTGGCGTAAGGAGCCCCCTGATCTGGTATCGCCGGTTCAGATTTTTGAGTTTTTGAGGTGATTGCAGGTACAGTACGAACACGATAATCAACTCCGTCGACTTGCTCTATGCCCTGACAAACTCGCATTGCCATATCTTGTGTATGGCCCTGGCGACTATAGAAAAGTACAAGTACGTAGGGTTCTACCACGTTAGAAGCCTCCATCGTTACCTCTGGGTATATGAAAATTATTTTGGGAGGCCATTGTGATGGGTTTACAAGAATTTTTCAATAACCCAAGAAAATAATATCGTTTAGGCTTTGTATTGCTTGCTGATACCCAGTCGAAATGGGGTTGTGTAACTTTTCTTTTACCAGCTTTATTTGTTGGTCTTCAGTTTCGAAATTGACGGTGATGGATATATTTTGACTATCTTGTGATGAAATTTCAGCGTTGAACTTTTGATAGTGATATTCGTCAACGTTTCCTTGAGGTGAGTTG
>JAYPYM010000137.1:10109-12043 GCA_038135915.1 Gammaproteobacteria bacterium
ATCTGATTTTTTGGCTTCACGCTTATTGGGTAGTCGAATGATGCCTTTAGTATTTTCATAATTTAAGTAATTGCGTTTTATGACTAACTGCTTGCCTTTGGTTTCAAAGTTGATCAACCCATATAGATAGCCTGAAGCATTGATCTCATCAATGCCTAGTTGCTGAAAGAAAAAATTCAGGGGAACCTGTTCCAAGGTGAGTCGACCGCTGTGTTTTTTCGGCGTTACAGCAATTGGCTCATTGAGATTTAGTGTCGCATTATGATGGTTGATGGTGAAGCGGTGTATTTTGAATGGTATCCGTAGTGTGTTTTGAGATGACTTGAGTGATTTTAGCGCATTTGATAGTACAGAAGTCCCACTGACTTCAATGCTAGTATTGGTGCCCTTAGAGCCTAGCAGACTGAAGTTTAGTGCTTTAAATTGATTCTTATAGCTAGATTCTTGTACGCTTGAGTTCAATCGAATCTCCCCAAAGGGTGGAAAATCCACCTTTTCCCAACTCATTTCGTAGATTTTTTTATATTCCTGAATGCTTAGAGGGGCAGGTGCTTCAGGAATAGCGGATAACAGCTGTTGCCAGGATTCAAATTCATACATTTTCAGTACAGTTAAACGGTCCGGCTTCTCTTTGAATGCTAATTGCCCTAGTGCTTCAGTGCTCAGCCGGTCTGAGCGATATAGCACTTTAATAGGTTTGGTGCGGTTGGTGTTGGCTTGGAAAACAACGTCAGTCGTTACTTTGCCCTCCATGCCTAAATTTGGAAATGAAATGGCCAACTTCGGTTGGCTTGAGTCGTTCTGCCAGGTGATAACGAAGGGCTGTTGACTGAACCCGGACTTGTTTTTTATTGTGTCTATCTTTCCCAAGAGTTTCAAACTTACTTGAGGGCGAGTTATAGCCTTTTGGTCATTCATGGTGCCTAGATTAAGTGAATTACTGATCCAGATAAGCTCTGGCGTATCTTCTTGGCTATCGCCCCAACGCCAAGAAGTTTCGCTGTTGGTGGTTAGCAACCATTGTTTGGACTGGTTAGATAGCCAGGAAAAGCCTTCGCCATTTATTTCAAGTTGATAGTATTTGCTTTTTAAACCAACTGAAGCTTTTCGGCGCTTGTTTAGATTAAAGAACTGGCTAACTATTTTGTCATCAAGGTAAAGCTGGAAGCTGTCTTCAGCTTTTAGGCTTAGCATGTCGTTGGCGAATTGTGCGTTTAGGTACACTTTACTGGTATAGCCAGTAGAGGGTTGGCTACTGGTATTCTTGCCTATATAGGTTAATCGTGCACTTGCACTGTTTAAGCGAAACTTCTTGCTATTTTTTGATATTGGGGAAAACTTGAGTTTGCCATCGAGTTCATAAATTTCTAGATCAGAAATGAACCCAGGTCCTATCGTCGCTTTGCCGGCAAAGTAGAAGCTTTTTTCTGGTATGCTCAAAGGCTTTTCTGGGTTGTCAGTTGGTGTGAGCTTTAACCAAAAGCTGGGTTGCTCAGGGTGAGTTTTCGATAAGTTAATCTCAGTACTGGTTAGCTTGTTGGTTAATGTTACATCGAAGTATTCATCTATGAATTCAATCTTCCCTTCTAGTAATTGAGTCCCTTGGCCGTTTTCTGAAATGGTTTGATGTAGGCTGCATTTACAGTTCACAGTGGGTGATTTAGAAGCTATATTTTTTTCTTGTATAATGAGGTTCGATACTTTCAGATTTGTGTTCGGTGTTAGGTTTAGTAGCTTGTCCAGCCAATCCTTTACTGTTGAAATACCTTGTAAGTTTTTTCCTCCTAGTATGCGTGCAATACTGATTTGATTATTTGTGCTTGTTGTCTGTTGATCAGTATTGGGTTCAGAGATGTGGCTTGTGAGTGGGCTGAAGTCGTAGTCAGCAGTCGGGTTTGAGCCTTTTTTTGTAGCACTCGATGTCTGTACAATGA
>JAYPYM010000138.1:0-11999 GCA_038135915.1 Gammaproteobacteria bacterium
CACCTTCTAATTTCCTTTTCTAAACCCTCATACACAACTTTCGTTCATAACTCTCTTCGGAGGCCATACGTACCAATCTTCGGGCGATGTAAAGCGGGTCACAGCCGCCTTCTAACATTCTAGCAAGCCAATAAAGTGAAGCGTCGGGGTCGGACCCTCGCACTGATTTATGTAAAGCTGAGATCAATTCATAGAATACATCTCCGTGTTTATCCATTGCCAGCGAAGAAATGCTTTCTAAACAAGAGTCTATCTGTTGATTGCTGAGCACCCCTCGCTGACCAGGTAGTTGCGAAGCTGCGAGCTCCAGAATATTGAGTGCTTTACGAGCGTCCCCTTGGACAACTTTGGCTATTAACGTAAGCACCTCCGTGCTACATGATATGTCCTCATAAAAGGACACTGCGCGTGTTAACAATGTTAACATCTCATCATTAGATAAAGGGTTTAGACGATATAATTGCATTCTGGATAACAAAGCTTTGTTCACGTTAAAAGATGGGTTCTCAGTAGTGGCTCCGATTAGAATAAATCTTCCATCTTCAACTAGCGGTAAAAGAGCATCTTGCTGCGCTTTGTTAAACCTGTGAATCTCATCTAAGAAAACCACAGCTGACTTTTGATCTGAAAGCTCAACTCCAGAGAGTATTTGGCGAATATCCTTCGTGGAGCACATGACTGCTGATAGAGAGTAAAAGGGTAACTCAATTTTAGATGCGAGTAGATGTGCTAAAGTTGTCTTTCCTGAACCCGGAGGGCCCCAAAATAATAGAGATTGTAATCTATGATTAGCTAGCATTTGAGTTAAGGGCTTTCCCTTGCCAAGCAAATGCTTTTGGCCAACATAGTTTTCTAACTGCTTTGGTCGTAACCTTGCAGCTAAGGGAGTTGAACTAGCCTTTTCTGCTGTGTTATCTGTAGACACGAGTATGTATGGGTGGGTTAAACTAAATGAAATTTTCGACTAGTCTATCAAAATAATAACTTACTTTTAAGTGATATGAGACATAAAATTTAGGATTGGGCTTAAGCATGGGTTGGGTTGTTTATATGTTGGTATGTAGTGATTAGAGTTTTTATACTGGGATTACGAATGATTTAGTGCGCCGGGTAAACGAGCATGCGTCCACAAAGAAGGGGGCTCGCTACACGCGAGCAAAACGTCCAGTTCATTTAGTTTATTGGGAACATGCCGAAAATCGATCAGTTGCATCTAAAAGAGAATATGCAATCAGAAAATTATCTAGAGAACACAAAATAGCACTGGTTGAGTCTAATCAAAACTGTTTAGATGTTCAGTCAAGTGGGTTTGTTTTTTCTAAAGATAAAGTATAGGCCTAGAAAGAATAAGGGTATGCTTAAAAGTTGGCCAGTGCTTAGTATTGCGTTTGCATCTAACGCAGACTGTGGTGATTTGGTAAACTCAAGTAAGAATCGTGAAGAGAATACTAGGGATAAAAAGAGTCCAGTGAGTAAGCCAGGTTTAATGTTGCTTTTATATTTGGCGTATGTACTTATCATAATCAAGAAAATGATGAAATAACAGATGCTTTCATAAATTTGTGTTGGGTGTCGTGGAATAGGGTTCAGTTTATCGATATGAGAGAATATCACTGCCCAAGGTATGTTTGGCGCTGGATTGCCAATTATCTCTGAGTTGAAAAAATTACCTAGCCTGATTAAAGCCGCACCGAGGGCGCAGGGCAATAATAAACGATCTATTAACCATGGGTAAGTAACCTTGACTTTTTTCCTTAAGGTATACAAATAGATGCCAAGGAAGTTACCGATCGCCGCGCCGTGACTTGCTAGACCACCGTTCCAAAAATAAAGTATTTCAATCGGGTTGGCCAAATAGTGTTCAGGTGCATAAAAAAGGCAGTGCCCCAATCTGGCGCCAAATAGGGTGCTAAAGAAGGCAAACATCATTAGATTATCTATGTCATCATCTGACTGACCCTCAACCTCATATATTTTTTGAACGATGAGATAGCCTAAAAAAAATGCTAGGCCAAATAAGAGGCTATACCAACGTATAGAAACTGGACCAAGTGTGATTAAAATTGGGCTAGTGTCCCAAACTAGGTGTTGAAAAGTACTCATATTATTCCTCTAATGCTTTGAAATTTTACTTATAATTGTTATCCGAGAAGAACTTTTTTTGCCGCATTGAGTTGTGCAGCCAAGTAGTCTGACCCCCCTCTATCTGGATGACATTTTTGCATTAATCGTTTGTAAGCAGTTTGTATTTGTTCTGGGGTTGCACCTTCATGTACTCCCAATATCTCAAATGCTTCTTCACGAGACATTGCTTTTTCTCTATGAATGCGACCTGATTCTTGTTGATAACCTTTATTTTGTTCGGAGCGCTTGGAGCGGATACTGGCATAGAGTGTGGCTAACTGAGGTAGATGTCTCAACAAAATTGGGAAAAGCGCTTTTGCTAATCCAAAAACTGCGACTACTAAACCAGTTAACCAGTGTACTCTGCCAGTGAGGATTAGGATTAATACCAGGCCAATCAAGCCACCCAACAATACTTTCTTTTTTTGTTCGTTAGAGAGTTTATTTTTGTTGAATAATAAATTGAATCCAAAGAGTAGAGCAAAAAAAATGGTTAAAACTATAACAATTTGTGCCATAAAATTTTAAATGCCCTAATGATTATCCAAGCAATTCACATATTATCGGCTTAGGTCATTTCATATACGCCTATTTGCTGATAGGATATCACATTTACTCCGACGATGGATACCCTGAGTGCTGATGGCAAGGATGTTTGGGGGATAGCTTAATGAGCTTTTTCAATATGAGTTAGGGAAATAAAAATGCACGAAGTGAGCCTATATTTTTACCATCCAATTCGTTGTAGCTCTTATCGTATTGTGCTTAGGGAAGATCTACTCAAAGATTGGGTTTTGATACGTATCTTTAATAATCGCACTATAAAAAAGGTGTTTCATTCCTATCAGTTAGCCATGTCAGACCTGGAGAAAGCAGTTAAATCTTGTCAAAAGCGAGGGTTTGTCGAAATGGTAAAGAAGGGCTCATCGTCTCATCACGGTGTATCGGATAGCAGTGAGCTTTCTGTACTTGGCACTTTAGCAAAATCCTTTACAGAGAATAATGATTGGGTCGATTTAACAAATTGCTTTGAGTTAAGTGCGGATGAATTTGCTGACACCAACTGGAAACGTTTTAAACGTTGGTTGAGTAGAGAGTCTAAAACTGCTTATGACGATAGAGATGTATATCAGTTTGCATATTTTGTTTGGAAGGGCTATCGGGATACCGCGGTCATTTAAATATTTTTAATCTAACCAGAAAATAATCAGAGCTTGCGGGTTGTGAAGCTCATTCAAAAAGGTTCATCTTATATTAGAAACGCCGACTCATTGTAGTTCGGCGTTTCTAAGCATTTAGCTATTTAAGAGCTGGTCTTTTGCTAAAAATTTTAATATTGAGGCTTTAAGGTTTTATTACTTGGAATAAACCGCCTGATCGCTGGTCATTAGTATTTCTAACAGGTGTTTGGATAGTATGATCCGTACTATCTGCAACTAACCAAGAGTTGAGTGTTTCAAGGTCAGTTTGATTCATGAGCCCAGCGGAACGTTTTAGTTTTAAGCTTGCTAACACGTAATCAAGTCGAGCTTGGGCGTAGTTTTTCTTTGCTACATAGTAGTCTCTTTGGGCATTCATAAATTCAGGTACAGTACGCTTACCTCGTTGATAGCCTTTGCTAACCGCTTTTAGTGCTTTTTCACTAGAGTTGATTGCCACAGCGTGGGCGGATGCGCGCTTAAGTGCTGACTGCGTGGAGCGGTATAGCTTTTTCACCGTTGCAACTGTGACCTGAAATATTTCATTTCGTAGGAAATCTGATTCAACTTTTTTGTATTTCGACTGACGTTCAGATGCAGTTAAGGCACCACCAGTATAAATTGGAACACGCAGGTTGAATGAGAAAGATGTGCTGCTAGTCTCACCTTGTGCAAGGCTGGTGGTTTCACCGCCAGAGTCTGTAATACCGTAGGCTGCCAAGAAGTCCACCTGGGGTAACTTTCTAGCACGTGCTATTTGATGTTGTCGGTTGGCAATCTTTGTGGAAATTTCGGCTAATTCTAAATTTGGATTATTCTTAACTGAGAGACCAACCCATGCTTCGATTGCGGCAGGCTGTGGGGCCTCTAGAGGAATATTAAGTGGTAATGTTGAAATTTCGTCTACTTCGAAGCCTGTAATTTTATGCAGATCTTCTAATGCATTGGCAACACGAGTTTCAGCTAATAATTTCGAAGCTTGGTGTAAATCGTATATTGATTGGGCTTCATAAACATCTAAGCTGGTAACGATACCTTGTTCATATCGTTTCTTGGTGCTTTTTAACTGATAGTAAATTGATTTGTCTTCTTTGTTGGCGAAGGCGAGGTCTTCTTGTGCTTTCAAAACGTTAAAATAAGTTTCAACAACCCTTAGGTTGAAATCTTGAAAAGCGATTTTAAACTCAGTTTTGGCTCTGTCTGAAAAAGCTTGACCCCTACGGTATTCATACCATTTATCCATTCTAAATATAGGCTGCGTTAACGAGATGCCATAAGTTTGTGAAGTAAAGGACGATGATCCGCTGGTTGCACCGAAGAAACACTCGAGTAAGTTGAGCGATAAACAGTTCTGCGCAGCATCATTGGTATTAATACAGTCTGTGAAGTTGCCAGCATTTGGGTTTAACACGCAGTTTGCGATTTCACTCAAGCCATTATTCTCAACATTGGTAAGAGAGGGGACACCGGCTGGGCTATCGTAATTAATTTGAGAGTAATCGAAGTTAGCAGCTATTTGAGGTAGCAATCCCGATTGGCCGAGTTTTTCGTATTCTTTACCAGCCTGAGCAGCTGAGCGTTTAGCTGCCCAGCCCGGGTTATTCTGTAAAGCTAACTTATAGACATCCAGCAGGTTTTCACCCAAGGCAGTCTTTGACACAAAAGAAATAAAAAGCAAAAAGGGTAAAAGAAAAGAGATTTGACAGGCTTTTCTTATTTTTAGATTTCTCATGTTAAATGAATCCTAACAGGGTTATAAGCGTATTTAATTGATTTTTAAATAGACAGTTCGTGATGTATTTGCACTAAATGTGAAGGCCAACACTAGCTTCTGATTCAATATGATATCACTTTTCTAGGTTTATCTGCATCATTCTTTTTATTTTAATCTGGCCCAATTGATGTGCCAGATACTAAAAACTGCCTTTTATCCTATTAGTCTATCAAAAATTGGTATCTAGAAGCTATCTATTGCCATAATAAAAAACATGATTTGCTGTAGAGGCCAAAAAATTTGTGGTTTCTGGCTTATTCCTTATTAACTGATAAGCTTCTGAATTAGTTGCTTTGAATGATAAGATCTGGAGCCTTTATGGAAAAATTTGTGGTTTTCAGTGTCGATATTGAGTTTGGTTCAGTCATTTGTAATGCATTATTGGACGCTGGGCATCAACTAATTCTCTTTACTAATACTGCCTGCTTTTCAACACATCAAAATACTTTCGAGGATCTAAAAGCGATTGAACTGCTTAATATTGATCTACTTCCTCCAGATATGGTTGAGAATAAAGTTTCATCTTACTCGCCAGACGTGCTAATCAGTGCCATCTACGCTAAAAAAATACCCGCTAGTATTTTTAAACAAGCTAAGCAAGCTTTTAATGTACACCCAGCACTTTTGCCGAAGTATAAAGGCGCAAGTGTTTGGGGGTTACCTATCAGGTTTGGAGACACTGAGACAGGAATTACTTTTCATCAGATGACTGAAGAATTCGATGCTGGACCGATTTGCCATTGTGCTAAAGTCTCCTTAAACCCTCGGGAAAACCTCTATTCTTTAGTGCAAAAAATGTATGATGCATTGCCAAATGCATGGGCCGAGTTCTACCTAAATTTAATGCGAGGTTCTTTGGTGTTCCAAGCAAACGAAGGTGGCAGCTATTTCCCTCCTTTGGTCTACCAGGATACTTGGATTGACTTTAAAAAAAGTGTTTCTGAGATCGATGCGCACATTCGATCACTGGGAGATAAGGCGCCGGCCTATTGTTTTTTAGGCAATAGTCCACTCTACATTATGGAGGCAGTTTCAACATCGATAGATTCTTCTGAAGAGAAAGCCGGTACACTGATTGACTCTAGTACAGTTCAGAGCGAGTTAGGTGATCGCTTATGGATGGCCACTGTCGATCATTACTTGGAAATTCGGTGTTTATCCCATATTAAGCTAGGGCTGATGTCGGGCCTTACTTTTATTGAAAAATTTAGTTTGAAGGAGGCTGGTAGTCTTCTGTTAAGATCTTGTTTTGATATACCCGCCTTAAATAAATTTTCAGGCATGCGGGTCAACTACTAACAAGGGCGCAATAGCCTGTTAAGAGTTTATTCTAAACGGCATTAATCCAAACTATAGTTAACTTGTTTGAGAATCTCCGCTTATGAGGCTAAATACAAACTCTGTACTTGAAATATCTCCGCTATTATCTAAGTCTCTAAGCCCAAGAATGCCGTAGGTTTGAAATAGAAGCTGCTTTTTCTCGTCGTCTAATTCGCTTATGCTGTCTATTCCTAGCCATTCAAAAACATCTTCAAGTGCGCTATCTACAAGTTGTTTAAAATCTTGATCTGAATAGTAAAGCGCTTCAAACTCGTGGAAGCTTGCCAGCATTACGTTTTCACCCAATTCTCGATTAGCATAAGCGGCATATTCAGCAAAAGATGCACCGCCACTACCATCGGTGTCCATAGCGCCTTTGAAGAGGGCAACTACAAAGTCATATTGTTCGTGGTTTTCGTCTATACCTAAGAAAGCCAATACTTCCTCTAAAGTAACTTCACCATCCCCATTGAGATCATGATCTGCAAAAGTTTGTTCTACATGGTCAATTGTACCGTCTCCATTCCGATCATTAATGATGCCAGCCTGGCTATCATCGGTTAGCGAGTCAAACTCTTCTAACGATATAGTCTCTCCCCAGCCATGTTTCTCCGTGAGCGCATCAAACTCTGCTTTTGCATCTTCAGCATTACCGCCATTGGCTACTCTGAATTCGATAAACTCATCTCTGGTGATTTCATCATCTTTATTATGTGTATTAAGTTGATTAAATCGGACGCCGCTACGCATCATCCTGGTTCTCATCATTTCTGATTGGCCATTATTGCTATTATTCCCCCCTGTATGTCCTACTCTAGGCATCCAAGCATCTCCAGCTAATGCCTTGGTTTCTTCAACAAAAGTTTCCCCTTGTATGGTAAAGCCCTCGAGTTCGGTGAGGTCAATGACCATATCGCTTTCTCTAAGTATCGTGCCAGAGAAAGTATCTGCATATAGCGCAAATTCACCACTATTAATTAAGTCTGCAAATTCAGTCAAAGCAGCAATCGGGTCGTCGTATTCTCCAGATATAATGTTTTCTACTAAAGAAATAGCCTCATCAAGGAAAGCTACCTTTTCTTCATAGAAGGGATCATTAGGGTCGAGATTTTCACGCTTTTGTTGCAAGGTAAGTAAGGTTCTTCCCCAGTCGATGCTATTTAAAAGTTCAGGATCAACTACAAATTCTCCTTCTTCATTTAAGACTATTCCGAGCTCATTCAGCACTTCTACTACTTCGTTACTGAAAGTTTGGGTAAAGCTTTTTTGGTCGTAGCCCTCCATTACGCCTACTTCATCTGCTTCTTTGGTTACATCTATGAAGCCGCTATTATCATCACGCCGACTAAACCTTCCTATTAGTTGACCTTCTTCTTGATAATTAGACCAGAAATTTCGTCGATTGTGAGTGAGTACTTCCTGCTTGAAATTGAACTCATAATTGTTTTCAGTGACGAAACCGATATTTTGAAGCATTTCTTGGTCAACTTCCGCATCGAATGCAACATCTGCGGTATATAGCGTCATGGTCCCATCGTCTTGCTTATACTGGATTGCAAAGAAAAAGGTACCATCTTCCCGTTGCACTAGGCGAAAATCTTCTATATTTTCTGGGTCCAAATTTAAGTTTTTCGCAAGACTTTCTTTTGCAGCCTCGTATACGGGGCCTTCTGTCACAGGCTCAGGGGGGATGGCTATATCTGATTCCACTTCACCAAGTTTAAACACTTGATCAAGATTTCTAAGACTAAAGACCTGGTCCTCATTTGCAGCTCGTTCGACTTTGCGAAGATCTTCATTATGATTCCAGACAGCATGCCTACCGATAATTTTGCCGCCCGTTTCTTGACGATTCTGCAGGTAGTAGTTGGCATTGTGGCTTTGAACTTCATGCTTAAAACTAAATTCATAGTCTTCAATGCTGATGTATCCGAACTCATCTAGTACCTCTTGAGGAACGTTGATATCTGCCGTATACGACTGCAGTGTGGTTCCATCATCATGGTGTTGACGTACTTGTACGGCTACGAAGTATTCGCCATTGTCTTTTTGTACAATACGCCAATCTTTTATATCTTTAACGTCTACACCCAGTTGGTCTGCCAAGGCCTGTTTTGTTAACTCATATTTTTGACCCTTTGTTAGCGGTGGTGGTGGATAGTCTACCTTTGTTTCAGTACCATTTAAGAAGTTATTTCTATCTAGATTAACTTCTCTGACTTGATTAGCGTCATTCTGAATATTTTTGTGGCGCTCATTACTTGCTTTTCTCTTTTTTCTGCCTATGATTCTGCCAGGGTCCTGGTAATTCCGAGAGTAATAATCTTGATTATAATCTGTAACCGTTTGTCTAAAGTTATTATTGTACTCTTCAATAGAAATAGAACCAAACTTTGACAACATGGTGTCTCTAACGTAGTCGTCAGATAGATCTACGTTGGCTTTAATCATTTTGAGCGTGCCGTTGTCCTGCCTGACTTGCACAGCGAAGAAGTACTCTCCATTCTCACCCCTGACCAATCTCCAATCATGAATTTGATTTGGGTCAAGACCAAGTTCTGCTGCTAAGCTATACTTTGCTGCCTGATAGACCTGTCCTTCAGTTACAGGTCGAACCGATGTTGGGTCTACAGGGGTGCTTTCTTGTGGTCCACCATGTAAACCAAACGGATCTGAGTCAGGATCAAAGTTTTCTACGGTAGTCTCATGGTGAAAAGTTTGCTCGACTTGTCTAGCTTTTGCTCTAGGTATCTTGACTTCTGTTTGCGCTGCTTGGTATGCAACACAAGCTCTTCCGAAAACTGACATGGTATTCTATCTCTCTTATCTGATTTATGGCTGCTAGTAATTTTTGTTACAGTTCTTAACATTTTAAAAATAATGACATGGGGTGATTATACCTAGCCGTTATGCAGGGATCTGTTTGGTCAAGCTTTAGATTTGTAAGGAAACTTTATTGATATTTGATAGGAATATTAAAATTTTTAGACGATATAGTGGAGTGGCTTTAAATAATTAACCTCTTTGGCTATTACGTCTAGTAAAATAGCCTAAATTAAACAGTCTATTAAAAATTAGAACTTGATCAAGGCAATGCAAATGCTGTTATCTATTTAACGTGCTCGTTTAAATTGTCCTTTTTTATTGTGCGCCTGCCCTCTATTTTTGGGTGCTTTGTTTCGGTTTACCTTGGAGTCATCTCCTCTAGGCGGTAAGCCAGAGTGTTGGGTTAGAACTGAGCCTTTTGATGGGTGTTTTTTCGTGCTTACCACCTTTCCACCTTTTAACGGTTTAGTAGGTGTTTTTTTATGGTTTAACTTCGAGCTAGGGTGATTAGCTGGCTGACGAGGCGGTATTAAGTGCTTTTTTCCATAACCGATTAAGTGAGCTTTCCCCATTTGTTTGAGTGCTTCTCTGAGTAATGGCCAATTATCTGGATCATGATACCTAAGAAAAGCTTTATGTAAACGCCTTTGCCGTAAGCCTCTGGCAGTAAATACCGTTTTAGATTTATAACTCACCGGATGAATAGGATCACGTTTTGCGTGGTACATGGCAGTGGCCATAGCCATGGGCGATGGATAAAAAGTTTGTACCTGGTCAGCCCTGAAACCGTTATTCTTCAACCAGATAGCAAGATTCATCATGTCTTCATCTCCTGTGCCTGGATGCGCAGCGATAAAGTAGGGGATCAAATATTGGTCTTTACCAGCCTCTTTGGAATAGCGATCAAACATGGCCTTAAATTCGTCATACGCACCAATACCTGGCTTCATCATTTTTGACAAGGCAGCGTCTTCTGTATGCTCGGGAGCAATTTTTAAATAGCCGCCCACATGATGCTGCACAAGTTCTTTAACATACTCTGGGTCTTTAACTGCTAAATCATAGCGTAAACCAGACGCAACCATTACGCGCTTAACACCTGGCAATGCCCTAGCCCGACGATAAAGACGGGTGGTGGGAGAATGGTCGGTGACTAAATTTTTACAAATGGTAGGATACACGCATGATAAGCGGCGACAATGTGCATGGATTTCTTCGCTTTTACAGTTTAGGTGGTACATGTTTGCGGTTGGGCCACCCAAATCTGATATGGTACCTGTAAAGCCTGGCGTTTTGTCACGAATCGTTTCAATCTCGCGAATAACGGAATCTTCTGATCTGCTTTGTATGACGCGCCCCTCATGCTCTGTGATGGAGCAAAAAGAACAGCCTCCAAAACAACCACGCATGATATTCACGGAAAAGCGTATCATATCATAAGCTGGAATTTTGGAACCTTCATAGGCAGGGTGTGGCACACGCTGATACGGTAGTTCAAAGACATCGTCTAACTCTTGAGTCGATAGTGGAATCGCTGGTGGGTTAACCCAAACATAACGTTCTTTGTGAGCTTGTACGATAACTCGAGCATTCGACGGATTGGTTTCTAGGTGCAAGATTCTAGATGTATGCGCATAAAGAACAGGGTCGTTACGAACTTTCTCAAAAGAAGGCACCTGAATGACTAAATCTTTGTCTTTATGTGAAGGTTGGATCTGCACGACTTGTTCATCGTATGCAAGGGCTTGGTTATCATTTCCACTTGATTCGTTGGACTCTTTTGCGCACCCAGACTTGGGTGTTTCCATCACGTAAGGGTTTTTATGTGGCTCGACTTTGCCTGGCTTATCTATTCGTGTTGAATCTTTTAATCGTATACCCTCTGGCAAGTCATTTTTAATACAAACCGTGCCACGAAGGTCATCGATGTCGCGCATTTGCTCACCAGCAGCTACACGGTGTGCAATGTCTACAACAGCCCGCTCAGCATTTCCATATACTAATAAGTCTGCTTTTGAATCCAGTAGTATTGAGCGCCGTACTTTGTCAGACCAATAGTCGTAGTGAGCCATACGACGCAAGCTTGCTTCAATTCCACCGATGAGTACAGATACATTTTTAAAGGCTTGTCGGCACATTTGGGTGTAGATTAAAACAGCGCGATCAGGTCTTTTACCGCCAATGTTATTAGGTGTATAGGCGTCGTCATGACGAATTTTTAGGTCTGCCGTATAGCGGTTTATCATGGAGTCCATATTGCCTGCAGATACAGCAAAGAATAAATTAGGTTCCCCTAGTGCTTGAAATGCGGTGACGTCTTCCCAGTCGGGCTGGGCAATGATGCCCACCCGAAACCCTTGAGATTCCCACAAACGACCAATGACAGCCATCCCAAAGCTGGGGTGGTCTACATAGGCATCTCCGCTGATAATGATGATGTCGCAGCTATCCCAACCCAGTTTGTCCATTTCTGCTCTAGACATGGGGAGGAATTCTGCAGTGCCAAAGCATTCTGCCCAATAACGGTGATAGGAAAAAAGAGATCTTGCTGGCTGCATATTCGTTTGATATTTAAGCGATTCTATTGAGTGACTAGTCGTAATGCCAGATTATGATTGGTTTTCAATCATAAATCTACTAGAAGCAGGGGTTAATTGTGTTAGCAAGATATGTTTTTGCTATGCAATGGTTGTTATGCTAATCAGCCATTGCTTATAAGTTAACCCAAAATCACCTTGGATTTTCCTGGTATATTC
>JAYPYM010000139.1:0-6847 GCA_038135915.1 Gammaproteobacteria bacterium
ACACTCAACAATGCCCATTTGGTACTGGCAATGGTTATGGCGATGGCCGAGCAATATCTGTACTTGAAGCTGTAATCAATGGACAACGCTGGGAGATGCAATTAAAAGGTGGTGGTCAAACACCCTATTGCCGCGGCGCGGATGGACGCGCAGTGCTGCGCTCAAGCATACGTGAGTTTTTAGCTCAAGAGCATATGCACGCACTAAGAGTACCAACATCACGCTCTTTCACACTATATGTGTCTAAATCCGAAACCGTGACTCGACCTTGGTATTCGGAAGGTTCCCGCGCTAATGATCCTGATATTTTGATGGAGAACCCAGTCGCTATATCTACCCGAGTAGCACCCTCTTTTCTACGCGTTGGTCAGCTAGAGCTATTTGCTCGCCGCGCTCGTAACCATGCGCATGAAAATGCGCTTGAAGAGTTAAGGATGATCGTGAAACATTTGATTGAAAGAGAATACAAAAGCGATATTGATAGAGGACTACCTTTTGCAGACCAAATCATTGAACTAGCAAAATTTTTTAGCCAGCGTCTTACATCATTAATTGCTAACTGGCTTCGTGTCGGCTACTGCCAAGGAAACTTTAACAGTGACAACTGTGCTGCAGGCGGTTATACCCTTGATTATGGCCCATTTGGTTTCTGTGAAATTTTTGATACCGAGTTTCAACCTTGGACTGGCGGCGGTACGCACTTTTCATTCTTTAATCAAGCAGCTGCAGCAGAAGCCAACTATCATATGTTTTGGACAACGTTACGACCATTGCTTGCAGAAGAGCCCGAGGCATTAGAAAACCTCGATCAGGTAAGGCGCAGTTTTTCAGAAGAAATGAAAACCAAAATTCAAACAATGTGGGCAAGTAAACTGGGCCTAACTGAATTTCAACCAAAAATCTTTAGACAATTAATGGAACTCTTGAACAATTCGGAAGTTGATTACACCATTTTCTTCCGTGAATTATCCCATTTGCCCGAGGATATATCAGGGTTAAAAAAGAGTTTTTACATTAATACTTCGCAGGCACTTGACGAGCAATGGAAAGCTTGGTTAGTCAGCTGGCGAAACCTAATCAATGACGGAAGGGATTTATCTCAGATTTCAAAAGATATGAAACAAGCAAACCCTAAATACACCTGGCGTGAGTGGCTGATCGTCCCTGCCTACCAACAGGCTATGCAGGGCGATTACACGCTCGTGAAAGAACTTCAAGAGGTGCTCAACTACCCTTATGATGAGCAATCTAAATCAGTAGAAGAAAAATATTATCGCCTAAAACCGAGAGAGTTTTATCACCGCGGTGGTGTATCACACTACAGCTGCTCATCTTGATGTTGGTTATATATCTTGGCGCTGAGCAGGGGCTCATCATTTAGCATGCGCCGTAATAAATTGTATACTCAGGTTCTGTGCAATCTTCTTCGGCTTTCCTAGCTTCAAAAACTAACACTTAGGGATTTTAAAGCCCATACATTTACCTTTTTCTGAGAAACATAAACGAAGTGGCTGCTAAACCAAGTGCTAACAGTGCAGCCGTTTCGGGTTGAAAGTTGACTCTATTCAATAAAGAAGATCGATGGTCAGTATACACATGAATATTATTTTTTTTAGCTTGAGACTTAATATCTTCCAATAGTTTTGGAAGGAGTTTCTCTTTTAAAAAATCATTGGATTGCTCTTCATCAATAGCTTGTTTTACAATTTCATCGGTTCTGTTTTCTGTGTAGTCTACTTGTATTTCTGAAGCCAATTTTGGGACCTTAGTTAAAGGGGTTGGATGCTGTAGATCTTGATAGACGCTCTGTGCAAAAGGCGCTGGCCTGGCTCTAATCGCGGAAAGATTACACTCTGCTTGTTCTCCCGCCCTAATGTCAATGCTAAAATACAACCTCACAGTGCTGGGCCCATCGATATAGGGCTGTACACATAGATCTGAAGTGCAATAGTTAAACAAGAAATTATGATTTTGCCTGTTTAAAGCAGTATCCGTATAGGCTTGGTACTTTTCAGCTGAAAAATATTTTTCGGCCAATTCCAAGGCATGCTCTGGCTGGTCAATATAGAGAGGCCCAACTATTCTTATAAAGCAATAGGTGTCAAAAAGCGCCATACCCGTTTTGAAATCATCCCCGTATGGGGGTATTCCCTGTTCACTACATCTATCACTCAATTTCCCATACTCGTCTGAAAAATACTCCACAAGTTTTTCAAAAAAAGATTTATGTGGTTCGGACTGTAAAAATTTATCATTCAAATAGTAATTCAACATTAAAGTACTTAAAGCGTTTCCAAATTTATTTAGTTGTTCAGTCTGGGAGTCACGATTTGAGTGCGTAGAAGGTTTCAGCATACAGAGGTTTTGAGGGCTACCTTCACTAGCCACGGTTCTAATATTCAGTAGAATCTGCTTATAAGCCCGAGACAAATTCTTCCATTGGGTCTCATAGTTTTCTGTGTTGGCAACGAAAGTCACCAGAAGCCCATCTGATCCATTCAGAGGTTTAACACATAATAATGATGGTGATTTTTGAGTATCGCTATCTTGTGCTACGGACGAATCCAGCCCCCATCGTCCGGCAGCTTCTTTCCAGTATCGATCAGTTAAAGCCAGGTGATCGTCTCCTACACGCCAGTGTTCTCTAAAAATCAAATCTTCTTGGGTTGGTTGTCCGCTTGATGCTTGTAAAACAGGCCCTGGAAATTGGTTTCTGGGCATAGGGTTACATTCCAGCAAATAAAGATTTCCGTTTTTATCGGCAATGATATCTGCTACAAATTGAAAACTAGAATTTACACCAGCTGGAGGGTCTAGCAACTGCTCTACGGGCCAAGGCTGTTTATCTACACAATGAGTTTCTTCACTGCGCGTAGGTGGCCGAACATTAAGGGAACCGAGGCTACTGGAATACATACTAACCATTTCCCCCAAAAACTGATATAACTATCATCGCTTTGTTCTTTTTTTGATGCAGGTAATTTATTGTGTTTAGAACCAACGAGGGTAAGGCATTTTGATGCCTGCGTAAAGAACGAATTCAGCAAAGCAACAAATATGAGGTCAAAATTTAGCATTTTTATAATTTATTAAAGCTATAACCACACATCTTTATAACCTCACAAAATGTCTAGATCTTACCTAACTCATCAAATGGAAATACCCTCGACATCTAGCACTTTCTCTAGCAAGCATTCAAGCTGTTGACGTGCCAGCGCTGTTTTTAACTGTATTTCAGCATGTAAGGCTGCGTCTTCATCATTCTTATTAATGCATTCACCACTGTATTTTTCAAACTCTTTTAAACCCGTTAGGATCTCCACGAGATGGTTAGGACACTCACAATCCACCTTAGTCGTTATTTTGGTAATTTTAGAGAGCTGATGAGAAGTGTAAATATGTACCGGGTATTGCTGTACAGATGGTAAGTCTACTAAGTGGTTCAAAGCATCGATATTAGACATATACCCTGAGACCAGATTGATAAGTGATTCTTGATCAATGGGTGCACGCAATAGTCTTGCACCTTGATTTCTAAGTCCATTTAAATTGGTTTGGTTACCATACCGATAAATAATTACCGATAATAAGGGATTGTTACGCTTAATTAGCTCGGTGATGGATTTTGCATTTGCTTCTTGGATAGTGGACACTTCAAGAATCAATACATTAGGTCTTTCTTCAGATAATAACCGGTGTAGATGAATGTTTGAAAAATCTGTTACTTCTTCTTTTAAGATAAGCGTTAGGTTTGCCATTTTTTCGAGTTGTTCAGCTATCTCGAGCTTTCCAAGCACCCCAACTGTTATCTTATGGTCTTTCTTTATTCTCTGTATTTTCCGAGGCACTGCTGTTTTTAATTTTTCTTCTAACTCGACGTCACTCAGCTTTGCAAGATCACTAATTGAAGAACCACAATCAATGCATTGTTTTAACAGCAGCAAACGGTTTACCTGGGCTTGAGTGTAAAACCTCCGCCCAGATGGTAAACGTTTTGCTACAACAGCCTGATGACGCTTCTCCCATACTCGAATATTGTGGCTGGTGAGACCTGTTAGCTTCACGACTGCTCCTATCGGAAACCTTTCGATATTTGAATCGTTAATCTCTGTGTTAATCTTTGACCCCCTCCTATTCCCTCATTAAAGATAGACATTATAGAGCCAACACACTAAGTCTACAATATACTCGATTAAAGTAGACATAATTTTTAAAAAAGGCGCTTTTTGTCTATTTATTAGGTAGACAAAAGCAGTTTCCATGCTAGATTTACTTATTGTAATCATCATAAAAGGAGACAGAGATGAAACAGTCACAGTTAACCACAGCCGAATCCAACATTTTGATCGGGCTTAAGCAGTTGGTTGTAGCTCACGTAGCATTTGCTGCATTTGTTGTTACCACTCTGGCGCTCAGTATTGGCTGATAAGCAGTTTGAGGATACAAAGAAAATATTTTTAAAACATAAAATCGCTTAACCTATAGCGATTCTAAAGCGATATATCGCTTCTAACGATCGATGTAAGATGGCATCATCTGCCTACCATGAAACTAAGATATAACGGTGCGGTCTCAAGCTACACCATCATGAATTTTTTGGCGGCCTAACCAAAGCGTTTAGCCGCCATCAACTCTCTTTTTCTGGCCCCGGCCTATCTTGTGGAGTATGGAGATGCATGGGGTTTTGCTGTCTAGAATGTCCAAACCTAAGCACAAGCTTCTGTCGAAACTCCAACACTTCAGGCTCAAAGTCAATGGTCACCGTCACTGGTTCCGACCCAAGCGTTTGCGACCTTACACCCGGCGTGCTTAAGCCTGAATGTCTTATTGGTGTACCACTAGTAACTTGAATAGAATAAATAGTTTCACCGCTATCTCTATCAATTCTTGGTTTTAGATGAACAGATTCAGAACCATCGAAATGGTTTTGGTAATAATCAAGCGCTTCTTGTCCTGACAACACTAGTCTCTCACCATCAATGATGGTATTAAGCTCAAACCTTCCTCCATTGTCTATGATAGATTGAGGATTTATTTCTATTGGGGTTGCGGTAAAACTAATGGCTGCACCATCGAAGGTTGTTGTTCCATATGAGTATACATAAGTGATGCCTCCATTTCGTGCAGCAATCTCTAGAGCGTGTAGATCTGAGGTCGCTTCATGTATCGTCATACCGCCAGTCATTCCAGCAACAGCTACGAAGCGTTTATTTGGATCATTCAATGCTTCTATGGCCGCTGGGTCAGACAGACTCAATGTTTGAGGCTCACCATTTACCATGATGGTTACAGAAGTTACATGCTCTGCTCCCAAGTCTGAACTACCTGCACCAAGTGATTCTATTCTGAATGTGGTTTCTGGCGGCTCTAATGTGAACTTTTTACCAGCTGCAACTGTTTTTATTGGTGAATTATGTGTAGTGTCTACATAAGATGCGTACCCAGCGCTCAGAGACGAGAATGGGGTTGTCATGATTATTATCTCCCATTTATTATTGTTGATTGAATGAGCTTTAAGGTATCATATTCTAAAGTAAGGACGAAAAGAAATGATAAAAATATTACTTAAAATAACTAAAATCTAAACTTTAAATACATAACTTATGATGCAATGGAATCAACAAAAAAATCCAACCAAAGATTTCCTTATACAGCTACAAAAATATCAAATTACATCTTGAGATGAATGAAAGCCAGAGAAAAAGAATCTCAACGAGTAACACCCAAGGAACATATTTTATTTAACTCAGATATTGCTTCAGCATGTGACTTTGTTGCCCTTAAAAAATCATTCCATATGCTATCAGGTAAACGATAGAGCTTACTCCAGTAATCCATCACACCAGGAGCTTGATCAAAATGGTTTAAGAGATCATCCATCGCCTTCAGTAATCGCCCGCCATCTCTACTCAAGTGGCTGAGATAAGGCTGAATACGACCAACATAAATCTTTACAATTACGTTTTTAAAATACTGATGCTCCTTCCTAACTACATTTTTTGGACAATAAACATCTTTATTCACTGCAGAGATCCAATTGGTATTGACCTTCAGATAATGAGTCGAATAAAGTAGAGATGTAGCCAACATCCCTAATGTCTTGTAGCCATCTAGCTGTTTGAACCAATTCAAAATTTCATCTGCATGCTCAACATGGACTGTGAAACTATCATTTTTTAATTCATCAAAGAAGAAATCAAAATATTCAAGTGCCTGGGCTGAAGCTACCAAACTTTCATGATCCTCAAAACCAATCACTTTATTTGAATAAGCAAAATCACTAAACCATTTTCTTGCAAAAAAAGTATTCCAGATGTCAGGTTGGAGAGATTTTTTCTTTAAACCGATGAACTCCTCAACCTGTTTCTTTTTATCAAACGCCTCTTGTTGCTTCAGGCAGCTATGGAGAAAAACACGAACAAGCCATTCGTGATTTAATCGAGCTGGCACCTCTTGGTGTTGCCCCAATTGATTATTTCTGTTGGAGATCAACTGCTTAAACTGCAAGCAACCATTAATCTTAAATAGCGACCAAAGAGAAATCTCTGGCTGTTCACTGTTAGGCCAAACACGATCATGAATGCGCCCAATGACCGGACGTTTCTCTAAAATATGATGAGCGCCAATATTAAAATAATCCCAACTTGGGTCTAGCATTAACACCCTTGACAGCCGTTTAGAATAGTCTTCAAATTCTTTTGTAATTTCATTATTAGATTTACAACTAAATAAAAAGACTAACAGCACAATCCAAAAACATTTTACAGAACCTGCTCTCGGCATGTATCCACTCTCTGGTTAACAATGAGCTTTCATCATTTTCCATCATTAGCAGGCAGACTAATCT
>JAYPYM010000139.1:6857-11849 GCA_038135915.1 Gammaproteobacteria bacterium
ACAACCCTGAACCAACTAACCGGTACGTTCTATCTAATGTAGTTCAGTTTGAAACACTTGCTCATTGAATAAGCTAAGATTGATTTCAGAATCGATCGATTCATAGGTGAAGATTTTTTCTATATACCCTTGATACTTTGTGCTATCAAGCAATACCCCTATACCTTCGCTAAATATGATTAGTTCATCATCTCTATGAAGGTAGTAACCTAAGGTATGAAGCGATTGACTTAAACACATATTTGCATACTCGAATTGATGCCTACTCTGAAAAATAAATACTGTTAGTATTGTAGCTGCGACCAAATGATCGACTGTATCACTCATGATTTCTGCTTTTGAAAGCCCAGCTATCGCTACATCACGAGCATTCCCAAAGTAAAACAAAGCTTTTGAGTAGTTATCGCAATCCAAGGCATACACTCCAGCCTCTATCCACTCCCACCACATACAATAGATTTCTAGTAGAGAGCAACTGGTTAATGCATCTAGATGCTCTTCACAGGTAAATTGTAATTTCAACATAATTTCCTCGAAAAACGAATGTTTTAACCACTAACTAAAGAGTCAAGTAGCAGATTCTTTACTGCTTTTTTGGAAAAAGCATCATGGAACCTAACATCTTCAAGGACTACAGCATTTTGCTCTAAGATGTCTCTAAATGCCTCCAAGGACAAGGAAAGATGAATAATCTTTTTCTGGGATTCAAGATGCCCCTTGGTAGTTTTCTTACAGAATATCTTTGTTGATGTTTTCTGATGAACCCTGGCCTCTTGGTCAGCAAAGAGATTGTTACTGATTGCAGCCCTACTCAAGCATAAGTTAAATGTCACTTGCATCACCTCTAATCATTGACACATCACTCGCCAACCTAAATGTTAACGATTATCATTTAGATTAGCATGATAAAGACTTATGTCAACAGACTATTTGATCTAGCGCCTTGTGATTAGTTTGATATTGCATCAACAGTGTTGTATCTTTAGCGACCATAATTCGAACAGACCACAAAAGCTTGTACAATATAGTACTTACTGGGGAAACTGATATATGCATTCATCAAGTTTAAATGCGAGCAAACAAGCAAACGCCAGCAGCTCCGGTAGCAGTGCAAGGGCAAAAAAACCTGATCAACCTCGTGGTGAAAACTTTAGTCGCCAAACTACTACCAATACTCCACCCTTACCATTGCAACCAAGCGCTCCTCGAGGCATTTCTACCCCAAGCACGTCTAATGAATCGAATTTTTTAACTAGTCAAGCTTCATCGAAACCAACCAGAGCTCTGTACGCAGAATACTATGAAAGTCAATTTCCAGGGATCACAGGGAGAACCACCCCTCCTCCAGCGGATGACAGTATTTTCTCTGACACAGAGCAAGAGGATACCAACCAATCTAAGAAGCGTAAGTTCGCAACAACCTTTGAGCAGGAATACCCAGGAATCACGGGTATAAATGCACCTCCAGCAGCGGATGACAGTGTTTTCTCTGATACAGAGCAGGATGCCGATCAATCAAAGAATACCAAATCAGCGGAAAGCGATGTTTTAAATACAGATCAGGTACCACCTTACTCGGATTCAATAACACCCACTGAAAGTTATAATGACCTGCAGCGAGCACTTAACTTGGATTTATCTCCCGCCACCCAACTTGCCGTCGCCGATGCTGCCCTTGATCAACTTAAAAGTGAAATTGAGAGCAAAAAGGAAACATATAATCCATAAGCCAAAATAATTTTAAATACTGTGGAAATCATTAAGCCCCCACCATTGATACATCATTAATTTATTAATGATGCTCAATTAACTCACTAGGATCTGCTGGTCGTCCTATTTTCTTTACTCTGAAGGAGAATACTATTATTCTTTGAAATCTCTATGTATTCTTTTGAGGTTCATCTATGCCTAGTTCTTCAACTAACCCTTTACCTACAGGTCATCAACAACAAATTGATCACTCAATTGTTACACCAAGCACTTCCAGACAAAGTAAATCCTACTCAACCAACATCCAAACAGCGCTAAATAACGACGTACTGATAGAAGCAGGTACCTTTAATTTAAAACACCGTGGAAACAGATACTTCTTGGTAGATTTAGTATGGCCTGCATCCACACGCCGTCTAGCGAACATCACCACAGACCAAGAAACTGCGATGGGTATTATCGGAAAAGTGAAGGTTTTTAACGGAAGATTCTTAGAGCGAAACCCTTTCAACAACCTAACATGGGTAGAAATGGATCAGTCTGAAGTAATACACTTTACAAAAAATTGTCTCCTTAACTTTTCCTCCAGGCAGCACAATTTAAATTTTCATCAATTACAAACAGGAAGTTATCGTGTCTCAGGGGATCAACATCATCTACAGGTAACAAGAGTAGCCAAAAGGGAAATCTCTATCCCTGAAGTTTATCAATTTGAGGAGAAAAAGGTTGCTGCAAAACCCTCTGGTAGTCATACGGTAAAAAAAGACCCAACTGGTTTAGAAAAACAAATTATCCAGTATCATGAAAACAATATTCCAAAGCACGAGTGTATGGAAGGAGTATTAACAAATGTTGAAGGCATTCCCAGCACTCTTAGAAAATTTATTTACCCAGAGATTAAAACATTTGCTGAAAAATTAAGTCAAGCTTTTCGATTAAAGGATATTCCAGCAGTAAAACATTCCTTAACTAGTCTAATAGAATTGGTTATCTACGAAAGAAGACTCTTGTCTGCAGCACAAGAGCAAATTGCTGAATCCAATAAAAATATCAGTGAGCTGCATGAATGTTTGGCAACATTGAACCCACATTTATTGGATTCAGAACCAGAAAATTTAGAGCTTTTTGACAGCTTGAAACGAATTGTCAGTGAGCGCACCCATTTCGCTCAGGTAGAATTAGTGGATGAGTCTCAGGCTGGACGTTCTCGATTCGAACTAGAAGAGATACAAACGAGAAAGAAAAGGAGGCGAGACGCACAAGCTAGCCTGAAAACTGATAAAAAGCAGCCAGAAATGGTAGTGCATGATAGTACTCAAAAGAATAGCAGCAGCCAAAGTCGATCAACATACTCTGAGATGGAAAAGCAAGTATATATAAAGGCAAGTACAGGTAACATTGGCCCACTTACTCCATATAAACCGGAAATCGGCCCACATAGGTTGAAAGGAGATTGGAATGAAGTAGAAACAGCTGAAAGAATCCTCGCTGAAGGTGAAAGGCAGATCAGCTTTATGAGCAGTGATGGCCGCACAGATATTGGTTCTTTATTTCCGCGTATGATTCAATATGGTCGAGTTGTCAAAGAAATAACGATCCGAATGATACATATGCAAAAAAGGCCGGAGCAAGTTACGAATAAATCGAATCAAGAAATGAAACGTTACGTAATTTCTTTACGTGAAAAATTGAGTGATGCTATAAAACGACTTGAAACAATGGAAAAAAGATTGGCTTTCTCACATCAGCACGGGGCACCAGTTGACTTGGGAGCAAAAAACAAAATTTCTAATATTTTAAATTCAGGGCTGTAGTAAGAAACATGAACACCCACTTAAATTCCACCCATTGATTCTAGGCAGTTAAAAAACCATGGGAAATTCTCGACGAATACGATTAATACCTTCTAACACTTCTTCTGACAATCGGGTATTAATAGCATCGATATTGCTGCGCAGCTGACTCATATTTGTTGCTCCAATCAAGGTAGATGTCACAAAATGACGGCTATTAACGAAAGATATCGCCATTTGACAAGGGTCTAGATCGTATTGTTTTGCAAGTTGAATATATTTTTCGGTGGCAGCATCAACTTGCTTACCTTTGCGATGCTCAGGCCTAGTTTCTATAGTTAAACGAGCGCCCTCTGGTTGCGCTCCTTTTAAATACTTACCACTTAGTATACCTCTGGTTAAAGGAGACCAGGCTAATAACCCACAATCCTCATGAAGTGAAATTTCGCTTAAATCAGGTTCAAAATTACGACATAAGAGAGAGAACTCATTTTGGATGCTAACTACACGCGGTAAGTTGTGCTTTTCTGCTAATTGAATCCACTTGCATAAGCCCCAAGCAGTTTCATTAGATAGACCAAAATACCGAATTTTCCCATTGTCGATCAATGTTTGAAAAGTATGCAAAACCTCTAAAAAGTTTTCTTCTTCAGCATGGACATCAAATGAGGGCAAAAAATCCCATGTCTTACCGAAATGGTATGAACCTCTGTTAGGCCAATGTAGTTGGTAGAGATCAATATAGTCAGTTTTCAACCTTTCCAAACTAGTATCCAAGGCCTTAACAATATTTTCTTTGTTAATCTGTTCACCATCTCGAATCCAAGTAATCCCTGGGCCAGCAATTTTCGATGCTAAAATAACTTTTTCTCGATTCACCCGAGAAGCAAACCAGTTTCCAATAATAGTTTCTGTGGCACCATAACTTTCAACGCTTGGCGGAATGGCATACAACTCTGCAGTATCAAAAAAATTGATTCCTCGCTCTAACGCATAATCCATTTGTTTAAAGGCTTCTGCTTGCGTATTTTGGCAGCCCCAAGTCATGGTTCCCAAACCGATTAAACTCACATTCAAACTGGTTCTACCAAGCTTACGATATTCCATAAAATAATCCCAGATATATTCCAAGTTGACAAATTTAGACATCAAACAAAGGCAACGTCAAACCTAATTGCTTGTCGCTTTGCTACCATATGTCTTAAATTTTTCGATAACAATATCCATTTCTTCATCGCTAAGAATTCTTGGCTCGAAACCAGAAGATAAACACTTAAGATATAATTCAGCAACAAACTCAATATTTTCTGCATTGCTATAAGCTTGCTCGATAGTTGAGCCTATAGCAATGACACCATGATTCTCTAACAATACACCATCATAGCTATCTATCTGTCTTTGAATAGATACTGCAAGTTCTTCAGAACCAAAAGTTGCATAAGGCACTAGAGGTGCTTTTCTACCAATACAGCCAATCATATAATGCACA
>JAYPYM010000140.1:0-7813 GCA_038135915.1 Gammaproteobacteria bacterium
CAAAAAGTGTTGGATGTCATTTCTCAGTTCATACCTTATCTTATTCTTATTTTCGGCGTTATATGTAAAGCTTTTATTTTTGTGTCTACTTTGTAATTTTTATGGTTCGGTCGAAGTGCCAAACTATTTTTTAGTCAAATTGGCTAATTTGGGATTTCAGACCATAATGCGATTCTCGCCAGTTTCTGGTACTAGCCTAAACTTGACATGCTATGTATTGACTGACAATATTTAGCAATCAAAATTTAGGCACACCAATTGGTAATTAATAATTATTGTTTACTAAGTAAATTCAAAAATAAATATTTTCTGCATAATTATGAAAGTTAACCATTTGTTCAATTTGGCAGCTTTTTGCCTAACAAGTTTTAGCGCTGGTAGGGAATTAAATTCTGCTAGCTTAGCTTCGAATTCCACATTAAATCGTCACACTTTTTCGGATACGCTAATTTCAGCAACCCCTTCTGGAATTTATGAGTCATACATGAGGAAAGTTGTGCCTTTTGAGCAGGTTGTTGTAATAGGTGGCGGCCCGATTGGTTTAACGGCATCTCTTTTGATCGCAGGAAATAATCCAGACCTTAGGGTTACCATTATAGAGAAGCGTGGTAACCCAACTCGAGAAGGCCTCACGACACTCTACTCTCATGACACAAAAAAATTCCTTGATGACCTGATGAAATCTTATGGAAAGGAGACTGATCCTAGAAAGTTTATGTATCGTATAAAGGATCTTGAGATAGATCTAAAAGATATATTTATGAACCTAGTAAAAGAGCAGCCTAAAAAATATTCACTGAGGGAAAATTGTGAACTGACAGAAATCCTCAATGGAGCAATTATAACATCCTGTGAAATCATAGGCACCAAAGGTATGCCAACATTAGTGGTTGGTGCAGACGGCAGCTCGTCTAGAGTTCGAGGCCTAATGGGTATCGAGGTTGAAAATTTAAGCTCACCCATACACTACAGTAACCTAGTGTTAGAGTATGATAATGACAAGTTTGATTTGCAAGAACAGTTAAGAGTTAATTCCATACTGAGTGGTCTTCGACAATTTAAGAATAATTCCCATGACCACGCACAATCTCTTTTTAATGAAGGAGAATTGAACGCTGATGATATGGAGCTCCTAGACTCTATTCCAAAAGAATATCTAAATTGGCTCCGCATGATACCAATACCCGGTAACCCAGCTGCTATTCAAATATTTATAGCAGCACCTGATGCTGCAGCGATGAAAGCAAGAAGAAAATATGTTGATCAGGCCTTTTTAAATCGTATTCTAGACCCCAAAAAAAACCAAATAATCGAAGAAAATAAAGGAGTATTTAACGTAAGTAAAGCTCGAACTACTACTGCAAGTTGTGGGAAAGAATGTGAAGTTGTATTAGTCGGCGATTCCAGGAGAACTACGCACCCATATACAGGAGCAGGCCTTCTTGGGGGGTTAGATGGTTTAAGAGAAGAATTTTTACCACTGCTGGAATCTGTAACTGATCCAAAAGTAACTAAAAAAAGCGCGTCTCAAGCGTTTAGCCATTACAACAACCAGACTTCAATTCGGATAAAAGAAGATTTTAATAATCCAGAAATGGTAAAACATTCTGTACCAGGTTTTGGTGATCCGCCCGTAAAAGAGGTGCCTTAATTCGAAGTTTGAATACCTTACCTTCTGTCTTGAAAGAAAAAGAAGGCAAGATTGAAAGATTCATATTAGATAACAATGCAATTCTAGCCAGTTTTTGAATTTAATATTGTTTGCTACAAGGCAGCATTGATCAAAGATCTTGTATATGCTTCTTTAGGTGCGTTAAACAAGTTTTCAGTGGTGTTTTGTTCAACTATGACCCCATTTTTCATGACCCATATTTCATGGCTCATGGCTCTAACTACTTTTAGATCATGACTTATAAACAGGTAGGTGAGTTGATGTTTTTCTTGTAAATGTCTAAGTAGTTCGATGATTTGTTTTTGAACATGTCTGTCCAATGCCGAAGTGGGCTCGTCTAGAACGATAAATTTTGGTTTCAAGATTAAGGCCCGAGCAATAGCAATGCGTTGTCTTTGGCCGCCTGAAAATTCGTGTGGATACCTTGATTTAGCTTCTTCTGGTAAATCCACAGTTTGCAGTGTTTCGGACACTTGGGTGTTTATCCAGGATGTTAAGGATTTTTGATCAGAGGGTGCATCAAGCGCCTTAGCGTGAACGATTAACCCTTCTGCAAGAATTTCTCCGACGGTTAATCTGGGGCTTAAGCTGGCAAAAGGGTCTTGAAATACAATTTGTAATTCTTTTCGAAGTAGGCGTAAAGATTCCTTATTGACTTTGGATATAGATTTATCCTGGTAAAAAATCTCTCCGTCGCTTTCGATCAGCTTAAGCAGAGAGAGGCCGAGTGTCGATTTTCCTGATCCACTTTCACCCACTAATCCATAACATATGCCTTTTTTCAGTGTTAAATCTACCGGCTCTACCGCTTTAAAGTGATCAACAACTTTTTTAAATATCCCTTTATATATTGGGAACCATACTTTGAGCTCATTAGTTTTAATGAGTACTTCAGGTTCATTAACAATAGAGACGGCATTGCCATCTGGTTCTGCTTCGATGAGCGATATGGTTCTTGGGTGTTTAGGCGATTGAAATACCTGGTTGGTTGGTCCAGTTTCAATGATTTTTCCTTCGTCCATTACGTAAACTCTTTCAGAAAAACGGTCAACTAGTGTTAAATCGTGACTGATAAACAAAATGGACATGTTTAATTGTTTGCGTAGCTGATTTAACAATTCAATGATCTGGGCTTGAATGGTAACATCTAAAGCAGTGGTGGGTTCATCTGCAATGAGTAGCTTAGGATTGTTAGCAATGGCCATGGCTATCATAACACGTTGACGTTGACCACCTGATAATTGATGTGGGTATTGCTTCATTTTTTGTTTTGGTTCTCGAATGCCTACAGCGTCAAGTAATTCAAGCGTCTTTTCTTCGTGAGATCTAACTTTTGGGTTTGGGTGGAGCAGTAGTGTTTCACTAATTTGGCGTTCAATGGTGTGTAAGGGGTTGAGAGATGTCATCGGCTCTTGAAATATCATACCTATTTGTTTTCCACGAATATTACAGCGTTCTAACTCGTTGAGAGGAATGAGATTCTGACCGAGAAATTCAATACGACCTTGAAACCGAGCAGCATTTCTGGGGAAAAGATTAAGTATGCTGTGTGCTGTAACGGACTTGCCCGAACCACTACTGCCGACAAGTGCAGTAATTTCTCCAGGCAACACATTGAAATTCAGTTCTTTAACAATGGTCGTCCATTGGTTAGCACTTCTTAGTTCTACTGTCAGCGACTGAATATCTAGCAAGGGGGCTGTTTCTGTCATAGGGTTTCTTAAAAGTTTATTCACCATGGGTATGAATGCGGGGATCAAATGCATCCCTAACGCCTTCACCAATAAAAGTGAGTAGAGAGAGTAATAGACTCAGCGAAACAAAAGCTGAGATGCCGAGCCAGGGTGCATGTAAGTTAGATTTACCTTGAGCAAGTAGCTCACCGAGAGAAGGTGAGCCAATAGGTAGCCCAAAACCTAGAAAGTCTAAAGAAGTTAATGTGACCACCGATCCACTTAAAATAAAGGGCATAAAAGTAAATGTAGAGACCATTGCATTCGGTAAAATATGGCGGTAAATGATTCGCCAGTCAGCTACCCCAAGTGCTTTTGCTGCTCTCACGTATTCTAAGTTTCTCCCTCGTAAAAACTCAGCACGAACAACGTCCACTAACTGCATCCACCCAAAGATTAACATGATCCCTAGTAGCCACCAAAAATTTGGCTGCACAAAACTAGACAGTATAATAAGTAAGAATAGGGTAGGCATGCCCTGCCAGATCTCCAGAAACCGTTGGCCGATGAGGTCTATTCGGCCACCATAGTAGCCTTGCATGGCTCCGACAATAATGCCTATCACGGAGCTACCAACCGTTAATAAAATGCCAAAGATGACTGAGATACGAAAACCATACAGCAGCCTAGCCAACACATCTCGGCCTTGGTCGTCTGTCCCTATCCAGTTTGTTGCATCAGGTGGAGAAGGTGCGGGAGTGTGTAGATCAAAATTAATACTTTGGTAATTAAAACGAATGATCGGCCAAAGCATCCAACCTTGAGCTTCAATCAGTTCTACGACATATTCGTCTCGATAATTTGCTTCTGTTTCAAAGTCACCTCCAAACGTCGTTTCTGGATAGGACTTGAATATTGGAAAATATAGCTCGCTATTATAGGAGATCACTAAAGGCTTTTCATTTGCAATAAATTCAGAAAAAAGGCTAAAAAAGAATAAAATAGAAAACAACCAAAGAGAGTAGAAACTACGCCTGTTCTTCTTAAACACCTGCCATTGGCGTTTATAAATTGGGTTGGTGATTTGAAAAAGTTTAATGGTCATCGTGACTCGAAATCAATTCTTGGGTCAATAAAAATGTAAGTTAAATCGCTTACCAGCTTAAGTAGTAACCCTATGAGGGTGAAGATATATAGTGTGGCAAAGACAACAGGGTAATCACGGTTAATGACCGCTTCAAAACTGAGTAGGCCCAAACCATTTAACGAAAAAATATACTCAACCAATAAGCCGCTGGTGAAAAAGATGCCGACCAAAGCGCTGGGCATGCCAGCTACGACAATGAGCATCGCGTTGCGAAATACATGGTTGTATAGCACTCTTCTTTCAGTACAGCCTTTTGCTTGTGCGGTGAGCACGTATTGTTTATTAATTTCATCTAAAAAAGAGTTTTTTGTTAATATGGTCAAAGTGGCAAAACTGCCGATCACCATAGAAATGGTGGGTAGTGTGATATGCCAAAGATAGTCTAGTATTTGTTGCCACCAGCTTAGATCTGCGAAGTGATCTGAAGTCAGCCCGCGTAAGGGAAACCATTGCCAGTAATTGCCACCAGCAAATAGAATCACAAGTAGGATAGCGAACAAAAAACCTGGTATTGCATAACCAATAATGATTAATACGCTGGTGCTGATGTCGAACTTTGTGCCGTGTAGTACTGCTTTTCGAATACCCAGGGGTATCGAGATCAAATAGGCAATTAATGTGCTCCATAACCCTAAACTAATTGAAACGGGTAAGCGTTCTTTAATCATATCAATCACACTCCGGCCAGAGTAGTAGCTTTCACCGAAATCAAATTGAATATAATTGACGATCATGTATAAAAAACGTTCTAATAGTGGCTTGTCAAAGCCATATTGTTTCTCGATACGTTCTATCAGTTCCTTTGGTAAACCAGCGGAGCCTCTATAACCTTCATTTTGATGAGTCAGTTGATCAGTGTTAGTTTGCGTAACCGCATCACTTCCACTGGTACCGCCTATTTGCCCCGCTAAGCCGGTCTTAAGCCCACTGAGTTCTGCCAGGGTTTGCTCCACTGGCCCGCCTGGCGCGAATTGAATGATGAGGAAGTTAATCACCATGATGCCCAGCAGCGTCGGGATGATTAAAAGGAGTCTTCTTGTTACATAGGCTCCCATTTAGTTATACCTTCTTGTGATGGTTTTTAACTGAATGACATGCATGTTGTTCCCAGAGATATTTGAGAGGCTAGGGCGATGTTTGTTCCTCGGACCACCATGCCATCAAGTCTAAGCCATATGGCGGAATGACTTTGGGGTGCATGAGATGTTTCCAAAAAGCCAGTCGGTGATAGTTCACATGCCAGTTAGGAATGAGATAATGCCCCGACTGAAGTACGCGGTCCAAAGCACGAGTATGGTTGACCAATGCTTGGCGGTCTCTTGCTTGGATGAGTTGTTCAACCAGCTGGTCGATGACGGGGTCTTTGATACCGATGAGATTTTTCGAGTCGCGTTGATCGGCTGAGGATGAAGTCCAATAGCTTCGTTGCTCATTACCCGGTGATAAGCTTTGGCCGAAAGTGGTGACCACCATATCAAATTTGTGTTCTCGCAGCCGTTCAATATACTGGTTTAAGTCGACTTTTCTAGGCGTTGCGATGATCCCTAATATTTTTAGATTTCGTACCATAGGTAGTACGATTCGTTCAAATGCTGAATCATACATGAGAAACTCAAACGCCACGGGTTCGCCGCTGGGGCTAAAAAGCTTTTGTTGTTTTATTTGATAACCAGCCTGTTTGAGGATTCGGCTTGCTTTGGCTAGGTTCTTTCTTACATTGCCGTTGCCACTGTTTAAAGGTGGTTGATAAACTTCGGTGAAGATTTTTGGTGATAACTTATCTTTAAAGGGTTCTAGTATGGCTAGCTCAGCTGCTTCTGGTAACTGGCTAGCTGCTAATTCAGTATTTTGAAAATAGCTGTTCGTACGGCGATATTGTCCATAAAATAAGTTTTTGTTAGACCATTCGAAGTCAAAGGCATATGCCATGGCTTCTCTTAACTTGATGTCCTGAAAAATCGGTTTTCTCAGATTGAAAATGAAAGCCTGCATGCCAACTGGCTCTTGGTGAGGGATTTCCTCAATTTTGATCAATTCTTTATCGAAGTTTTCACCCGTGTAGCTTGTTGCCCAAAATTTTGAGTTGTTCTCAGCACGGTAGTGATATTCGCCAGCTTTAAAGGCTTCTAGGGCTACTGTTTGGTCTAGGTAATAATCGTAAGAGATGTTATTGAAATTATGCCTGCCTTTATTCACCGCCAATTCTTTACCCCAGTAGTCTGGGTTCTTCTGAAAAGTGACTTTTTTACCTGGACTGTGTGACGCTACTTGGTAAGGGCCACTTCCTACTGGGTACACTAGGTCTACACTATCAAACTCTCTATTATCCCATACCTTTTTTTGGAAAATAGGGAAGGTGCCCACAGTGAGCGCTAGCTCCCGATTGCGTTGGTGTTTGAAGGTAAACTTGACCTGATGCGACGACAGTGCCTCAACTGATGCTACATCCATATAGAAAAATTGGTATGCTGGCTTGCCTTGCGTTCTGAGCGTGTTAAAACTGAATATTACATCTTCTGCAGTGATAGGTTTACCATCAGAAAACTTAGCCTCTTTTCTCAGATTAAAAATCACCCAGCCACGATGTTCGGGAACTTGCATAGATTCTGCTACTAAACCATAAACAGTGAAGGCTTCATCTTTGCTTTGAGTCACCAAGCTTTCGTATACCATAGCAATGCCATTGGCCGGGACGCCTTTGCTGATATAAGGATTAAAAGAGTCGAAACTGCCAATTGCAAAGAGTTTCAAGGTGCCGCCATCTGGTGCATTTGGATTTACATAATCGAAATGAGTAAAATCTGATGGGTATTTAACATCGCCATGCATCGCGATGGCATGGCGTTCGGGTATATTCTCCGCTGAATTTGATAACAAGGGTATTAACGTTAAGAGGCTAATGATGATTTTTATATGGAACATATCTAGCATGAAAAACTCCATTTACGCACAATAAGGCTATCTAGCTATTCATACTAATTTAGTTTGTGGGTTAAATCAAAGCGCTAAGAAGCAATTCTTATTAAATCATCTCTATAGAAGCCTGTATTGCGGAGGCCTGTGACCCCATCTTACAGTCCCAGCTCAGAAAGACCGGGGTGATCTGAAGGCCTTATAGCTCCTTTCCAATGAAACAAGCGCTCGTTTTCTAAGATAGGTATGTCGTTAATACTAGCGTGACGCGTTTTCATCAGGCCATTTTCATCAAATGCCCAGTTTTCATTACCATAAGAGCGATACCATTGACCTTGGGTGTCATGCCATTCATAACAAAACCTAGCTGCAATATGATTGTCTTCAAAAGCCCAAACCTCTTTGATT
>JAYPYM010000140.1:7823-10431 GCA_038135915.1 Gammaproteobacteria bacterium
ACTCACTCCTATTTCGCCAAATACTATCGGGTGTGTAGGCTAATGCGACTTTTTCAGGGTTTTTAGTGTTCCAAGCGTTTTCAGCCATGCGTGCTTTTTCAATTGCCGATTCCTGATTGAATGGAGGGAAGGGAGGCTTCTTTGTTATCGAGTTGAGGGTTGTTATGTTCTCAATGACGTCTTCTTCCATAGATACTTACCTTGTTTGGCATATATTAAAAAGCTAGATAGCCGAGTAAACCAACTCGGCTATTCAAAGCGTGCTTTCGCAGCATGAGTTAAAAATAGCTACCAAGATTTGTAGGGTAAGAATTTACCATTCATGGTAACAACAACGCGGTCGCCCTTGGGGTTTTCCTCTTTCGATACGTCTAGTGAAAAATCGATGGCGCTCATAATGCCGTCACCAAACTTCTCCTGTATGACTTCTTTGAGTGTGTCGCCGTAAACGCCCATGATTTCATAAAACCGGTAGATCAGTGGGTCAGTGGGGACAACTTGATCCCATTTCTTGGTTGGGTAGTCTGTTAATGCTTGTGCTACATCAGACTCAAGACCAAGATACTTAGCTACTGCTTCAGCTTTTTCTAAGGGCATGCTATTCATGCCTAAGCAAGCAGAAGCTAGCCAAACCGGCGATACCTCAAGTTCGCTTCCCATGGTCTCCCAGCTTAATCCCTTGTCGGTTTTAGCGGCTACAATTTTATCTGTCATTTCCTCTTTATTCATGCTTAGCTCCTTAGTTAATTAAATAGATATTAAAAAAGTTAATTAAATAGATATTAAAAAAGTTAATTAAATAGATATTAAAAATATAAAACATCTCCAATTAGCCGTATTCCTATGTGCCGAGCTATCTAGGCAACGGTCGCGTAGGTTTCTTTCGTTGGGTCAACTACTACGGGTAAATTTTTTGCCGTTTGGCCAGCCATTTCACCAGATCTAGAAACCAAAAAGTTCATACAGTGATTGCGGATCTTATAATATCTTGGATCGTCGATAATACTTGCCCTAGATCTAGGTCTGGGTATGTTGACCAATATAGATTCAGCGACCACTGCACCAGGCCCATTAGACATTAATAGTATTCTATCCGACAGTAAAATGGCTTCATCTACATCGTGCGTGATCATAAAGACAGTTTGCTGAGTTTCACTCCATATTTTAATAAGTTCATCCTGAATAACGCCCCTAGTGAGCGCATCTAAAGCACCGAAAGGCTCATCTAGTAGCAATAACTTCGGGTGAGTGGCAAATGCACGAGCGATACTAACCCGCTGCCTCATACCTCCGGAAAGTTGTGAGGGCTTACGATTTGCTGAGTGAGAGAGCCCCACCATTTCAAGATACTTTAAGCTGTGTTCTATGGTTTGATTGCGCGACCAATCTGGCCAGCGCGCTCGAACACCAAAAGTAACATTCTGTAAAGCAGTCAACCAAGGCAGGAGGCTGTAGTTTTGGAAAACCACGCCTACATCGAGGCTAGAAGTGGTTATTTCCTTTCCTTCCATGATGACAGCGCCTAACGTTGGTTTTTCAAGACCAGCGAGAATATTGAGAATGGTAGATTTGCCGCAGCCTGAATGACCAATAATACAAACAAACTCTCCTTTATCAATCTGGATATTGATGTCATCAAAAACAACTAACGGATCTCCTTTTCCCTCATCATTAAAGGATTTTTTTAATCCTTCGATCGATAAAAACGCAGTCATGCATTATTCCTCATAGGTTACAAGTTTTGATAGAGTATTGAGTGCTAGATCAAGCAGCATGCCGACAATACCAATCATAATGATTGAAAAGATTACGCTGCTAAGATCTAAATTATTCCACTCGTTCCATACGTAGTAACCAATACCCGTTCCTCCGACTAACATTTCGGCTGCAACAATCACTAACCAGGCTATGCCAATAGAAATTCTCATGCCTGTCAGTATAGTGGGTGCTGCTGCGGGTAAAATAACTGTAAGTGCGGTTCGCATCTGACTGAGTTCGTGAGTTTTGGCAACACGGATCCAATCTTTTCTAACGTTTGCCACACCAAAAGCGGTGTTTAACAACATAGGCCAAATAGAACATATAAAGATCACAAATATAGCGGATTTTTCTGAATCTTTAATAATGAACAGCGCCAGTGGCATCCATGCTAATGGCGATATTGGTCTTAACACCTGTATGTAAGGGTTTAAGGTTTTATACATTAAAGGAGACATTCCGATGATAAACCCCAACGGGATCGCAATGGCTGCTGCGGGGTATCCCGTTAAAACCCGGTAAATCGAGTAAGCCAGTTGAATACCAATACCCTTATCATTCGGCCCTGCATCATAAAAAGGGTTGCCAAGTTCTTCTGCTGCGTGGCTGAAAATCTTAGATGGTGGTGGTACCCTTGCTTCCTGATCTACGCCACCCATCAAAAGGGCGTACTCATCCATTTCTCCTGAGGCTTGAGGAACTTGATTCAAGTATTCCCAAACCCCAAGTAATGTTAAGAGTAGCGCTATTGATAGTACGACAGCCCTTGTATTAATAGATTGCAATGTTAGCTCCTTCTTATTTCAAAGCTATTAACATACTCTTCTGGCTTATTGTAATCGAACGTCTT
>JAYPYM010000140.1:10441-11782 GCA_038135915.1 Gammaproteobacteria bacterium
GTAGGTTTTATTTGGGGGTTCATAGCCGAGCTCGCGCATGACTTTGGCAGTGTCAGTCGCTACATAGACCTGTTCAGCAATGGCTTTGTAATCTATATCTCCTTTGATATAACCCCAACGTTTCATTTGGGTCAGAATCCATACACCCATTGAATGCCATGGAAATGGGTCAAAGTCTATGCGATCCGGCACTTCGTGTACTTTCTTTTCAACACCGTCTACATATCTGCCAGTTAATACTTGCTTAATGACCACTTCGGGTTGGTTTAGATAGTTTTTTGGTGCAATTGCAGCGGCAATATCTGCCCGATTCTTTTTCTTCGCAGAATACTGGGTAGCGTCCACGATAGATTTAAAGAGGGCGCCATAGGTGTTTGGCATTTCCTCTGCAAACTTTTTCGGGCATGCAAATGCGCAGCAAGGGTGACCTTCCCAAATATCTTTGGTTAATATGTGGAGAAAGCCAACTTTCTCATAAACTGCCCTTTGGTTAAATGGGTCGGGTGAGAGGTAGCCATCTAAATTTCCTGCGCGTAAGTTTGCTACCATTTCGGGTGGCGGTACTACCCGAATTTGAATATCTTTGTCTGGGTCTATACCGTGCTCAGCCACATAGTATCTTAATAAAAGATTGTGCATTGAGTAATCAAACGGAACGCCAAACTTAAACCCTTTCCATTGTTTCGGGTCTCGTTTGTCTTTATGTTTGGTATGTAGCACAATCGCTTGGCCATTTATGTTCTCGACTGCAGGCATAATATAGGGTTCTGCAACAGAGCCTGCACCAATGGTCATCGCTAGAGGCATTGGGGTGAGCATATGTGAAGCATCATATTCGCCGTTTAAAGATTTATCACGCGCTACCGCCCAGCCAGCTGTCTTGATAACGTCTACATCTAATCCGTAGCGACTATAAAAGCCCAAAGGATGTGCCATGATGATTGGGGTTGCACAGGTGATGGGCACGAATCCGATTTTAAGTTTGGTTTTTTCTAATGGCCCAGCACTTTCTTTGATCGCTGCTTTGACTTGTTCGAGAGGGATAAAGGAGTTGAGTGCAGAAAGGAATGCGGCACCACCTACGTATTTCATAAACTGGCGGCGCTTTGTATCTTCATGACCAAAAATATTACGAACGATAGCGCTTTCAACTGCTCGATCTATGATTTCTTCGGATGAAACGGGCTGGTCGTTTGACTCTTTTTCAGTCGAAGATGCCACTGGCTCAGACTGCATAGATTCAGCCTTTTTTTCTAGAATATGAGTTCTGTCCCGGTCTGTTAAAGGGGTGGATGATCTTAGCTCTGATAGGCATGTTTCGCATTTGCAGCTGGATGTATG
>JAYPYM010000141.1:0-3050 GCA_038135915.1 Gammaproteobacteria bacterium
AGTCTGATCAAGGGTGAAAAGCCCTGCCAATAACACTTCACTTCTCCAATACTAACATCTGCACCAACCGTCTCACTGATTTTGTCTTCTATCCAACTGTGATAGCTCGGCAGTAGAGAAATACCTTCTCGACCAAAAAATACGTAGATGGCCATAACCAGTGTTAAACCAAACATGACGCGAACAAGCATTCTAAAAAATATTACCCACCAGGGTTTGCTTGGATAGAGATCGCCTTGGTGTTGAGTCATTTCAGGCTGTTCGCTGGCTGACTGCCTAGCCCCATTTTTCATAAATCGTTGTTTCTCATTTTAACAAAGTCACTTCAGGTATCACTTGAAAATCAGACCTACCTCGTCGATGGGAATTCCACTTAAATGAAACACCATTTTCTGCTGCAAAATCATTTAAACGAGAGGCATAGACTTGATGCAAAAGTTGATTCACATCTATGTTCAGTTCAATCATGTAGGACTGAAATCTATTAGCAGCTTGTTGAACCTTCGACTCAATCATATCCAACACCTTTCTTGCATAGACATCGGTAGCCACTTGAGTACCAACCCCTTGACAATGATGACATTTAACACTCGTAAATGCTTGTAATGAATGGCCATAAGCATTTCGTTCGAGTAAGGTGACACACTTATCTGGTAAATGCTTTGTCGAGAAAACCCATGGGTCTAACCCTATTGATACATCTATTTTTTTTTGAAAACGACGCCAGCTTTTTATTGGAATACTAATCCAATCAATTAAAATCATGCCTCTAATATTTTTTAAACAAATCTGAGACACGATTTGTTTAAGCGCTTGCTCATTAATGTTAAATTTCAATGTCGTTTCAGAATAAACGCCAGGCAAAATACCACCAGAGTTTACATCTACCGTCATCATCGCTTCATGCTGTTGAAAAATTAAGCTTGCTTTGTAATTTGCAGTGCGATTAGCATCCACTTGAATATCCAGTTTTCCTCTAGCAGCCTTCTCCACCTGAGCATTCAATCCAAAAACGCTGTTAAGCTTTTCCCATTGATGAGCATTTAAGAGGTGAACTGTTCCTAGGACATTAAAATGCTTGAAATGATCTATAGCAAGCTTAAATTTCGGCGAAAACCAAAAGTTAACCTGACTGTTTTCTTGGTCATTTTTAAATTGTTTGTTGACTGAAGAATGACTCAGCATGGTACGAATAGGTTCAAACCAGTCCAAACCTGCATGAATAAAACCTAAAGACGATGAACCCTGCAAAGACACAGCAAGTCGTTGCCACAATGCTCGTAAGCTAGCCAGTTCTTCTTTTAACAGACTGAGATAATCAGAGCGCTGGCGATAAATAGGCAACCCAGATATTGACCGCATTGCCCAATGACCATTGCCCTCCCCACTCTCTAAACTTGTACCATCCATTGCGCTCACAGCAGATGTCCCTATCACGGATTCGATGCTGCTCATTTCTTCATCCGATAGCGCTTTCAATAGCTTTAGCCCATTGCTCAGAGGCCGACAAACCCAAAACAAACTTTGTATGTCAATATCTGCCGTTACTTGGTACTCTTTTTCACCAATAGGCAGCCTATCTATTTTTACAAGTAATATATCTCCAACGCGGGTTTTGTCGCTAATGGAAGTTTTATTTTCCTTCGGATACCGAATCCATCCATTTGACTGAGAAAACACTGCGGGCAGATGCCGATTTTTCAAAAAGCCTTTTTTGCCATCACCCAAGTCTAGCATCGCAGCATCTAATCCAGGCAAAAGCTTCACAACTCTCGCTTTAAAAATTGAGCCTAGCTGATGATATTTCGAATGATCGAAATTCCAATACCCAGTTAATATACCATTTACTAATACATAAACCTGAGCGCCCCAAATTCTACTTTTGGCGATAAAATCTATGCTCATAGATTAGCATGCCTAGCAGATAAGGCATGAGGGATACCCACTCTATCCAACAGTTTAACAAGCTTGAACAAAGGCAAGCCGACAACACCTGAATAACAACCATGAATACTAGATACAACAGCTTGCCCCAGGCCCTGAATAGCATATGATCCAGCCTTATCCAAAGGCTCACCAGTTTGACAGTAGGTCTGAATTTGATGCGGAGTCAAACTAATAAACGTGACTTGAGTGACGGAGAGACTGGATATATATCGTTCGCCATCCTCTTTACGAGGATCATAAATCGCGATAGCTGTAATAACATCATGTGTTCTACCTGAAAGCTGATGGAGCATAGCTGCAGCTTCTGATTTATCTTTAGGCTTACCCATCGTCATACCATCCAAGGCCACCAGGGTGTCCGATGCCAATACAGGTACATCAACATCCTTACCTTGCTCTTTCAAATTAGCCTTAGCAACCTCATAACCAGCTAAGGCTTTACGCTTGGCCAAATCTTCTACTGCAGCAGATATGGCTAAATCTCTATCCAAAGTTTCTTCTAGAAAAAAATCCAACAGCTGGAAGTTTACCTCTAACTGTTTAAGATAGGCACTTCTTCTCGGAGATTTAGAAGCCAAATATAAATCTATTCTTTTCGCCATAACCCAGTTATATCATTTTCTTAATTCTACGATCAAAAGGCATCACCCAAACTAAAATAGGCCAACAAATAGCACTGGTTAACGAAGGCAACCAGTACAAAAAACTGTCTGTGATATCGCCAACCAAACCTTGGATAACTTTTATCATTAATTGATACATACCGACTAAAATAAAAATGACTAGCATTTGTTGCCACATAGGAAATATCCTCAGCCGTAGATGCAACATAAATGCAAGGAAAGCAACAAAACAAAAAGCGATTGCATGTTGGCCAAATACTGTCGAATACAATACATCGAGCAAAATGCCCAGCAACCAAGCAAAGGTAACACCAATACGATATGGCTCTATTATAACCCAGTAAATCAACAACAATAATGGTAAGTTTGGTCTTGCTAGGGTCAAGGTATAGGGCAGCTGTACCATGGAAAGAACTAGCGCAATCAGCATACTTGCACCAGCCAGCATATAAAGGGTAAAGGCATTCTCTGCAGAGGTTA
>JAYPYM010000141.1:3060-4324 GCA_038135915.1 Gammaproteobacteria bacterium
CTCTTGCAAATTTAATCGGTCTCATTTCTCTTTCTGCTTCAACTACCTACTCCTCGACTGTGCTCACCACCAATAAATACCGACCCTGATCAAGTAAAGACTCTGGTATTGCTTCAATCAAGGCAAAGGGCTCTCCCGGGTCATGCAATACAGTGCTTACCTTGGCAACAGGATAACCGGCCGGAAATTTCCCCCCCAAACCGGAACTCACCAGTAGATCATCGACTTGAATATCTGCCGTGTTTGGTACATGCAACAGCCAAAGCTTATCTAGCTGTCCACTACCAACTGCAATCGCTCTTACACTATTACGATTAACCTGCACCGGCATAGCATGACTGGTATCAGAAATGAGTATCACCCAAGCAGTATCTGGACCGACTTCATCCACCTGCCCAACCAAGCCTCGTGCGTCTAATATAGACTTTCCTTCTGCCACACCATCTTTCAGTCCCTTGTTAATCAATACTCTATGACGAAAAGGATCAGGATCTAACGCAATCACCTGCGCGATCAACACTCGCTCTTCCAGCAATGTTGACGAATTAAGCAATTCTCGTAGCCTGAGGTTCTCTGCAGACAAGGCAGCAAATTTCTGAATACGCCGATGTAAAACTAAAGATTGAGCTCTAAGTTCCCTCACTTCCTGAATCAATGAGGATTTCGAACGCATGTTCAACTCAACCCAATTGTCTACGCGCTGCGGTACGTCAGCCACATGCGCCACCGGCTCTGTCAATTCCGTTAAATAATACCTGAGGCTATCAAACCAGCTATATCGGTGATCCAAAAAGATAATAATGCAGGAGAAAAATACCAGCACGATGACCCGGAAGCCAATCGCCGGCCCACGAACAAAGATGGTTTTAATAGCTTGCCCCTCCTGGCGTCACAATCTAACGGTAACAACTCAATATTTAAACCAGAAAGAACCTAAATATCAATCGCTTAGCATCATTAGGCCTAATAAAAGCTGGTATTTTGCGATAGTAGACACGTCTTATATCATATATCGAGCCCGTCATGAACAATGCGACAATCCATTAATCAGATGTAAACATATCAAAACCTTTTTTATCCATAATCTCCATCGCTTTACCACCACCACGAGCTACACAAGTCAGCGACTCCTCCGCCACAAATACCGGCAAACCCGTTTCATCGGTTAACAAGCGGTCCATACCCCTGAGTAACCCGCCACCACCAGTCAAGACTAATCCGCGCTCTGCAATGTCGGACGCCAGTTCAGGCGGCGATTGTTCTA
>JAYPYM010000141.1:4334-11610 GCA_038135915.1 Gammaproteobacteria bacterium
TAACTGCCCCTACAATCGTGGCAATGGGTTCTTGTAATGCCTCCAAGATTTCAACACTATTCAAAGTGAAGCTTCGTGGCACACCTTCAGCCAAGTTACGGCCCCTTACATCGATTTCCAACATCTCATCGAGTGGAAATGCAGAGCCAATTTCTAGTTTAATTCTCTCAGCTGTAGACTCCCCTATCAAGCTACCGTAATTTCTTCGCACATAAGTCACGATAGCTTCATCAAATTTATCTCCACCCACTCTAACCGATTCAGAATAAACCACACCACTCAACGAAATCAAAGCAATCTCAGTCGTACCGCCGCCAATATCAACTACCATTGAGCCACTTGCTTCATCCACCGGCATACCAGCACCGATAGCCGCAGCCATAGGTTCTTCAATTAAATAAACCTCTCTAGCACCAGCACCCAATGCTGACTCTTTAATTGCTTTTCGCTCTACTTGTGTCGACTTACAGGGGACACACACCAATACCCGCGGGCTCGGTGTGATAAACGAATTTTGATGCACTTTGTGAATAAAATGCTGTAACATTTTTTCTGTAATATGGAAATCTGCAATCACACCATCTTTTAGCGGACGAATCGCGGTAATATTACCAGGCGTTTTACCGAGCATTCGCTTTGCATCCATACCAACAGCCACTACGCTTTTATTGCCTCCTTGGTTTCTAATCGCGACAACGGATGGCTCATTGAGAACGATACCACTCTCTTTTACGTAAATCAGTGTATTTGCAGTACCTAAATCAATAGATAGATCTGTCGAAAACAAACCACGCAATTGCTTGAACATATGTATTATGTTATCCCTTATATTTAACGGCATATTAGCCTGATTCATGTCGGTCAAAAGCCATACAGATCAAACTAGCCAAAACCGGTGAAACATTCAAAGCTTAGAACAGACAAGAGTCAAGCTCCAGCCTTTAAAGATATTTTTACATTAAAATAACATAAAAGCCTAGATTCTAGTTATTCTTAGAAATTTTTGTATTATATTGTCTAAGTAGTATCACAGATAGATAGTAGTGAGTTATATTAAAATCACTGGAAAGCTAGTCTAGAAGATTAAGAGAGAAAACTAGTTCTCCTGACTCCCAGGATAACAGGCTTAGACTACTTATGGCGATCAACTAGCCATGACCAGCTCGCTCAGTAACATCAGTCTCTTTAGGAATATATGAAAGACATTAACCTATCTTTTAACGAAGAAACCACTAAAGCTTTCAACAGCTACTACGTCTCTCGATATGCAACCTATATGCAGCGAGTCTTACTTGGCATCACCTGTCTCTTTACGCTATCAGGATTCTTTGATTACTTATTAGCATCTGGCAGGCTAACTTCTATATTTATATTCCGCTATTCAGTGGTCTTACCCTGTTTATTCTGCCTCAACTTGCTTGTTTTTCACCGATACTTTATTCAATTTATTCAACCCATCATAGTGATTTACATTCTCATCATATGCGGGTTTTTATTTTATTTAGGCCTAAGAATCGAACAGGATGTAAAAATCTACTACATTTCAGGTCTAGTGGTTACCCAGCTAGTCTCTGTGAGCATGCTACGATTACGTTTTTTTTATGCGTTAGCTGCCAGTTTCATCATCTTCTTCTGCAGCCAAATTATGCTTTACGTGATACACGTGAGCTTAACCAATTTTTTACTCTTTAATTATTTCGCTGGCTCTATTACAGCGCTTGGATTAACCTCAAATTTCTTTCTTGAACAGTCAGCAAAAATAGAATATTTGCATCGACAGATGACTCAAGATGAAATGCATGCACTCGAAGAGCTGAATATTAATCTAGATAAATTAGCCCACACGGATACCCTAACAGGCTTGTCCAACCGGCGAACATTTGACGAAGAGTGGGCAAAAGAGTGGCGAAGAGCCCACCGAAGCGAACAACCTATTAGCATCGTCATTGCAGACATTGACTACTTTAAAAAATTCAATGACCACTATGGCCACCAAGCTGGGGATATATGCTTAAAAACCGTCGGGAAAATATTAAAGCAATTTGCACAGCGCCCTGGAGATTTGGCCGCCCGCTACGGTGGCGAAGAGTTTATTTTCCTTTTGTCTGATACTGATTTAGAAGAAGCTAGCCGTCTAACGCAACAACTTATTAACGCTATTGCAGAGGCAAAAATTCCCCATGAGGCATCGCCGATTGGAGATTATTTAAGCCTTAGCTTTGGTGTCTCTTGCATCAACTTCTCAACTACAGACATTGATATCGAAGAGGTGCTACCTTCAGACTTAATCCGCAAGGCAGACAAAAACCTCTATGCTGCCAAAGAACAGGGTAGAAATCGAATGGTAGCAGATTACCTATGACTTAAACTGCGAGCGCCCTCGCCACCAACCTACGGCATTACTGATTAAAAAAAGCACCTCCATCATGATTGCTACAGGCGACCAAACTAGAAAATTATGAAGAACCCAAATGGCCGTAGCTAACCCCATGCATACACGCAAAACAACTATACTGGCATTAAAACTTCCGTAAGTACCCAGCGAAGTCGCCGCAAAAGACAAAAAGTTAATGGGAGATTCATAGGTCATCAACAGATTCAATGCAATGACTAATAGAAATAACCAAAGCCAGTGACGATGAGTAGAAACGGAAGCAATCAAAAAGCGAACACTTGATATAAATACAAAGAGCGCTGCCTGCGGCTCACCTAATACCATAAAATGTGTACTATAAACGAAAGCGGATACACAGAACATTCTTAGAATATAGGCTCGGCTTGAAAATTGAAACGCTGCCATACCTGTTATAAACGCCAAGCCCGCAAGCACTTGAGAAACAAAAAAATGGTTTATTTCTTCCAATAAATGCTGCCTCAGCGGTGATACTTAAATATCAAGTTGGCTACAGCCGTTAAAATTAATATTTTGCGAAATTGCTATTAACATAATAGCTTTATTTTCTTGATAACTAAAACCTTTCAGGTTTAAATAACGAAATCGCTAACAAGCTCCCCATTGGCGAGCATGGCTTTATCGCTACTGCAAAAAATACCGAGGGTAATACCATCGGATGACACGCTTGCATATCAGTCTTATCGGCCACCTTTTAACTAATACAACCTCGAAGGAAAGAAAACATGCCAAACAACACACCACCAAAAGCTACTCATCAACGGACAACCCAAGGGCGCGGCGTATTATACGATAACGTTACTGACACCATTGGTAATACACCCTGTATTCGAATCAACAGACTGGCACCTGAAGGCATTAGCATTTATGTAAAAGCAGAGTTTTTTAACCCTGCCGCTTCAGTTAAGGACCGACTGGCCATTAGCATACTCGAAGAAGCTGAGAGAAAAGGCGAATTAAAACCCGGTCAAACAGTGGTTGAAGCCACTTCTGGTAATACCGGTGTCGGTTTAGCCATGGCATGTGCAGCGAAGGGTTATCCGCTCGTAGTGACCATGGCCGATAGCTTTTCCATTGAGCGACGCCAATTGATGCGTTTTCTTGGTGCTAAAGTCGTGCTGACCCCGAGAGCAGAAAAAGGGTTTGGAATGGTAAAAAAAGCACAGGAATTATCGGAAAAGCATGGTTACTTCCTTGCCAGTCAGTTTGAAACAGAAGCCAATGCTACTATCCACGCAAACACCACTGCGCAAGAGATTCTCACAGATTTTAAGAACAACCGATTGGATTACTTCATCACCGGATATGGCACAGGTGGTACGGTTAGCGGTGTTGGCCGTGTGCTAAAGCAAGAACGACCGGACATTAGAATCATGTTATCTGAACCTGCAAACGCACAACTGCTGGGTTCAGAAATCAGCCAAAAGCGAGATCAAAGTGGCGCACCATCTGAAAGCCATCCTGCGTTTGAACCGCACCTGATTCAAGGCTGGACGCCAGACTTTATACCCCTGGTTTTGCAAGAGTGCCTAGACAACGAATACCATAGCGGCCTGATCCCTGTGTCTGGAGAACAAGGTGTAGAATGGTCAAGAAAGCTTGCCGCTGAAGAAGGGATTCTCACGGGCATTTCTGGTGGCTCAACATTTGCCGTAACGATGGAAGTGGCAAAAAAAGCGGAGCCAGGTTCTGTTCTTTTATGTATGCTACCCGATACCGGAGAGCGGTATTTATCTACTCCGTTATTTGACGCCTTCAAACCAGAAATGAATGAAGAAGAGATTGCCTTATCTCAGTCCACGCCTAGCGCACAGCTTGATTAGCGCAACAATATTTCCGATATTTAACCCTTAGGGTTAAATATCGGCCTCTCCTCTATCGACTACCTTATAGTGTTATTAATTTGCAACAAACCATTATTCTATGGTTTAATTGCTATCATTTTGTTTTTTGTGGCCAGTATACCGGAGGGGTCTTCTTATGGGTTCAACAGTCTTATTGAATAGTGCACGACGGATAGCAACTGTAAGAGTTCAGGTCTCAGCTGCAACGGCTAACAAATTATTGGATAGCCTATCCGCATCAACCAAGTCAACCGCAAAACCATTACCCTTTTATACTACAAATCCTCCTCTTCAAACCAAGTCGACCCCACAAAATTTTTCTAAGACGCCTTTTGGTGACATACAGAAGCCTACCATTATTTTAACCTCCAGGTTTTATTCTACAGACTCAGGTGATAAAGACACTGCAAAGCCCATCACTCTCAGTGAAACAGAACGAAAAAATAGTGGGTTCATTGAAACTCAAAAATTTAAAGACCTGTATACACTACTGGTCAAATCAGGCGTATCTGGTGGGGCTATCAAAGAGGGAATTCTAGATGCCGATAACTGGGAAGTTATTTTGGTACCAGGGGATGATGATTCATTACCGCCAAAAGCAGCTGCGCTATTTTCTGTATCACCTTTAAATGAAGAATATAAACCCGACCCTAATGGCGAATATAAGTCATTAGCAATAGCCGTACAGGAAGATGCCAGAAGACAAGGACTTGGAGAAAAAACTAAAGTGGCCGCGTTTGAACTATTAAGAGACTTAGGTGTTGATAAGGTTTCGATTTCAGTTGAAAGTAAAAATCGAGCTTCTTGTCTATTACAATTTCAAACAGGGGAAAAATATTTTCCTGTTACCTGTTTTGATGAAAATGGTAATGAAGTTTCTAAAGAAGAATGTTTGGAAATTTGTAAAAGAAATGCAAGAAAACAGGAGCCACCCTATTTTACCTTTGTTTTCAACTTACAAAATGATGAAGCATAGAGTTAGGTATTGATGGTTACCTTTAAAATAAAGGTAACCTAAAGCATAGTCGCAAATAACTAAAAATTTCGGTTAAAAGAAAACTTCTCTAACTCTTTTTTTAATGTCTTGTGATAATAAGGAATCATTAGCCAACTGTAGATCACCACAACGAGCCAGAAAAGAGAAATAAAGGTAGATGCACCTGGATACCCGAGATCTTTTACAATTTGGGACAGCAAATTAAAAAATAGAAATGCTAGTATTAAAACCAGGCTTCCTTTTATATTTGAAAGCTGAGCAATTTTTGAGTTCACCCGCCACCAAAGTCCAGCAAAGAGATTCTTTCGCATTTTGATATTGGAAAATAAACGCAATGCATCTGTAGCATTTGGGTTATTTAATATAACGAATTTTGCGTGATACTCAGCTTCTTCAGTATTCCCCTTTCCTAGCTGAATATTTCCCATCAAAATATTAGCACTTTCATTTTGTGCATCTTTTTTTAAAGCTTCAAGCGCATAGGCCTCACTCTTATCCAGCTCGCCTGTGTTAAGATAATAATCGCCAAAAGCAATTGTCACACTGATCGAATCCGGCGCAAGATTGGCTGCAGACTCGATACAGGTCAAGGCTTCGTTTAACTGGCCCATGGTTTGCAGGACACTGCTTTTTAATAAAAGCGCATCAATGTTTGTTGGATCAAGCCTACTTGCCTCATCGCAATCATCTAAAGTGTCACGAAAAGATTTTTTAAGATAGCTCAGCCGCGCTTTGATGAGATAGAGGTAACTATGATTAGGCGCCAACGCCAATGCAATACCCAATTCATGCTCTGCCGCATGCAACCTAGCCTTGCCCAGCAAGCAGCCTGCAAGCAACCCATGGAAGTAAGCCTCATCAGGTTCTTCAGACAACAGCTTTTTTAACAGGTCGATTGCAAGGTCATAGCGACCCTGCTGATAATAACTTTCAGCAAGCTCTATTCTATGATCACTCATGATTGGTTTTGCTCTTTTACATACTGATGGATCGCATAAGGTGCAGACTGAAGAGAGACTATCATATAGAGGGTAAAGAAGAAGATGCCAAACAGTATCGTCCGAAGGTACGCCACTAAGGACTCTTTAGGCAACCAGGTAATACTCAATTGCGAAAATAAAACCAAGGTCAATATCAGACTCAACAAGCCTAATATACCGAAACTGATTTCTTTTTTTAATGTTGGACTACCGAGAAAATACCCATTAGCCCAAAGCCAGATCAAAGGTATCCAAACGCGGCCATGAAATGGCGGTATCCAAAATAAAGGTACAACAATCGATAAAAACAGTATAATCGAGGGATCTAGTATGTACTGTTCAAAGGCACCTGGTTTTGGTTCATCTATAATTTGGTATTCATCTCGCATTCTTCTTTACTCACACACTAAGCCTTGCCATGCTGCTTCATAAAGTCCAATACATCATTATAACGACCACCATCGTTGGCATATCGCGCATAATTACGCGCAGTGGTTAACCATTCAGTGGTTGTTGGCCTACAATCTGAAAAAGCAACCTTGAAATGTTCCGCACTGATGAGTGTTTCATTTCCAGTCTCAATAGATTCATCGATGGCTTCATCTGCCGCTGATTCCACTAAATTCGACAAGTCCGCGCCCGAAAACCCAGGCGTTTTCTTAGCATAGTCATCTAAATCAATATCGCCTGTCTGAGGCCTGTCCAACATATGATGCTTTAGGATAGAAGCCCTGGCTTCCACATCTGGCGGCGGTACAAAGAACATACGATCAAACCGCCCTGGCCTTAAAAAGGCTGTATCAACCGCCCATGGAACGTTGGTAGAGGCAAGCACCAATACGCCCTCATTATTCTGAGAAAAGCCATCTAGCTCGGTGAGAAATTGGCTCACAATATTACTTGTATTAGTGTTCCTGCTATGCTCTCGCTTACCTGCCAGGGCTTCTAACTCATCAAAGAATAATACACTTGGGGCTTCTTGGCGTGCTTTTTCAAATATTGCCCGTAACTTTTGCTCAGACTCGCCAATATACATGTCCAG
>JAYPYM010000142.1:0-3133 GCA_038135915.1 Gammaproteobacteria bacterium
TGGATACCTGCATTACATGCCGAGCAAAATCTGCTGCAGGATGAGTGTGCGTTTGATGAGCTGCCGTAATATTGCAGGTTGCGGTATAATCATAGGTACCAAATATCACTGATCGACATCGGCCTTTAGCTGCTTTCGCCAAAGCCAGTACACCATGCTCACCGTTAGGCTGTATAATTGCCTGAGTGGTTTCAATCATGATCTCTAATTTTAGTAGGCCCGCTGGGTAACCACATTTTTCTTCCAGCTTCTCAAGCAAGCTAACAAGTGCTGCTACCTGCTCCGTATGCGTCACCTTGGGTAAGGTAATAATAAAATTGTCTGGCACCGAACCCTTAGTTAAAGCTGCCAACCGAGATAAAAACAAGTCCAAGGTTCTTACTGAGCGCACCCTACACTCTTCCGTCAGAGTTTTTATTCTGATACCTAAAAAATGTGGCAAACCACCTTCTTCCATGCCTTTAGCTACCTCTTCTGCACATCGAATTGCATCAGCATCCTCTTCAGAGTCAGGCCTATTGCCATAACCGTCTTCAAAATCGATACGCGTATCTTCAATGGGCTCTTCTGATAATTTTTGCTTCAGTCTATGGTATACCGTGTAAGCCATCCAAACGGAGGGGAATAATGCTTTATACTTTGCTTCATCTTCTGCAATAGCAGCACTTAATTGCTCCACTGCTTCACGTTGTGTTGGCAGTGCCTCACAGCCATCAAACCGCAAGATTCGCGCTAAATCAGCAAAGGTCGGTGCGTAAGCTGCTAAAGACCTTAACGCCAAAGAGCCTAGCTTCAAGTTTGAGCCCGCTTTAAATAGGTTAGCACCGCCATATACAGTATGAACGGGTTGTCGAGCAGTTGGGTCACCAGGGTACAACCTGGAAAATTTTTCATTCGATTCGCAAAGGTTTTTTAAAATATCGCTGGTGTCTTCAGCAGTAAGCGTTGGTTGCATATCGGAATCATTCCTTAATCTTAATAGTTTTAACGCACATCATAAAAGCGGCTAAATATAGCCTTATACAATAGAGAAATTATTCATGAAGCTTAGAGATTCTTGCCAAAGCCCGTTTATGTGAAAAAATGGCTAATCACGGATGAATAATCGTTTGGTCAGGCAAAACACTACCCGAACTCGCGAAAAACTGCAACGATTACACTGAGAATCCTAGGCACGGCAGCAACTGATAAGTTAAAAAAGCGAGGTTACAATCTTGATAGTACCTTTATAGCACCCAAAAAGACAGCACCCAAAAAGTCACTTTAATATCATCCACAGAGGAATTGTTCTATAGTGCCGCTATAAAGTCAATCAAATGCATCGACAAGCTCGTACCAGAAACCCAACCGGAACCTCGCCCCATAAAAAGAGAGTCAAGAGCATCATGGCTAAGTTTCAGATAAGAAAATGATATGATAAGCTAGCAATCTACAAGAGCAATCATAATAAATAATAAAAATATTAATGAAATGAAAACTCAATATTGTTCGACACCTACAATCAAAACAATAAGCCTTTTATGCATATTTTTACTCAGCGCATGTGGAGGCAGCGGAGAACAGAGTCGAAACGACCTAGCAAACTCACAACAACTAAGCGACTTGCCGCAACCAGAGATTGTGCGCCAGCAAGACATTTATCAATTCGCAAAGGGTTGTTATCAACTGAGCGAAGCTAACAGCAACTTATTTCTCAGCAATGTCGATCAGCAATATTCATTCACAGAAGGTATCAACATCCATACTAGCCGTTTCTATATGCAACCCACTGGCCTTGGTTCGTACTTATTGTATGATCATGAAGGCTATCACCTCATTATTCGACATAACCAACTAAAGGGAAAAACCGACTTAGATTCAGAAATGACGCTAAATATATCTGAAGATATATACCTACAAAGCGAAGCAGAGTGGCGACTAGTTGCAAACAACAATGCAGGTACACTACATCTACGACACATAAAAACGCAACGCTGGCTAAGCCGAGAAGGTACCACCAATTCCAAACAAAAAGCAGCTGCCATTCATTTTAATGAGGCTTCTGATTGCAAAGCGTTTCCGGAAGCTAATACTGGGGCAAGCGGAGCTATAACAAAGACTTTTCATGAGAACGGTATGCTCTGGGGTTATGCAGATCCACATGAACATTTACAATCAAGCTATGGTTTTAGCCAACGCGTATTTCATGGAGCAACCTTCCATAAGTTAGGTATCAAGCACGCACTACCCAATTGTGAAAAAAACCATGGCAAGCACGGCATGTACGACATTATGGGTATCGTTACTAAAAATGGATCTGCCCGTATCAGTCCAAACAACCTGACCTCTCGCCTCATTCAACATCTTACTCTTGGTAAGCCTGACCACAGTAACCAAGGCTACCCTAGAATGACAGACTGGAGCACCCATACAGCACGCACACACCAGCAACTTTATTATAAATGGATTGAACGCGCATACCTGAGCGGGTTAAGGTTAATGGTTGACTACTTTCTTTCGGCTGAAGTCATGTGCGAAGTGATTCAAGATGCAATACCTAATATATCAGACGAAAGAGACTGCAATGAAATGCGCAGCGTCGATCGACAGATCGAAAAAACAAAAGAATTAGAAAGTTATATTGATGCCCAATCTGGCGGCCCTGGAAAAGGTTGGTTCCGCATTGTAGAAAATGCGGCTCAAGCTCGCGAGGTCATCGGTCAGGGTAAACTTGCGGTCATTCTTGGCATGGAAGTAGAGAACCCTTTGAACTGCTTTGCCAATGCCCGGGATGGTTACCCAAAGTGTAACAAGCAAATCATGCGCAAACGATTAAGAGCCTACTATAAAAAAGGTATTCGAGCTCTATTTCCGTCCCATAAATTCATGAACGGATTTAGTGATGGAGATGGGGACACAGGCGTACTCGAACTAGCAGACTTTATGAATACCGGTGGCACCTGGCGAACTTATATAGATTGCAAACAAATACCAACACCCTACGAAGCCTCCTTTGAAGGCAAACGCACGAGTCTTTTCAATAGCCTGAATCTTCCTGAAGCAGATGACCTGGCCCCAATCTTGTCCAATGCATTTGATATCGCAGATCAGTTACTACCTAACTACCCAGATGCAGAAAGTCACTGTCAAGCAC
>JAYPYM010000142.1:3143-10739 GCA_038135915.1 Gammaproteobacteria bacterium
CCCACTATCGGCAAGTACTACAAAGTTATTTAATTAAAGATATTAATGGGTTTGGAAGCGCCAATCTAGGCAGCACCTGCCGTGATGAAAACGGAGATTCAAAAATACTCGACACTTTTCGCCATATGGAATCCATGGCCAACCCTCACACTGGCTTACCAACAACTGGTTTGAGTTATGATTTTAACGGGTTTGCATCATATGAAAAGCCTCGCTTTGGTTCGCTTTCCGAGTGTGACCTGGAGCAATCAGACCCACTGCTTTACCCCTTTACATCGGTGGCCGGCGATATTACATTTAATCGGTTAGTCACCGGAGAAAGAACCTACGATTTTAATACCGATGGAATGGCACATATTGGCATGCTACCAGAACTGATCGAAGAAGCCAGACGTGCAGGCGCGAGTACAGAGCAAATTAAACTACTCTTTTCTACCGCTGAAGCTTATGTACAACTTTGGGAGCGATCAGAGGCACGAGCGTTAATCATAAATACTCAAGGCATTCAGCAGCCCTAATTACACCAATACGCTAACCAATTAAGAATGGTAGGCTAAAAGAGGCTTGGGATCCGGCTGGTTTTCTCTTAGATCGCCTTCTACTTGACCCAAGTTCAAACTCGCAGCTGCTCGTACCGCTGACGGTAGATGACTACACGCCTTATGATACCAACGAGCTGTTAAAAGTGTTTCAATCTCAGCTTTCGCAGAGCTTAATACGCCCGGATACCTATCCATTAATTGAGATAAACTAGAATTTCCGTACAGTACTCTTAAAGTATGACTCTTGGCATCAACTTCATCTATGTTTGCAGGAATAGGCACGGTTGCACTATAACGATCTTGGCGATCCATATAAGTTAACATAATATGATTACCTTTAAGCACTGCTTCATAACAAATACCACCCGGAAGTTCAAAGCTACGATTGCTTTCTAAGGTGCTCTTGATCTTCATCTTAGGAACACCAGCTTCTGTTACTTCTACGTCCACATCACCAACATACTGACCTGATCCCATACCATTGTATGTCCAAATACATGCGAATCTACCATTTTCCCGCGTAAATTGATCGTACTCACTGGACTGCTCGGCTCCGTCAGGAATTTTGAAAAGAATTTCTCTGCTTCCACCACCACCCTGATCAGGCCAAGAAACATTCACTCCTTGCTGATTCAAGTTCACTATTTTGTTAAAACCAGAAGTCACATCGATCCTAATTTCTTGTTTTTCTACAGGCAGTGTGTTCCCGTCCAAAACTATTTCAGCCATTAGACGGTGCTCTTGCGCATTGGGCACGAATAACGCCACCTCTCGTGCTTTAGACTCACTCTTCGAAACACGCATATGAACCATAGATGCCATTTTATTGGCTTGAATTCTTACTGGTGCATGCAACCTCCTAAGTCCGCCTTCGGAGTAAAAATTTGCAACTGCTGTACCGCCATGATCAGGAGACAATGGATAGGGTAATGCCGTCACAACTGAAGCTGGAAAAGCATATGTAGCTTGCTCAGGAAAGAAAAGGTCGCTTAATATCTTGGTTTTCTTATCTTCTTCTGTTAACGACGTTTCATATGGTAATTCTCTAAAAAACTGGTCGGCATTTGTCATGAATGTATGCGCATCACTAATCTGTTTAGATGCTAAAGTTTGGCGCACTCTATTTAATGCCAAAGTTGATATGGTGCAAAGTAGTTCCAAGTTTAAAGTACTGTCTTCGTTTAGCCTATTTCCAATTAATTGCTTATCAAAAACAACCATTTCTGGAACATTGGGGTGCCTGACAAAGGCTTCTGCATGGGAACCGCCGGCATGCATAACACCACCTTTAGTATTCATGGTTAAGCTGAAATCAAAAGGCTCATCCATAAAGCGCTCTGGATAAGCTGCGTCCTTTGCCTGAAAAGAATTCTGATCAGCAGAAATAGTTAAGGTAAAACCACTGTTATCATCAGGTTGAATGGTTAATCTGCCTATCCTAATACCTGTGTTGTCTGCTTTGTTAGTTATGTTGCCTAAATCGTCAACATGTATATCGTAATCTACAGTATGACCTATTAGAGCATGTGACTGCATTGAATACAGGTTCCTTTCGGGTATTTCTAAGGCTTCAGCAGTAAAGTTAAACGCCAATTTGGAAATTCTACTGCCACCATTTACTTGCCTTAGTAGTTTGACAAAGTCCATCATCAGCGATTGACCAAGGTCAATATTGATGGGTACGATCAACTCGTTGGTAAGCCGAGTCTCTCCACCTTGCCCACTTAGATTTGATCGGTACGTCATTTGCAATTGATTAGTAGCAATCGACACAGTAGGCAAATAATCCGAACCATGGGCATAAATTACCATTAGCTCGTTACCTGGCTGAAACTGCCCACCCCTTGAAGAAGGAATCACACTCATGGAGCTCACAACGAAATTATCATCTGTTCTTTTGTATGAAGACACTATCTCATATCGTCTTCGCGACCCCTCATGACGCGTACGATCTGACATAACGGTGAAGCCAACATGAAAAAGACCGGACTCATACCTCAAAGGCCCTGTGCTACCAGATACACGTTCCCAACCTGCCACATTAAAAGGCGGCAATACTGCGGCAGAAGGTATTAGAGACCCTTGACCAGACTTCGGTGAAACAAGCGTAATATCTTGACTAAGGCGAAAATGTCTAACGCCAAAAGACCTCTTGTTTACCTCTGTTTCATTAACAATACCAGTTGCGTTTAATAGAGAATCGGCACTATCTAAAGGATTTTCTTTCAGACCTATTTTAGTATGAACCACTAACTCTGAAGCATCAGCATGTGGCCAAGCGCGGTTATCGTGAACAATCAACAGCTCACATTTATTAGATTTTTCATTTTTTCGAATCACTATACGTTGGCGCCCATTTCCAAACCTAATTTCACCTAGATGATCGCTTCCATCAAACAACTCCATCTGGCGACCAAGCAATGCTGGGTTTTCGCTGGCATGAGAAAAAACACCTTTTTTTGGTGATATTCTAAAAGTAAGGAGTTGATTGGTTTCTTGCTGAGCTGTTTGGCTTCGACGTTGCTTACCACCTGATTTTTTAGTCTTCTCAATTTCAACATGAATCCTACCATCAAACTTGACACGTTTATAATGTAGCTCTGCTGTAAATTCTCCACTTTTTTTGCCGTCTAGGAGTGCTAATATGGTGGTGCAAGCAGGGTCTCCTTTTGGTAATACAAGTTTTTTATCATCATTCACCTTGATTGAGCCATCGAAAGACTTCTCAGACAGAGTCACCAGTCCATCTTTAATAACTAGCTTTTTCTCCTCTTCACCCGTAATATAAAATTCTTTTGCTACCCGAAGCTCTTCTTTTACAGTGTCTGTTAAACCTTCCGTATACCGAGATAGGTATGCGGAATACTCCTCCCTAAGCTCAGAGCCTTCCATTTTCCTAAATACCTTAATCCGTATCATTTTTGTCAGACTGTCTTCTTCAAACTCAATTTTCGTGCTTGCTATTTCTCTACTTAACACAACCTCTGAAGTAGGCTTTTTCTTTTTCCTACGATTTTTTCGCTTCTTCTTCGATGCCCCTGGTTCCTCAACCTTACCTATGTCTTCGCTCTGCTCTCTTGTTTCAGATAAGCTTTCAGCCTTTCTCTCACCAGCATTGGCTTCGGCAGCATCCGTAATGCTTGAGATAGTAGGTATTGGCCCGGCAACTTCACTTTCTTCATTAGACACATGAATGCTGACACTCTCTGGGTTCTCCTGATTAATTTCTACTTCAATGGACGTGGGGTCAGCCGGCTGAAAGACAGGCATAACATCAGTCATCCCAAGCCGATCTGCTACTTGTAAAAGCTCTAAGCACTTTCCAGGATCTTTTAGTATGTTGCCTACGTATTCATCAAGTCTTTCTTGGTCAGTTTGATCACTATCGTCTGAATGAATCATTAAATTAAAGGCAAAATTAAAGTGTTTTATTTCAACGCTAAAAATAAACTCTTCTACATTAGACTTACTTTTTTCAAATAATTGGGTACTTAAATTGCCTAGACGAGCTGCATGCCATAATTTAATCATAAACAGCAGCTTTAGATTCCTGAACTGATTTTTATACTGATCCTTCGCATTATCACCTTCTTGCAGATAAGCAGCAAAAGCATGCAACCCAGCTTTCTCTAGCTTTTTAATATACTGGTGTATAGCTGCACGCTTGATTGACCACCATATATTTCTAATTTCCTTATGCTCTACAGCAGGACGTGTTTTAACAAACTGATTAATGGCAGAATTTCCATTGAAAAGAATATCTTGAATGACCTGATTTAAAATATCCAGGTCTAACAGGCTAACATCAGAAAGATAGGTTGCACACGTCTCGGCAAGTTGTATGCTTGATTTTGATGGGAATACTCGCCTCTCTTCACACATCACCTCCCAAACTAAATTTTCGTATCTAGCTTCTGAATCAGGATGATTAAGCGACACCATAAAGTCATTTCTATTCTTTTTCAGGTAAGACAAATGCTGCCATGATGACTGTGTTTTGTCTTCACTTGAATGCGCTATCTTCTTGTTTTCAGCATCAATATAACGTTCCAGATCGACCAATCTGCGACTAGAAAACTCAGTGTTTGAAGCATCTTTAAGCTTACCTGCCAAAGACCTCAGTTCATCGGCTCGATCAAGTAGAATTCCGTCTATGAATTTACGATAGTTTGTATAATCTGGTACGCAAAAGGCTGCTCGATGCTTGATACTATCAATGGAGGTTTCAAGGCGTATTAACCGGCCTTCATGCGACTTTTTATTTTTAAATGATTCCCCCAAGCCTACCCTGTAATTATCAAAAAATACCAAACTATCTAGGTCTCGCTTAAGTTCCATGGTCGCCTTAGTGGCAACATCAAAATCCGGATAAAAAGAGGATAGTTTCTTTTCCTCTTTCGCCACATAGTCTGACAAGACTTGCCCAACGGGTATAGAACTACTTCCTTTTTTACACGCACTTCGAATTGCTTTTTTGATTTCTTTCCAAGCTAATCGCTTACTTTGACTATCTTTGATACTTTCACTAACTTGCTCATCAAACGCTGCCACATTGAATAGCGCCTGAAGCTGCTGCTCAGGAGCAGAAGACTTAATTTTATCCTTAAGCAACTTTAAGTCACGATAAGAATCAAACGTCTTCTCAATCAAATCTTGATATAATTTAACCACCTCTTCATCTACCGGTAGCTTGCCTCGGTCTAGCTTTTTATATATCTGAGGTAATTTATCGTTACTGGCCAGGATGCCTTCACCCATTTCAGCAACACCCTCTCGTATCGCATCTTCGACCAAATTCTCATCAGCAGTGTATTCTACACAAGCTTCCTTAATATCAATCATTTTTGCATCGGCAGTAAAAACCCTGCTGGGTACTTGATCTGAAAACTGAATATCTACAGCATTTTTTCCACGCCCAAACTTAAGCTGTACTACATATTTCCCAGTATTTACGTTCTTAAATGCTGTAACGCCAAAATATTCTTCTACGAGCTCTGGCTGCATACTAGTACGGGTTTTATTTTTTATTCTTTTAGAAACAAATTTTGCGTATGCTTTCTCCAGCCACCTACACATCGCTTCTTCTTTATAATCTTCTCTTAACTGTTTCTTAAACGTTTTCACTTCCTCACTAGACTCATCCAAATTATCTTCATTAAACTTAGCCTCTAATAGTTCTCGCAACCTTATTCGAAGAATACCTTCCGACGTATCTTTCAGTAAAATTTCTTGATAATTTCTATAGTCTTCACTGTTCTCACTACAATCTCTGTCTTTTTTATATTGATCCAGCAAATCTTTCCTTGCAACTTCTAGATCCTCTTCCTTCGGAAAATTAACTCTGTGATCAATTTTAAGATTTCGAAACTCTATACGCCAAGTCTTATCTAATTCTTGATCGACTCGCATATTCATGCCAATAACTTCAAACTCCAAGGGCTGTAAAAGAGATTCACTTTGACCATATATATCCGTATCATTTGCTACTTCACCGTATCCCAATACTTGATCTCGTCTACTACCACCTAAATAAAACTTAGCCCTCAGCCTTTCGCTCAGGTCGTTTAGAAGAGACTCCAAATGAATAGATAAAGGCAAGCTATCAGTAGAAATTTTTTTTGACTTGTTAAACAGCTCTATATCCTTACAAATATAAGAATTCATCCTGTTTTTCTGATCTAAATTCAATGCATACTTATTGAGTTGCTCTCGAGCCGAAGTTGCATGAGATGCCCCTCCGCCCGAAATATTGGATGAAGCAACTGATGACGCTTCTGCATCCCGCGTAGCTGAGCCTGGACGAAGAGAGAAACTTGGAGAGCTTGAACCAGTCGAAACTCGACCAGCGCTATTTGACGACATAGGTTTAAGTTAACTTTAACGGGCTATTTATTTGCTTAAAAGTATTTTCTTGAGAGTAACAACTTTCGAACCCACACAAAATAGCACATAAGCATTATGCGATCTAGCAGATTGCGAGAGAAATAATATTAATTGTTTTATTGGTTAGAATAGATGACCCTTTCTTTCTCATCTCTTTCCTGCACAGGGTCTTCAACACATTCAAGTGAAAGAATTTCCTCAAGGTATTGCTTAGGCACTTGAATTTCCTTTGCACCGGTCACAACATGATTCATATACCAGGAGTAGGGTTTTAATGCAGCTTCTATCTTAATCGCAAAATAAGTAAACGCACTAAATTTAAGACCATCTTGGTTAGTGACTTGTACTATCTTTTCATTATATCCATGTCCAAGCCCTTCGATTTGATCTAATATATGTTTTTCATTTTTAGAAAGTTTTTTATATAAATGTAAATTATAATGCACCGATCACTTCATCGTTGGGGTTATTGGTTTGATAAGCATCGCATTTCGCAGAACCATCCTCACTTGCTTTATGAAAACAAAGCCGATGCCCTTCTAGAAAAAAAATACCTAGCCTAACTGCACTCGGCACCCTCTCTCTCAAACGTGAAATCGACATATTTGATCCATAAGCAAAATACTTCATAACTTTCTCATTCCTGTTTTAGTAATTAATAAAATAATTTCCCTCCAACTTGTAACATTTCCTAGACGGCCGGCAGTATAGCACTTTGTACATCGTCTCGCACCAAAATATGGAAATAGCTCGAAATAGCCAAATAGACTTGGTAGCGCTCCTAGAAACGATCAATTGCTGATAAGAAATTAGCTTTTCGTATAAAAGAAATATTGAAAGAATCATCACGAACAAGAAAGCTACTTCATACCTGTAACTTTCGATAGAATAAGCGTGCTTGATGATCAGCAACCAAAACAACGATAGCATGCTATTAGTATAGCATGCACGTGATTTTTAAGTACAAATACGAAATGGCGTTGAAAAAATTTAAAACCTAATATCTCTTGCCACAGTATCAAGGCGGTCAGCCAAACCTCCTAGATCACTCGCTCGTGAACTGACTGACTGTACGAAGCCACTCATTTCATGCGCCGCAGATTGAGATTGGGTAATGCTTTTAGATATTTGATCTGCAACCGCACTTTGCTCTTCGGTAGCTGTTGCAACC
>JAYPYM010000142.1:10822-11583 GCA_038135915.1 Gammaproteobacteria bacterium
GAGTGATTCGGTCTGAAATACTACTCACCGCATGCGATGTATTATCTACTGCTTCACCCGCAAGCTTTCCATTTTCAATACTGGATCGAGCCTCAATCAAGCTCTCGCTCATAATTTCATCTGCTCGCGATGCTTCACTTTGTAAAGCTTTAATAAGTTCTTCAATCTCCAAGGGAGAGTCTTGCGTTCTACTAGCCAACATTCTAACTTCATCTGCCACAACAGCAAAGCCTCTGCCCTGCTCTCCTGCCCTCGCAGCTTCTATTGCAGCATTCAGGGCTAACAGGTTAGTTTGTTCGGCTATATCCCTAATCACATCTAACACCTGACCAATATTCTTACTCTGGGACTTAAGGCTATCGATACTTTCAGCGCTCACACTAATTTTATTAGAGAGTTTTTCAATGCCATCTAATGTTTCATGAAAAATAGCTTTTGCTTGATTTGTTTCATCTGATGAACTTTGGGTTGCAGTTGCAACACTATCAGCACTACCAGCCACTTCCTGAACACTCACCGCAAGCTCATTCACAGATGTTGCTACTTGATCAGTGTTTTGAAGCTGTGTCTCTAGGGCTGAGAGAGCTGAGTTCGAATTACTCATCGTTTCGTCTATGGCGCCTCGTAAGCTACTGCCAATGTCCGAAATACTCTCCATCACATCTTTGACTCGTTTATTGTAGTTGTTAAGCGAGTCTGCGAGGCCAGACAAATCTTCGCCTTCCACTTTCAACGAGCGAATGGTGCCATCCGATGCCATG
>JAYPYM010000143.1:0-9397 GCA_038135915.1 Gammaproteobacteria bacterium
GTTTAATACATCATTGAACATACTAAGGGTTTCAAAACTGTCATCAATGACAAGGGCAACATCTTTACGAGAATTGGTTTCGTTCATGGCGTTGACTCCAAGTACTTAATAAGCGTTTTAAAATCAAATTGATTGTTTAGGTTAGAGAGTAAATCTAACGTCTTAGTATCTATACTTTGTTGGTCTAACAGTCCTTCTAAACACTTTTTGATGCCGCTTGCGTAGCCAATTCTAGCTAGTCTTAGGATCTCTTTACGTGATGGTTCAGATAGAGATACCTTTGTCACCGGTTTATCAGTATTTGGGCAAAAAATTGATACGGTTTCATGAATCCATTCTATATTCAAATGAGTCTGTAGACTATCGATTAGCGCTGCGAATTTTATCGGTTTCACTAGGTAGTCATTATGTGTTTTTTTGAACAGATATTCTGGTACTTGCTCATTAGCGTTCGCTGACACCATGATAATAGGGGTTTGATTATAGATGCTACGGATTTTTTCAGATAGTGTCCAGCCATTCATACCAGGCATTTGAATATCTAAAATAAATGCGTCCGGATGAACGCTTTCTGATTCAATGAAGGTCAAGCATGAGTTTGCGTCTGCAGCCTGGTATACTTCGAATCCCATAGGCTGTAAAAAATCATACATGAGGTGACGTTGATCGGGCTCGTCATCTACTATGAGAATAGATTTACGTGGACCTTTATAATTTATTATACATGGCTCTATAGGTGTTTCAGATTCTAGCCTTGTAGTACTGAGTAACATAATGTTGACTTTGAATAGGGTGCCAAGCCCAGGCTTACTTTCAATACTGATGTCTCCGCCCATCATATCTATCAATAGACGAGTAATGGTCAGTCCTAAACCGGTGCCAGGTATGTAATCGGAAGAAGGCTGTCTTATCCGTGTAAAGGGGTCAAAAATACGTTCCTGATTTTCTTCACTGATACCTTCACCAGTATCTTGTACACAAAACTCGGCAACCTGATTACGATATTTGACGGAGAAATTAACTGATCCTTGGTGAGTAAATTTAATTGCATTTGAAATAATGTTAATTAGAATTTGACGTAACCGTTTCTCGTCAGCGCTAACCATGCGGGGTAAAGGCGTCTTGCGACTAAATGTGAAATGAATGTTCTTGACTTGGGCTTGTAGCATAAACATATTCGCGATTTGATCGAGTAACTTTCCTAAATGGACGTCGTTCTTGGCGAGCTCTAGCCGGCCTGCTTCAATTTTAGAAATGTCTAGAAAACCTTCAATTAAATCGGATAAGTGCTCACTACTGCGAAGTATGACCGATAGTGCATTCTGTCTATTTTTTGGGATGGTTGGGTCTTTCTCTAATAGTTGTCCATAGCCCATAATAGCGTTGAGAGGTGACCGCAATTCATGGCTCATGTTTGTTAAATAGCGACTTTTGGCTCGATTAGCAGATTCAGCTTGCTCTTTTGCTGCTTGTAACGCTTGGTCGGTCTTCTCGTGAGCCTTAATTTCTGTACGCAAGAGTTCATTTTGTTTACGTGATTCATTCTGAGCGATTCGTCTATTTTCTTGCACTAAAGAAAACATCCAAGAGACAATGCCTATGATAATGAGCAATATTAGAAATACATTGATCAGCGCGTGACTCAGTGTATCGGAATCGTCCTGAATCTCAAAAGAGAGTTGGATATATACTAGCATTAACAAGCAAGCGATGATTAAACTAATGAATGCAAATATGCCAACAAAATGACCAATTGGTGTGTTAAAAATACGTAACCACTTTGTTGGTAGCCACTTTCCGAAAAACAGCATCAATTGATCAGAGTATCTGGCATTTGTTTTACATTGATCTTGGCACCGGCTGTCCAATGAGCAGCATAGTGAACAGATAGGACCTGCGTAGGCTGGGCAATGGCTCATGTCTTCGGTTTCAAACTCGTTTTCACAAATACAACAAGTGATTTCTTTCTGCTCGCCGAATACTGATGGTTGTCGTGCGATATAATATTTTCCGGAGGTGATATAAGCGATAAGCGGTGAAAAAACAAAAGTAGCTGCTAGTGTAATGAAAGAAGCCATAGCTTGAGCCTCTACACCCAGAAAACCGAAATAGGATATAAAACCTAACGTGGAGGCTAAAAACATCGAGCCAATGCCAACGGGGTTGATGTCGTATAAATGAGCACGTTTGAAATCAATAATATCTGGTCTCAGTTTAAGTGGCAGATTAATCACCAGATCTGCAACCAGCGTTCCAATCCAAGCTAGAGCAAGAATGGAATACCCGCTCAGTATCTGCTCTAACACTCGATAAATGCCTAATTCCATTAGTAAGAGCGCAATCACAACATTAAACACAAGCCAAACAACTCTTCCAGGGTGGTGGTGGGTGATGCGTGAAAAGAAATTAGACCAAGCTATAGAGCCAGCGTAGGCATTGGTAACATTAATTTTGATTTGGGACAAAATAACAAAACAGCAACAAAGGACCAGGGTGATTTCTGGTGATAGTGAAAAGTAAGAAAAGGCCGTTATATACATGTAATTTGGGTCGGAAGCTAAGGATGGGGATATACCATGGCTCATAGCAAGTACCGCTAGGAAAGAGCCTATCAATATTTTTACCACGCCAATAATAATCCAGCCGGGGCCGCTGGCAATTACCGCTGCCCACCAACGCCAGGTGGATTTTTGTTTTAGTGGTAGGAATCGTGCATAGTCGACTTGCTCTCCGATTTGGGCAATCAGTGAGAAAACCACCGCACTTGCTGCTCCAAATGCGAGTAGGTTAAAGTTATTCTGTAGATGATTAGCTGAGTAATTCATCCATGAAGACCAGGCTTCATCTGCTTTGAATGCAATGACAACCAATGGTGTCACCTGAAGTATGGTCCATAGCGGTTGTGTCCATACTTGAAAACGGCTTATCAAAGTAATGCCGTGAGTCACTAGAGGGATGACGATAACTGAACTGACGATATACCCAAGTGACAGTGGTAAGTCTAAGGTAAGGTGAAGAGCAAATGCCATGATCACGGCTTCGAGTGCGAAGAATATAAAGGTAAAGCAAGCGTAGATTAATGAGGTGATGGTAGATCCGATATAACCAAAGCCTGCACCACGTGTAAGCAGATCAATATCGGTGCCCTGCTTTGCTGCGTGGTAGGTGATGGGCAAGCTAATCAAGAAAATAATTAGCCCAACCAAAAGCGTTGCAGAAATTGCGTTTGTAAAACCAAAACTAATGGTGATTGAACCGCCAATTGCTTCTAATACGAGAAAGGAAATGGTTCCTAGGGCAGTTTGAGTTACTCGACCAAATGACCAACGACGAGCGCCTTGAGCTGTGTACCTTAATGCATAATCTTCTAAGGTTTGGTTAGCAACCCACTGGTTATATTGTCTGCGCTCACGTAGCACGCTTTGTACAGCAGAACCAGTTTCTGACCTTGTTTGATTGGCGTTAGGTAATGGCATAGGCAGAATCCAAAAATGCTAGAAATTGACTAGAGAAATGAATCTGACAAAACAGTCTCATCTTAATAAGATGAGCGCGTAAAAAAACAAAGCAAATAGTGGTCCAGGTTGCTTATTTTTGGTGAAACTTTATGTTGGACGATAATTGACCGTCTTAGGGTGTCTGTTATAGGGTGGTAGAGGTTTGTTTTTTTAAGTTTGCTAAATCTGTCCAATAGCGTTACTGATGTTTGCGAGAGATCAGGCGCTATTGTCAGTGTCTCACGGCGTTTAAGATTTAAAATCTACGGGTTTTCAGTATCATCGGTATCGTCTTTAATTATTTCAACTGTGCACGTTTGATTTTCGACGGAATCGCAATCTTCACCCTCACATGTGCAAGCTGCCTTGCAACCTGGTAAAACGGATAAATAGACTAGAAAAGATATTATTAAGCAGACTTGTATCAGTTTATTTTTTAATAGGTCTACTGGTTTAGAATGAATGAGATAGCGATACTTTAATAAGCTAGGCATTTAACAAACCCTTATAATTGATATGTTTGAATTTATTTGTATTTTTCTTGTAGAAAATATCTTTATTTAAGATTATTTTGTTAGCACTCAATGACCAGGGTGGGGATGCTGATGCTGGCGTGTTTTTATCGAAACCGAAAAACACGCTAAATGGCTATTTAATTCGTGGTTTTTATATTGAGTTTTTTTCATGCGTCCTCCGTATGATGGATATCTGTACTCATAATATAGATGGACAAAAATGAACTTTTTCTTTTATTTTTTTACCTCATATCGTCTTCAATTTGCTAGATATATAAGAAGATTGTATCCGGTGGTGGCAGAAGAAATCATACAATTTCAGTATCTGATCACTAAGCATAAGCGCCATATTTCTATTACGTTCCCAATTTGGGGTAAGGCTAAAGAAGTGGCCTTTTAAAAAGCTGTAGGTCGACATTAGAGACAAGCGGCTAATCAGGTGAAGGCGCTGATTTAACTCGTGGACAATTGATGAGATGGTCCCAGCAAAGGTTATAGAGCATCTGTTGTTTTTAGCTTTCGGCTGAAAAGACTTCGATGACGATCCCAGCAGCAGCGGTTCGGTTATCGACCTCCAGCTTTTTAAAGATCTGCTCAAGATGTTTGTTAATGGTTCTAGGTTTAATGCCCAGTATTGTGGCAATATCCCAATTTGATTTTCCTTTTGAGAGCCAAAGTAGGACTTCAGCTTCGCGTTGGGTGACAGGCAGCTTTTCTGCTAATTTCTTGCTATCTGTGTTTTGGCTATTGCCGGCCAAACGTATTAAATGTTGCGCTCCGAGTTTATTGAGATAGCTAGCAGTCACCACTTGCTTATGATCAAAACCTTCAATTTGAATCGTGGTATTGGGATCCATTAGCCAATGCTCTTTTAAGGCGGTATGTAAATCTGATGATAGTTTAAAAGTGTCTTGTTGGTATTGGTCTAACTGTGTTTGAGCCCTGTTTGTAGCCCAGAGAATATTGCCCAGTGAGTCAATTGCTATGATAGATTGGTCAGCGGAATCCAGAGCAGCTTTAGCGCTGAATAATCGTCGAGCGTTGTGCACATGTACTTTTAATCGAGCAATCGCTTCTTTGGTATTGATGGGTTTGGTGATGTAGTCAACAGCGCCTGCCTCTAATCCGCGAACGATGTCAGTGGTTTCAGTCAGCCCAGTCATAAAGATAACGGGTAGGTTTGGGTTTGCTTTTTTTATTTCCGAACAGGTTTCAAACCCATCGATATCTGGCATTACTGCATCCAATAGCACGATGTCTGGAGTAATTTGTTTGATGATATTAAGTGCTTGTAACCCGCCTAAAGCAACAAGCACAGTCATGCCTTGAGCGCTGAGCGCATTGTTGAGCATGCCTAAGGAGTCAGGTGAATCATCCACGATGAGTGCTGTGATGGTATCTTTTTCAGGGTAAGCAAGCGGATCAGAGTGATTCATCAGCAGGTATCCTTTCTGACAGCATGGTTTCTTTTATAAGACGAATGAAGTGTTCAAAATCAAATGTTTTTGCCAGATGGCGCAATTGAGCAAGGAGAGCTTTTTCGGTGCTCATATTGCACCTGTTTTTATTGTTTTCCAGTTCATTCAGACAATCAAGAATTCCATTTAAATTGCCTATCCTAGCAAGTTCAATGAGTGTTTGGGCTGTTGACTTAGCATCGATAGCAGGTAGGTGTTTTAGGCTGCTCGAACCCTTGCTTGGTTGGCCTTCTAAACCTAAATTAAGCGGTTTGTTCCTTTCATAGTTCCATTGAACTGATATTAGTGAAGCGATTTTTTCAAGTAAAGCATCAAGCTGAAGTGGTTTTTCTAGATAATCATCATGAATTGATTTATTCGGCATATGACTGAAAAAGCCTCTTGCATTAGCTGAAACCATAATGATGGGAAGTGTTTTACACCTCTCGCGAAGTTTTTCAGCAATATCCCATCCAGATATGTTGCCGAGTCTTACATCGAGTAATACCAAATCAATTGTTTCGCTCTCAGCTATTTGAACACATCTATCATCCAAGGCTTCAAGCACACGAAAACCAATGGGCTGTAAAAGATTCAAGAGCAATGTACGATGGTCTTTATTATCATCTACGACCAGAATGGTTTTTTGTTTGCCCTGGTAACCAATTACTGTTGCTAAGGTACTGTACTCGGGGACTTGTTTTTCAACGGGTGATGCTTGCAATAGCAAAGTGAATGTGGAGCCGATACCTAGTTGACTGGACACTTCAATTTCAGCGCCCATGATATTCGCCAATTGACGGCAGATTGTGAGCCCTAACCCAGAGCCTGAAATCTGTTTTCTTTCGGCGTTTTCACCGCGCATAAAAGGTGTGAATATTTCATTGAGCTTGTTCTCACTAATGCCGTAGCCTGTATCGGTTATATTGAATCTAGCAACGTGTCCGCGGTATTTTATCGAAAAAGTGATACTGCCGCGTTCGGTGAACTTTATGGCATTCGATAATAGATTCATGAGAATTTGGCGTAATCGTTTTTCATCCACTTTTATGGTGTTCGGCAGATTTTTTGCGCAACTATAGTTAAATGACAGTCCTTTAGATTCCGCCTGTTGCCTAAAAATCTTGACTAGTTGCTCTAGCATCAGGTCCAATCTTACATGGGCGGCATTTAGGTTTAGTCTACCCGCTTTAATTTTTGAGATCTCAAGCAAGCCTTCTATCAGAGTAGCAAGGTGTTCGCCATTTCGGTGTAGTATAGAGAGGTTATCCTTTTGTTCCTCAGGGATGTGAGGGCTTTTTTGTAAGAGTTGTGCGTATCCGAGTATGACATTGAGCGGTGTTCTGAGCTCATGACTTAGAGATGTGATATAGTTGCTTTTTGCAGTGTTTGCTGAATCTGCCGCCTTTCTTGCGAGTTCTAGTTGGTTGAGCGTCAGCTTGTGTGCGGTAATTTCGTTGCTTAATTTTTGTGTTTTTAGATCGTTTTCTTCTTGCGCCATGTGCGTACTTTTTTGTGCTAAAACGAACAGCCATGCAAGCACGCCAATTAAAATGAGCAGTAATAAGTAACAGGTCGCGAGAATTTGTTTTGTTATCACTGTAGATATCGCGGTTGTTTCGATAAATGTTGCATAGGATACGTAAAAAATACCGAATGTTATGAGTGCAATGGCTAGAGCAATGAGTAAAAACTGTCCAATCGGGCCCATCATTAGCTCATAAACTCTTTCTGAAAAGAAGGGTCTCAAACTCTTTTCTACTTGTGCGCTGATGTTTGCACCTGGGCGACATTGGTCTTTGCAGCGTGTTTCAAGTGCGCAGCACAGGGAGCAGATGGATCCCTTGTAGGCTGGGCAATGGCTGATGTCTTCTCTGTCAAATTGATTTTGGCAAACAGAGCAAAGATTATTTTCTTTGCTCAAGGCTTGGGGGTATTTCGACGTTGTTTTGACCAGGTAATACTTGCCGGCAGTAAAATAGGCAATCGTTGGCACTGTTAGGAATGGTAGAAAGAATGCGATAAACCCAGAAAAGGCTGCAAGCGCTTCTCCCATTACATGGGTGCTGGCAATAAAACCCAGAGTTGCGGCTAATATTGTTGAGCAGACGCCGACCGGATTAATATCATAGAGCTTGGATCGTTTAAATTCTATATGCTTTGGGCTTAGGCCTAAAGGCTTATTGATTACAAGGTCCGCGACGATGGAACCGAACCATGCTAACACGAGTACAGAATAGTGATGAAGTAAGGTATCAATAGCCCGATAGACGCCCAACTCCATGAGCATGAGTGATATAGCGACATTAAAGATCAGCCAGACGACTCTTCCAGGATGATGGTGCGTGAGTCGGGAAAAAAAATTGGACCAGGCTAGGGAACCAGCATAAGCATTTGCAACATTAATTTTTACCTGGCAAACAATGACGAAGATGGCGGCTAGGAGAAGGGCAACGTCTGGTGATAAACCAAAGTGTCCGAACGCGGCCCAATACATTTGAGTTGGGTCTGCTGCCTCTTCTGCTGTTAGGCCTTGTTGTAGCAAAAGATAGGCGAATATTGTGCCTATACAGAGTTTGACTGCACCAAATAATACCCAACCGGGGCCAGCGATCACAATTGCTGCCCACCATTTTTTTCGTGCTCTATTTCGCTTGAGATTGTTTTTGTCTGAAGATGGTTCAGGCAAAAAACGTAAGAAGTCAACTTGCTCGCCAATTTGTGCAACCAATGCAAACAGTACTGTTGTTGCAGCGCCGAAAGTTATCCAGCTGAAATGTTCGTTAGTGTTTGAATGCTCACCCGTATAATTTAACCATTGTTGGAATATACCTTCTGGGTGTTGCGCGATATAGATAATAGGTGCAGTTTGAAGTAACAACCAGATCGGCTGTGTAATGAGCTGGAACCTGCTGATGATTGCAATACCATGTGTTACAAGCGGGATGACCACGAGTGCACTGACAATGTAGCCAAACCACATTGGTATGCCGAGAAGCAACTCAAGTGCACTGGCGAGAATCGCTGCTTCAAGGGCAAAAAAGATGAAAGTAAAAGATGCGTAAATGAGAGAAGATATAGTGGAGCCAATGTAACCGAAGCCTGCACCTCGTGTCAGTAAGTCTATATCAACAGAATATTTCGTTGCGTAATAACTTATTGGCAGGCCGGAGAGAAATAGTAGCGTACAGACTACTGCAATGGCCCAGAGCGAATGGTAGACACCGTAATTAATTGCAATGGTTGCGCCTAAGAGTTCAAGCACTAAAAATGCACTGGTGCCCAGCGCGGTATTCGCTATTCGTGAGAATGACCATCTTCGAGCACGCCTTGCGGTATGGCGTAGCGCAAAGTCCTCTAGCATTTCATCTGCTACCCATTGATTGTATCGTCTGCGAGGTTGCATTACATCATCATTAAAAGCAGTGTGTTCGGATGCAATTGTCTGTTTCACGCAGTCATGCCTTGATTTCTGACTTGAGTAGAGTGGAAGGAGGTCTTGTATATACGTTAAATGACGTATCTCTTATCGCATACTGCCGAATATTCCTCTTTCGAACGGCTTGGGATAATCTCTGTCGGCCATTATAGCTAATTTACATACTCTTAGACAAATGTTCTTTTGAATAGCTATTGAGCACTGTGTTTATTTTTTTTCCAATTTTTATGGGGAGCCGAAACTGATGACTATTTCAAAAACTACCCTCCTTTCAGCTATTACTGCCAGTATCATTACGATATCGTCGGCAAGTCATGCTGAAATCGAGCTTGGCAAGGGGTTTAGCGTGACTGGTTTTATTGACATGTCTTTCGTATATACCGACATGGATGGTGCAGCCAGTACTGACAAAGTATTTGGTGTCGACCAAGTTGAAACCAATTTCATGTACCAAGGCACTGATGGCGTTTCAGCACAAGTTGACATTGA
>JAYPYM010000143.1:9407-11537 GCA_038135915.1 Gammaproteobacteria bacterium
ATCAGGTGATGGAAGTGGGACTGATGAAACCTTTGTAGAGCAAGCTTTTATTACCAAACAAGTGAATGATCAATTTAGTGTTAAAGCTGGTCGCTTTCTGAGCTACTCAGGTTGGGAGACAGAAGAGCCAACAGGCTTATTTCAATACAGTGGTACAGGCTATGCCCCAGTTTTTTATGGGTTTTACCAGCAGGGTATATCCGGAAAGTTCGTAGCTAGCGATGCATTAGCGGTTACCCTTTCAGTTGTGAATGATGTGTTTGCTAACCCAATTGAAACTGATACCAAAAACCTGGGTACTGAAGTAGGCGTTCATTTTAGTCCAAGCGAGGCTATCACAGCGAAACTATTTTACATGACTGAAGAAGATAAAAAAGCGCTCAACCTATGGGGCTCTTTTGTTACCGGTCCATTGACTTTAGCCGCTGAATATAACACTGCTGAAGATACTGTTTTTACTGACTCTGAGTCGGATGGCTATCTAGTCATGGGCAACTATGCGTCGGGTGATTATGGCTTTACTGTGCGTTATCACGCTTATGAGACAGAGAATGCCGCTGGAACAACGACGACTGACATGAGTGCGATTACGTTAGCACCTAGCATGGCAGTAGGTGACAATCTTTTATTGGTGGCCGAGTACCGCATGGATACAGACGACCTAACAGATGTTGATACAGACACATTTGCCCTTGAAGCACTATTTACATTTTAAGCAGTAATAAGCATTTAATTCAGGAGATTTATATGAAATTGAAGAAACTGTTGGTAGCTAAGATCGCATTCATATCATTGTCGATGTCTGCTATTTCCATTGCGGCTGAAACGATAAAGGTCGGTGTTTTGCATTCGCTATCTGGCACCATGGCAATCTCGGAAACGACTTTGAAAGATACCGTGTTAATGATGATTGAAGAGCAGAATAAGAAAGGTGGTCTGCTAGGTAAAAAGCTAGAGCCAGTAGTGGTTGATCCAGCATCTAATTGGCCGCTTTTTGCAGAAAAAACGCGTGAGTTATTAACCAAAGAAAAAGTAGATGTGATCTTTGGTTGCTGGACATCTGTATCGCGAAAATCAGTCTTGCCCGTTATTGAAGAGTTAAATGGCTTGCTGTTCTACCCAGTTCAGTACGAAGGTGAGGAGTCGTCAAAAAATGTATTTTATACTGGTGCTTCTCCGAATCAACAAGCCATTCCAGCTGTGGACTACTTGATGAACGAAATCGGTGTCAAACGCTGGGTGTTAGCGGGTACTGATTATGTTTACCCACGTACCACCAATAAGATTCTAGAAGCTTACCTTAAAGCGAAGGGTGTTGATGAGAAAGATATCATGATCAACTACACGCCTTTTGGCCATTCTGATTGGCAGGGTATCGTATCGGATATTAAAAAGTTTGGTAGTGAAGGTAAGCAAACTGCTGTCGTATCTACTATTAATGGTGATGCAAATGTACCTTTCTATAAAGAGCTAGGAAACCAAGGTATTTCTGCCGAAGATATTCCAGTTGTTGCTTTTTCAGTGGGTGAGGAAGAGCTTTCTGGACTTGATACAGGTCCCTTGGTTGGCCACCTTGCTGCCTGGAATTACTTCCAAAGCGTAGAGAGTGATGAAAATGAAGCTTTCATTAAGCAGTGGAAAGCCTTCATCAAAGATAAAGATCGTGTTACTAATGATCCAATGGAAGCCACTTATATCGGTTTTAACATGTGGGCGGCAGCGGTTGAAAAAGCTGGTACGACAGATGTCGATACAGTTGAGAAAGCGATGATAGGTATTACCACGCCTAACTTGACGGGTGGTACAGCTGTAATGAATAGAAACCATCACTTATCTAAGCCAGTTCTGATTGGAGAAATTCAAGATGATGGTCAATTTGAGGTTGTTTGGCAGACCGACGGAGTGGTACCAGGTGATGCTTGGTCAGATTACCTGCCTGGATCAATGGATATCGTAGCAGATTGGGTGCCACCTATCCGATGTGGTAACTTTAATGCAAAAACCGCCAAGTGTTCGGGTCAAAACTTTTAGCGGTTGGCCGTTGAGTAGTCTCCACCTGAGTCAGGGGTAGATGTTGGCTAGTCTCCTGTTGTTGTTCTGCTAGCATTTACGCTTGATATACTGCAGGGG
>JAYPYM010000144.1:0-6672 GCA_038135915.1 Gammaproteobacteria bacterium
ATATAATGTAGTATCTTTCTTTGACATCTTCTGTTGAGCCGATAACGCCTACATTACAGTGTTTGACTATGTGGTCCTTAATAATACTCGGAGTACAGAATACACCTCTGCCTGCCTGCCCAAAATATTTCATTAGTGCACTGTCGTCGAACTCTGCAACAATATTTGGAGTAATTTTAAGCTCCTCAAACCATGCTATTAAGTTGAGCTTTTGGTTTGACTTGTCGCCGCTTATCAATAAAGGGGTATTGTCGAGGGATAGAGGGAAATCTTTTGCTAGCTTTTTTGTTACGCGTTTTTCGGCATAGAATGTTATCCCTGTTTCACCTAGTAAGTGTGAATAAGCTTTGATGGCCGAACCCGGCGTAATGGGGCGATCCGATAGAATAAGATCTATCTTACTCAGTGCTAACTCTCCCATTAGGAGATCGAATTCACCTTCTCTGCAAACAAGCTTGAAAGCTTCTTCTAGTTCGAATAATTTGCTCAATAAATCAAAAGCGAGCACTTTAGGAATCACATCAGTGACACCCACCGTGACAGAAAATTTCTTGCCCGTTTGTCCATTTTTTAATACTTGCTGTAATTCATTACCCAAAGAAAAGATATCTTCCGCATAGCTGAAAACCATTTTTCCAGTTTCATTTAAATGAAGCCTCTTGGATCTTCTCTCAAATAATTCAAAACCAAGGTATTTTTCAAAAGCAGTGAGTTGACCGCTAATGGTCTGTGGGGTTAAGTGTAGTTTTTCTGCGGCCTTGGTGATACTGCCTTCTTTAGCGATGGTATAAAAATATAATAAATGGTGGTAGTTAATTTGATTCATGGTGAGGCTCACATAACAGGAAAGGAGTATGCTTGTACATCATTAGAAAACCTGAATTCTAACAGATAACGCTTCAGTATATTCAAGTAAACGTATTGTTGAATGATGCTTTAATAATGGCCTTTAGCGCCAAAGCTGTGAAAAAGATCTAATCAACTGGTTTTAGTAACGATGCTTTTTTGAGTTCCAAAATAGAATGTGGCACAATATTCCCTATAAGAATAACGATGATCAGCCTGGTGTATTCGCAAGCTTTATGGGTGCTTGTTTCTTTGCCGCTAGGCTAGTAACCAAATATTAAATTAATTTTTGAATTAGGGTTAACCTTGAGTAGTGATACTGCTTGCTTCAAGCCAAAACTCCACCAATTATTGTCACTGCTGGCGTTGGATCACGCTTATACGAAAGCAGAAGGTGGGTATTTATATTACAAGAAACCTAGTGGGCAAACTCAGGCTGTTATGGATTTTATTGGCGGTTACGGCTCTTTACTGCTCGGTCATAACCATCCAGATGTTAAAGTCCATTTAATGCAGCTACTTGCTGAGAATCGACCTATTCACTCACAACTTGCTTTTAAAGAGCGTGCCTGCGATTTGGGTGCTTTTATTAGTGAGGCGCTTGGTCAAATTTCTGACCAAAGCTATGTTACCACACTTTGTAATTCTGGCGCTGAAGCTGTAGAGGCTGCAATTAAACATGCTGCTTTAAGCTTTAGCAAACGTAAAAATATGCTCCTAGTAAAACTGCAGTCGAATCTGCATGAAATTAGGCAAAATTTTTCCAAGCAGAACAAACGTTTTTCTGTTGAATTTAATGGCAAAGATTACAGTGAATTTCACCTATATGAGGCAGCTGTTCTAGCGACTTTTAAAGCAAGTTTTGAGGTAGAGGCACCGGTGTTGCTGGCTGCTAAGCGATCCTTTCATGGTAAGACAACTGGTGCGTTGAGCCTGACTCATAATGAAAGATTCAGGGAAGGATTTGATTTAGGTAATTGGGCTAACGTCCGATTTTTTGATCATACCAAATCTGATTTTTTGCAATACTTCACTGAATCAGTGATTCAACTTAGTATTCCTAAGCTCATGGCTTTAGATGAAATAGGTGAAGAGACACAACATTTCTCGAATTTGTTGGGCGTCATTGTTGAACCGGTACAGGGGGAGGGCGGCGTCCGGGTTTTATCAACTGAGTTGTTGAAAGTTCTACGCTCAGTAACAAAGCAGTATTGCGTACCATTAATTTTTGATGAAATTCAATCAGGAAGCTACCGAACTGGTAAATTTTGCTATGCAAATAGAGTATGTATAGATGCTGATTACTTTTGCCTTAGTAAAGCGCTTGGTGGTGGGTATGCAAAAATCTCAGCGTTAGTGATAAATGCTCAGCATTACGATAGTGATTTTGACATTTTGCACACAAGCACCTATGCGGATGATGAGGTCTCGGCATCCGTTGCCTTAAAAGCGCTTGAGATCAGTAAGAGGTATTCGCATTTAGTGCAAAGTCTGGAGTCGCATATTGGTTATAAACTCAATCAATTATGCATGCATTACCCGGATGTAATCATGGAAGTACAAGGCTGCGGTTTGATGTGGGGAATATCTTTTCTAGATTTAGACACGAGTGCAAATTTAAGTTTTCAAATGTTTTCACGCAATGGATTTTTGGTGTATTTATTTGCTAGTTATCTGCTTAATAAGTGGCATATTCGTGTTGCTCCCACTTTGTCAGGCAATAACGGTGTTAAAATATTGCCATGCCTTTTCATAACAGAAGAAGAAATTGATTTATTATATTCTGGTTTGTCATCTTTATGTGAGATTGTACGGTGCAGGGACTTCTATAAGCTAATAGAGCATCTGCTGGATCCATCTTGTCAAGCGTTAAGAGACTTGGTTGATTTCGGGCAAGAAACCATTTCGATAGAAAAATCCTTAGATACAGAATCTAATGCCGGTTTTGTCGCGCACTATATTGACACTTCAGATGTACAACTAGGTGACCCTAGTTTGGGCGTCCTACCCAAGCATGAGATCGATAGGTTTTTAGCTTTAATCATTGATGTAGCGGTGCCTGTTCTTTGTCAAATAAGAATCATTGAAAACAATCAAGGTAAAAAAGTGAGTTTGCATGTAGCAGGTTTGTTTTTTACTTCAGACATGGCTAAAGAAGCGCTAATCGGGAAGGATCTTGAATCTTATGTCAGTTTAATTCAGCGAGCGGTAGACTTTTTGGCAGAGGACTACTCTTGTTCTCATATCGGGCTAGGGCAATACAATTCTATTTTGACAAACAATGGAAAAAGTATCCAAAATTTGACTGCCTGTATCACCACGGGCAATAGTTATACGGTTGCAGCGGGCGTTGAAGTGATTTGTAGGCGTATCTTTTCTGCCAATAGCTTTGTTAGCAAACCTGCCTTCAGTTTAGGTGTCTTGGGTGCTGCCGGCAATATTTGTTCGACATATGTTAAGGCCTTGCTACCTTATTTTTCTAGATTCTATCTGAAAGGTGGTGCTTCGGTGGACAGTGATCACAAGGTGTTTAAATTCGTTGAAACGCTATTAATAGATGTCTTTAACAGTTTAAAGAACCAAGATTCCAGTGTTTCTTTGCACCCAGATTTTGAGCATGCTTTGAGGTTATCCGAGACTTACCAACATTTTATAACAACTGAAGCTTTATGTGATTCAGCCCAATGGTATCAATCCTTAATACTGGAAATGGGTGAAAAATCACCTCTCCAAGTCAAGAGCGATTTAGATTTTCTATCTGAATCAGATGTTGTGGTGATCGCAACTAGCTCTCCTGAAGCATTTCTAAATGAATCCCATTTTAAGTTTGGTTCCTTGGTTTGCGACGTATCAGTTCCCTCTAATCTCAAACAGGCAATATTTGATAATAACAAAAACATCGAAGTGGTTAGGGGTGGGTTAGTAGATTTACCAAACGAAGAGAGCTTGTATCAACCTGGTTACAGATTGGATAAAGGAGTCGTATATGCTTGTATAGCTGAGACCCTGGTGTTAGCTTTAGAAGGCGTAAAGGGTGATTTTTCAATTGGTGACATTACTCCAATTCAGGTGGCTTATATTAGGGGTTTAGCAGAGCGTAATGGTTTTTTAATTAAACAGGCTACTCGGGAATCGGTTTTCTAATATGTACTCGAGTATATTTATTTCTCTGCTACTACTAGCCTTGCCCGTTATTCTAGCCTCAATCATCCATATGTTAGTTGTCAAATGGGATTGGTTTAAGAAGATAAAATTTCCACTTGATCATTACCTAACTTTCAGAGGTAAACGAGTATTTGGCGACCATAAAACCTATCGTGGCCTCTTTGTTATGATAATAGCTTCAATTATATTTACTTATCTGTACTCGTTATGCCAAGACTATCCTTTCTTTCAGCGCTATAATTTACTTGATTTTAACCAACATGGGCCATTATTTTTTGGTTTTTTATATGGGTTTGGTTATATATTGGGGGAGCTGCCCAATAGTTTTGTTAAACGTCAGTTGAATATTAAGCCTGGTGAAATGTCTTTTCGTCTCCAAGCGCTAGTTGATCAATTCGATTCTGTGATATGTATTTTATTATTATTACTGATATTTTCTGACTTTTCTATTCTGCACTTTGCAATTGGCACCTTGTTCTATGGTTTTTTGCATCTTGCTATTAATTATCTTTTGTTTATGATGAAAATTCGTAAGCAGCCATTCTGAACAAGAGAACTCATTTCTACATATTAAATGAAAATAATCGATTTTAAAGATGTATCTCATTTTTGCTATGGTGGAAAAGCGAACCAGCTAGCACGGCTGTTTCAAGCTGGATACCCAATACCCAAAGGTTTTATTTTTCCTTCTGAATATTTAAGTGAAATAGGTAGCTATGCTAACTTTCTGTGGCGACAATGTTTGACCTACTTTAAGAAGGGAGAAGCCTTTGCTCTTAGAAGTTCAGTTAATCTAGAGGATGGCAAGTATGCTTCATTTGCTGGAATGTTTTTTTCACAGCTAAATATAACAACTTTTGAGCAACTAATGGATGCTTTGATTGCATCTATATCGGCATTAAAATCCCCACAGGTTGCTGCTTATTGTAAAAAGAAAGGTATCGATTTTGAATCTTTGGCATTAAACATAGTTATTCAGGAAATGGTGAGCCCGGACTTTTCTGGTGTGTGTTTCACCGTTGATCCAGGTTCAGGGGTGGATACTCATATATTGGTTGAGGCAGTTTCTGGGTTAGGAGATGCGTTAGTGAGTGGGCGTATCAATCCTGATGCTTACTTGTTTGATTGGTATCAAGAAACATTAGTATCACCTAAAAAGGTTGACCAATCTATGTTGTCAACTGCCCAGCTTGATTTGATTGTGCAAGTGAGTTTATCTATTCAAGAACTTTTTGGGGAGCCTCAAGATATCGAGTGGGCTATTTGTGGTGATGAAGTATTTGTTCTCCAAGCTCGGCCTTTAACGCATATAGAATTTAAAGTTGAAGATGACTGGACCAATGCAGATTTCAAAGATGGTGGGATAGCGGCAGACATTACGACACCTTTGATGTATGGCCTTTATGAAGAGGCTTTTTCTACATCAATAGAACATTATTTAGAGTCGGTTTCTTTGCTCGACAAAAGTCTTAAAGCACCAAGTACTAGGCCTTGGTGTATGCACCGTATGCTTTACGCTTATTGGAATTTGTCTTCAGTTAAGACCTGTGTACAAAAGATACCTGGTTTTGTAGAGAGAAAGTTTGACGAGGATTTGGGTATTGAGCCTAGATACCCAGGTAAAGGAAAAGTGACACATTATACGCTCGCCTCACTATTTAGAGGTATAAAAAGCCTATGGAAAATAAAGCAACAAGTTAGGCGTATACTAGAGCAATCCGAACAAGAATTAGCATCTTTAGATAAGGTGATTCATGCATATCAATATCTTAATTGGTTTTCTTTAGACTTTGAGGCTCGAATTGAGCGTTTTACTCAGCTTATCAATATAGACTACCTGAAAGTCGAACAAGCTTACTTCAAACTGATCTATATTCATTCCAATAACACCACTTTATTCAAAGAGCTACTTGAAAAACATGGGCTCGATGGTGATGAAATCTATTTGAAGCTTGTTTCAGGTTTGCGGAATATTAGTCATCTGAAACCTAGTTTGGCCCTTTGGGAGATTACAAAAAAAATAAATTTGGATGATGAATTATTGTCGCATTACAGAGAGCAGTCAGTAGATGAACTTGTTAATCAATTTGCGGATAAGCAGTTGCCAGCGATACAAGAGTCAATAGAAGATTTTCTTTGTCATTTTGGGTATCACAGCGATCAAGAATTAGATATTTCTAAACCAAGCTGGGAAGAAGATCCATCGAAAGTTTTTGAGCTGTTACAGGCTTATATACTAGATCCTTCAGTTGGCGAATCTTTTAGTCAGATAAATACTGATGGATTTGAGCAAAAAGAGTTAGACCAAGTCGCTGGAAAGCATATTTCTGCTTCTATGAGAAGTGCTATAGTAGATCACCGGCGATTGCTTTGGTTGAGAGAAGCCTTCAGAGATCGATCCACGAAGATGTATTATCAAATTCGACGCGCATGTCTAGCAATTGGTGATATTTTCTTCGAAGAAAAGTTGTTGGATAATGTTACAGATATCTTTTTCTTACCACCTGCTATGATTTCTAACATGAAGTATGAAAAGAGCCTGTTGAGTAAAACCATTGCTAAAAATAGAATGCGATACCGAGGCTTTAGAAACTTCCGTCCTCCTAATGAGCTTTGGAGGAATAAAGTTGAAGAAAATAGCTTTAAACACCAGGTCGGTAG
>JAYPYM010000144.1:6682-11469 GCA_038135915.1 Gammaproteobacteria bacterium
GAGAAGTCAAGGGCGAGGTAGCGATTGTTTATACTATAGAGCAGGCCAAAACAATGCCTTCAGGTAAGATAATGGTGACGCGGTTTACAGATCCGGGATGGACCGCGCTATTTCCAAAGATAAAGGGTTTGATTACAGAAACAGGTGGGATGCTTTCTCATGGTGCTATTATTGCTCGAGAGTTTGGTATACCAGCTGTTTTAGCAGTTGGGAACGCGACGAAATTACTTAAAAACGGTGATATTATCATACTAAATGGTGGTAATGGTAGTATTCAGTTAGTCGATACTGACGCATGAATATGGAGCATGGGATGATTTATTTTCAAGCGGTTTTCAGATTAGTGCTGTTGAGTTTGCTTGTTGTTCTTGGGTTTCATCAAAGGCTTAGCGCTTCACCTCAATTAGCATCAGGTTTTATTTTTTCTGATGTTCTAGATGGGATGGCATTTCGAGTTGAGCAAGTGGCGAATGGGTTTAAGATACCCTGGGGAATCGCTTTTTTAAACGAGGATGAACTCTTAGTAACAGAACGGAGTGGTGGTCTCTACTATTTAAATTTGCATACGCGATCTATCAAGCCAATATCCCATGATTTACCAGTTTTTGTCAAAGGTCAGGGGGGGTTACTAGACGTTGCTATTGGGCCTGGCATCAATTGGGTTTACTTAACCTATGTTCGTTCTACAACCGATGGAAGCATTACTGTCCTATGTCGTGCACAATGGAAAAGTAATATGCTAACGAGCTGGGAAACTTTATTGCATACTGATTCAGCAACTGATACTTCTCGGCATTTTGGTAGCCGAATTGCTTTCGATGATAAAGGGCACGTGTTTTTTGGTATTGGAGATCGTGGACATCGACCTAATGGTCAGGACTTGGGCACTCATGCTGGTAAAATACTTCGGCTTAAATTGGATGGATCCATTCCTTCTGATAACCCTTTTGTTGATACATCTGGCAGTTTAAAGGAAATTTGGAGTTATGGACATCGTAATCCCCAAGGGCTGTTTTACGATCAGAAAAAAAACCAATTATGGGAGATAGAGCACGGTCCTCGTGGTGGGGATGAGATTAATCTCATCGTTAAAGCAGCTAATTATGGATGGCCGATCCTTTCTTATGGAAAAGAGTACTGGGCACCTGTGGCAGTTGGTGAAGCTGAGAAGAGGCCAGGGTATATAGACCCCGTTAAGGTATATATACCTTCTATTGCACCAGGCAGCCTCATTGTGTATCAAGGTACCGCATTTAAAGAGTGGCAGGGCAGATTAATTGCTGGAGCACTCAAGTTGCAACATATTAATCTAATCGCAGTTAATGATAATGGATTAGCAATCTCTGAAAAAAGAATAATCGCTCCGCTGAAACAACGCATTCGGGCTGTGAAAGAGAGCCCAGCGGGTTGGATTTACTTTTCTACAGACCAAGGTAATCTGTATCGTTTGAGGCCCTAGTAAACCAAAACCTCATTGTCTTTTGCTGATTCTGCACGCTGGTGTTGTTTCATATATTTTATAAGTTCAGATAGGCTCAGTGGCTTACTAATCAAAAAACCCTGAGCTTGATCACACTGGCACTGGTGGATAAAATCTAACTGGGCTTGGGTTTCAACGCCTTCCGCAATAACCTCTAGATTCAATGCTCGGCCCATAGAAATGATTGCTTCTGTAATTGCCATATTGTCAATATCATTTGGAATATCTTGTATAAAAGAACGATCAATTTTCACTTTATCAATGGGCAGTTGCTTTAGATAACTAAGTGATGAATACCCAGTTCCAAAATCATCTATAGATATTTGGATGCCCATATTTCTCAGGTGAATAAGATTCCCAATACAGCTATCGGGCCCACGCATGATAAAACTTTCGGTAATCTCCAATTCTAAATTCATTGCTGGCATTCCAACGTTTTTCATTAACGACTCGACTTTCATTGAAAAATTGTTATCAGAAAGTTGGGAGCTTGATAGGTTGACCGCCAAACGACCAAAATTAATGCCTTCATCAAGCAAGTGCTTGCCTATTGAGAGAGATTTCTTTAGAACCCACATATCTATATCCCTCAAGAGCCCAGCTTGTTCAGCAATATGAAGAAAACTATCTGGTGGAACAGTGCCCAGAACTGGGTGTTGCCAACGTAGTAACACTTCCAAGCCTGTAATTTTGAAGTTACTTACATTTGCTTGTGGCTGTAGGACGATGGAAAACTCTTGATTTTCGATTGACTGTTGTAATGCGTTAGTGATAGTAACCTGATCGATTGAAGCTTGGGTAAGCGATTTTGTATAGAAGCGGTAGGTATTTCTTCCACTTTCTTTCGCAGCATACATAGCGGCATCTGCATGGCTCATCAGTGTTTGAGGCTCAGTCGCATCATCTGGAAATATTGCTGCCCCCATACTCAAAGTGATTCTAACCTCACGTCCATGCAGGATAAAAGGTGCTTTAGCTGCGTGGATTAATTTTTTTAGAATGCTTTTTATATCCTCACGTGATTGAACTTTTTCAAACAATATTACAAACTCATCACCGCTGATTCGAGAGGCTGTGTCTGATTCTCTTAAGTGCTCTTTGAACCGAACAGCTAAATTTTTCAATAGCGCATCTCCAGTGATATGCCCAAAGCTATCATTAATATCTTTAAAGTGATCGATATCAATAAAGACTAAAGCTAACTTTGTATTTTGGCACGCTGCATGGCGTATACTTTGTTTTAGGCGCCCGTCCAAAAGCAGTCGGTTTGGTAGTTGAGTTAAGGGATCGTGATGTGCGAGAAAATTTAACCTAGCTTGTGATTCCTTTAAAACTGATATATCAGAGAAAACTGCAACAAACCCTAGTGCGCTGTTATTTTCGTTCCGAGAGGTGCTGATGGTTAGTAATTCAGGGTATATTTCACCGTTCTTTCTTTTGTTATAGATCTCACCCTTCCACTGACCAAATCTAGTAAGGGACTGCCACATTTCTATATAAAAATCTTTATCATGCTTTTCTGATTTAAGGACTCTGCAAGTTTTTCCAACAACCTCTTCACGTAGGTATCCGGTGATGGACTCAAAAGCTGGGTTCACTTGCTGAATAACGCCCTCTAAATCCGTCATGACGATCCCTTCGATGGTGTTCTCAAAAACGCTAGCTGCCTCTGCGATCTCTTGTTCTCGCTGGCGAATATGGGTTACATCCAAATTGATACCTACTAGTTCTTCGATATTGCCTTTAGCGTCAAAGATAGGGGCTCCAGATGCTTGTATATATCTTATTTCATTGTCTCCTCTTAAAATTCGAAACTCTACATCATAGACACATACACCTTTCATGATTTCTTCAAATCGCTGCTCAGCATAGGTTAAGTCGTCTTTGAAAACCTTTTCTTTCCAGCAGTCTATGTTCTGTTCGAATGCTTCCCTGCTGACGTCATATATTTTAAATAGCTCATCATTCCACTCAAGTTTACCTGTTGATAAAAAGAACCGCCAAATGCCTAGTCTTGCAGTTTTAACGGCCAACTGGAGTTCATGTAAGGCTTTTTTTAGCGTTTTTTGAGTTTCGTATTCTTGAGTTATATTTCGAATCAGACCAGTTAAATAGATAGGGTTGTTGTTTTTATCTTTTTGTGTCCCCCAATAACCATGAATCCAATTAATGTTTCCTTCAGACGTACGTATGCGAAAAGTATGATCGTGCGAGCAGTTTTGCTTGATACTATCTTTGATACTTTTCAGTAATTCAGGCCGATCTTCGGGGTGAACGATGGACTTTAGGTATTCAAGGTTATTCTGAAAGTGTCCTTCCGCTAATCCAAACAATTTCTCAACGGTATCTGACCAAACGATAGCGCTTGTATTAATGTCATATTTCCATATCACGGTATTGGTAAACGCCAACGCATTTTCAATATCAGATTCGCGTTGTAGCAGCATTTCTTCTTGGTTTTCTACCATGCTAATCAGTTAGCCCTGAATCTTAGATAGTGCTTCAGTTGCCCTTGATCGCTCAATCACTAGCCCTTGAGTGAAGAGAATGGTCATCGCAATAATCGCCAGAAAAACCTGTAGCTCTAATATTCCATCTATTGGTATTGCTGGGTTACCAGTCATAGCTTTTATGATCGCTATAACACACAGGCCAGATAGAAAAAAGTATGAAACCCGTTCGTTAATATTCAAAATAACTAAAATAAGTACTGGGGCTAGCAGTAATAGCGCTATTTCAATTGGCTCATTAGCCATAGCAATTGAAACGACCCCCAACAGAAAAAAAACAGATATAGAAAAGAGTATGTTACTTTTATTTTGCTTTTGAATATTTTTAGTTTCTTTAGTCAACACTAAGAGCATGGGTGCAAATACCATAATGCTGACTGTGTCACCTATGAACCAGGTGCTAAAAGCAAGCATCAAGCCGTTGCCGTCTAACCGTCCGGTGAGCCATAATGGGGGTACGCCTAGTAAAGCGCTAATACCACCAGCAACTATTGCCCCTAAAAGAAATATAAAAACATCCTGGGTGTTAAATAGTGGTATGGCTGTATTTGTACGTTTTTTAATTAAATAGCTACTAACTAGACAACCTATGACGTCTCCAGCTCCATTACAAGCTGCAGAAAAGAAATCTAGGATGATGATCCGTGTGGACTCACCAGTAAAATAAGCAGAGATATTTCCCAAAAATGCGCCAATAAAGATGCCCGGACTAATTTTGGGGCCCCTAAACAGATTTGCTGTTAAGATTAAAGCAGATTGTAACCACAAAGTTTAGATGTTTAAAGGTGTTATTGCCA
>JAYPYM010000145.1:0-1206 GCA_038135915.1 Gammaproteobacteria bacterium
GTGCCTAACTATGACGAATCTGAAAGGATGCCTGGGGTATTGCCGACAAAAATACCTAATTTGCTCGTCAATGGTTCCTCCGGTATTGCCGTTGGTATGGCAACTAATATACCGCCGCATAATTTAACAGAGGTGGTTAATGCTTGTTTGGCGCTACTAGCAGATGAGACCTTAGAGATTAATCAGCTCATGGAATATGTCCAAGGGCCTGATTTCCCTACAGCAGGCATCATTAATGGTCGTCTCGGGATAGTTGAAGCCTACCGAACAGGGCGAGGCCGAATTTATATGAGAGCTAAATCTCATGTGGAAACGGATAAAAAAGGCAGGGATACCTTGGTTTTCACTGAGATACCTTACCAGCTGAATAAGTCACGCCTTATCGAGCGGATTGCTGAGTTGGTTAAGGATAAGAAAGTTGAGGGTATTAGTGAAATACGTGATGAGTCCGACAAAGATGGGCTCAGGATTGTCATCGACTTGAAGCGTGGCGAGAACCCTGATGTTCTGCTGAACAACCTCTACGCTCATTCCCAGTTGGAAATGGTGTATGGCATTAATATGGTTGCCTTGGTAGATGGTAGGCCAAAGCTCTTAAATTTGAAAGAGGCACTGCAGTCCTTCTTGTTACACCGCCGTGAAGTGGTTACCAGGCGAACAATTTATTTGCTGCGTAAAGCCAGAGAGCGGGGCCATGTGTTAGAGGGACTGGCTATCGCGCTTTCAAATATTGACCCAATCATTGCGACCATTAAAGCGTCCAATACTACTGCAGAAGCTAGAGAGAACCTGCTTAGTCAAGGTTGGAAGCCTGGAAATGTACTTGAAATGCTAGAGCGAGCTGGTGGTGAGTCCATCTGTAGGCCTGATGATCTACCAGAGCGGTTTGGGTTGGTAGATGGGCTGTATCACCTATCGCCTGACCAAGCGCAGGCAATTTTAGATTTGAGATTGCAGAAATTGACTGGCCTGGAGCATGAGAAATTACTGTCTGAGTACCAGGCTAAGCTAGAAGAGATACGCGAGCTGGGTTTGATTTTGGCTGAGCCAGCTCGCCTGGTAGGAGTTATAGAAGAAGAGCTTATAGCGATTAGGGATCAGTATGGGGATGAGCGTAGAACAGAGATCGTAGCATCCAAACAAGATTTGACAGCTGAAGACTTGATTGACGATGAGCCTGTGGTGCTCACTATATCAAACCAGGGC
>JAYPYM010000145.1:1216-1593 GCA_038135915.1 Gammaproteobacteria bacterium
ATGCGAAAACACAGCAACCTGACCAATATCGTGCTCAACGGCGTGGTGGGCGTGGGAAGTCTGCAACGAACATGAAAGAGGAAGACTTTATAGAGCACCTGTTGGTGGCGAATACTCATGATACCGTGCTTTGCTTTACTACAAAAGGTAAGGTGTATTGGTTGAAGGTCTATCAGATACCCATTGCCAGTAGAACATCCCGCGGCAAGCCTTTGGTCAACTTGTTGCCGTTCGAAACTGATGAGCGTATTTCAGCGTTACTGACTTTAAGAGAGTTTTCTGCAGAACAGTCAGTCTTTATGGCAACGTCTAACGGTACGGTTAAAAAAGTATCTTTAGAGCAAGATTATGTTAGTTCTAATACTGAACTAACAAAA
>JAYPYM010000145.1:1607-11457 GCA_038135915.1 Gammaproteobacteria bacterium
CAAGGCCTCGATCAAGTGGCTTGATTGCTATTGACCTAGATGAAGATGATTCTTTAGTTGGGGCCGTGCTAACAAATGGTGAGCAACAAATTATGTTGTTTAGTAGTGCGGGTAAAGGTATTAAGTTTAATGAGTCTGATGTCCGTTCTGTAGGGCGAACTGCTAGAGGTGTTAGAGGCATTCGCTTACCCGAGGGTGAGCGAGTTATCTCATTGTTGACACCTAGCCCTGAAGATATTTTGTTGATGGCCTGTGAAAATGGTTTTGGCAAGCGAACGCTCGTGTCTGAATTTTCGACGCAAGGTAGAGGTGGCCAGGGTGTTATTGCTATATCTACGAGTGAACGAAATGGTGCGCTTGTTTCGGTGGTACGGGTTCAACCTGGCGACGATATTATGCTAATCAGTAATTTTGGTACCTTGGTGCGTACATCTGCAGATGCTGTTTCTGTTCAGGGCAGAAATACCCAAGGTGTGACCTTGATTAAAATGGGTGATGGCGAGTCTCTTGTTCGTGTTGGAAAAATCAATGAAGATCAAGACGGTGAAGCTGAAGATGGCGAGGAAAATGAGGGCGAAGACGACCCAATGCCTTCGGGTGACTAGTGGCAGATAATGAGTTCAATCATATGTTAAGTAGTGATAATAGGGCGGAATAAACGCACTGATTTATGGTTAGATTTATAGAGGCCTTGGAATCTTATCGTTGATAGGTGATACGTAAAGAGTAATGAGTATGAGTAAAAGAGATAGCGTTTTTAACTTTTGCCCAGGTCCTGCTGCTTTACCTACTGAGGTATTAGAGCAGGCCCAGGCAGAGCTGTTAGATTATGATGGCCGGGGGATCTCGATCATGGAGATGAGTCACCGTAGCCTAACTTTTTTAGAGGTCTTGGGTAAAGCGGAGGCTGATTTAAGGGACTTGTTGGAGATACCGGACAATTATAAAGTTTTATTTATGCAGGGTGGCGCCAGAATGCAGTTCGCAATAGCGCCCATGAATTTTTTGTCAAGCTATAAACAATCAGAGGATGAAGTTGCTGCATATGTAGATACCGGCCATTGGTCTAAAGCGGCGATTAAAGAAGCAGAACGTTTTGCAAATGTAACGGTGGTTGCTTCTGCTAGCGAAAGTGCTTATACAGACATTCCACCTCAAGATGTTTGGCAGATACCCAAGCATGCTAAATTCCTACATTATACGCCCAATGAGACCTTACATGGCGTAGAGTTTGGCTGGATTCCGGAGACTGATCATCTACCTTTAATCGCTGATATGTCTTCTACTATACTTTCTAGGCCAATTGATATTTCTCGGTTCGGTGTCATTTACGCGGGGGCGCAGAAAAATATTGGTCCTGCTGGCCTTACATTGGTGATCGTTAGAGAAGATTTGCTTGATCGAGCACCACCTCACTTACCAGCTATGTTTACTTATAAAAACTACGCTGAACACGAGTCTCTCTATAATACGCCGCCGACTTTTGCGATATACCTGGCTGGTTTGGTCTTTCAGTGGATAAAAGATCAAGGTGGTTTGGAAGCTATGGCAAAACAGAACAAACAAAAATCGGATAAACTTTACCAAGCGATAGATCAAAGTGATTTTTATGCTAACTCTGTTAAAAAAAGCGATCGATCTTGGATGAACGTACCCTTTACTTTGGCAGATGCAACGCTTGATAAGCATTTCTTGGCTGAAGGTGAAGAAGCTGGCCTCTATAGCCTAAAAGGTCACCGTGCGGTAGGTGGTATGAGGGCGAGTATTTATAACGCAGTGCCTCCCGCTGCCGTTGATGCGTTAATTGATTTTATGGCTAAGTTTGAGAAAAAGTACGGTTAATTTTAGTGGGCTAGACTCCCTTTTATTTGAGGTTTGATGTTTTTCAATCACTGATGACCTTGTCGGGAATAACTGACTAAATAGCATTAATTTGGTGACTGGTGAATATGATGACGGAAAAACAGTCAAATACATTAGAAGCGCTGAGAGGGCGCATTGATGAAATTGATCAAACATTGCAAAAATTGATCAACGAAAGAGCGGCTTGTGCGTTAGAAGTTGCGACTTTAAAAAAGGCTTCTGCCCCAAAAGAAAGTGAAGTGACTTTCTATCGTCCAGAAAGAGAGTCGCAAGTATTGCGTAAGATTAAAGACACTAATAAAGGTCCGCTATCCTCTGAAGAAATGGCAAGATTATTTCGGGAAATCATGTCAAGCTGTTTAGCTTTAGAGCAGAGAATGAGAATTGCATTTCTGGGTCCTGAAGGCACCTTCACACAAGCCGCTGCCTTAAAACATTTTGGCCGATCAGTAGAGGGCGTCTCTTTGTCGACCATTAATGAAGTGTTTAGAGAAGTGGAGGCGGGTGCTGCAAGTTATGGTGTGGTGCCGGTAGAAAATTCCACAGAAGGCATGGTAAACCACACACTCGATACGTTCATGCGGTCTAGGTTAAAAATTTGTGGTGAAGTTGAGTTAAGGATTCACCATCATTTGTTGATCAGCGAAGCCTGTAGAGCAGATAGTATTACGAGAGTTTATTCTCATCAGCAGTCCTTAGCACAGTGCCGACAGTGGCTAGACTCACACTGGCCAAGTATAGAGCGAATTGCTGTTAGTTCTAATGCTGAGGCGGCAAGGCGAATAAAAGATGAGTGGCATGCAGCTGCGATTGGTGGTGATATGGCAGCCGAGCAATACAAGTTGAAAAAGTTGGCCACTAACATCGAAGATAACCCTGACAATACCACGAGATTTTTAATTATTGGTCAGCAAGAAGTACCGCCAAGTGGTGAAGATAAAACTTCAATCATCGTTTCGTCGGCGAATCGTCCCGGTGCCTTATACGAAATATTAGCGCCGTTTTATCAAGAGGGTGTTAGCTTGACTCGTATTGAAACACGACCTTCTACCGCTGGAAAATGGACCTATGTATTTTTCATTGACTTCGAAGGCCATAGAAATGATCCGGCTATAGAGAAAGCTTTACAACGAGTGTATGAATTGGCTGTTGAAGTTCAGTTCTTGGGCTCATACCCGAAAGCAGTTTTAGGCGTTATCTAAATTCTGGGAGCTTCTATGGCGAATAAAGAGATAGATGGCTTGATCACTGACTGGGTTGATAATGCTGTGCCTGGTGTACAGACGTTATCTCCTTATGTGCCCGGTAAACCAGTAGATGATCTGGTGAGGGAATTAGGCTTAAGTAAGGTGGTGAAGCTTGCTAGCAATGAAAACCCTTTAGGCCCGAGTGAAAAAATCCTAGCAGCGATTTCCACCGCAGCGACTGAGGTACATCGATACCCTGATGGTAGTGGCTATCATTTAAAAGCGGCGCTAGCTGATCGATACCAAGTGACGCCTGACCAAATCACTCTGGGCAATGGCTCTAATGAGATCTTGGAGCTAGTAGTGCGGGCCTTTGTCAATCCCGGTGATAGGGTCATGTTTTCTGAGCATGCTTTTGCTGTCTATCCTTTAGTGACGCAAGCGGCTAGTGCCATATCACAGATAGTACCTGCTAAAGTTTGGGGGCATGATTTGGAAGCCATGTTGGCTTTGATGAAGGCAGATGATTCGCCTCTTCCCAGGGTTTTGTTTATTGCCAACCCTAATAACCCAACTGGTACTTGGATAGAAGAAAAAGAGCTTTATTCTTTCTTAAAGCAGGTGCCTCCAGAGGTAGTGGTCGTGCTAGATCAGGCATATGCAGAGTACATGATGGACGATGCATATCCGCTGGCTGAAGCATGGCTCAACGAGTTTTCGAACTTGTTGGTAACGCGCACTTTTTCCAAAGCCTATGGTTTGTCTGGATTGCGTATCGGTTACAGCCTATCTTCCGAATCTATGGCAAACGTATTAAACAGGGTGAGACAGCCTTTTAATACCAATCATATAGCTCAGGCGGCGGCACTAGCAGCGCTTGAAGATGATCAATTTTTGGCAGAGAGCAGACAGCTGAATGCCGCTGGTTTAAAACAAATTATGAGCGCACTAGATGACTTGAACGTAAGTTATATTCCTACTCAGGCAAATTTTTTGTGTTTTGATTTAGCCAAGGATGCGATGCCAATCAATCAGGAACTATTGGCAAAAGGTGTCATTGTTCGCCCCGTCGCTAATTACGGTATGCCGCATTGGTTACGTGTTTCCATTGGCACGAGAGAAGAAAATGATTATTTCCTTAGCCAGCTTAAATTAGTCTTGGAGCTGAATAGCAAATGATAAGAGGGCTAGTGAGGATGATTGATTGTTAGGTGCGAATCATGTTGGGTAATAGGGACTTCGATTCTACTCCTCCTGACCAAATGCTGTTTGAAAAAGTGTCGATCATTGGTATGGGCTTAATGGGCGGCTCTTTAGCGGCTGCACTAAAAGCTAACGGCCTTTGTCGCGAAGTATTGGGTTACAGCCGTAAGCAAGAGACGCTTGATAAAAGTCTAGAGCTTGGTCTCATTGATAAGGCAATTGATACCCTAGAGCTTGCCATGTCTGCTGATTTAGTGGTGCTGTGTACACCCCTGGGTGCATTTGAGCCTATCATGAAGACCATGTCACGCTTTTGGCGACCGGATGTCATCATAACAGATGTTGGCAGTGTTAAAGCAAGTGTCGTTCATCTTGCGAAACAGGTTTTCCCGGACATTAGTCACTTTGTGCCTGGACACCCTATTGCCGGTTCTGAAAAAAGCGGTGTGGAAGCTTCGAAGTCGGATCTTTTTGAGGCTCACCGGGTGATTCTGACGCCTGTGGTAGAGACTTCTGATCAAGCCATTGAGAAAGTGCGCCAGCTTTGGGTGGGCGTGGGGGCAAAAGTTTCAACGATGGATATTATCCGCCATGATGAAATTTTAGCAGCCACCAGTCATTTACCGCATATGCTTGCGTTCTCTTTGGTAGATACCTTGTCAGGTAATGCTGCTAACCAGGAGATTTTTCGCTACGCAGCTGGTGGTTTTAGGGATTTCACCAGAATTGCGGCCAGTGACCCTCAGATGTGGCATGATATCTGTGTCGCTAATCGATCAGCGATACTGGAAAGTATTGATCAATTTCGCAATGGGCTAGACAGCTTAGTGCAAGCGCTGGATCAGGGGGATAAAGAAGCGTTTATGGGTATCTTTACTCGAGCTCGAGTTGCCCGTAAGCATTTTGAGGCAATGTTGTCTCGCAGAGCGTATACAAAAGGTCAAGTTGTTATGAATCAGTATAGTGTATTTAACCTCACGCCAGGTGGTCGGCTTTTGGGTGACATCCAAGTCCCTGGTGATAAATCCGTTTCACACCGTTCTATTATGCTGGGTGCGTTGGCAGATGGCACCACAGAAATCAGTGGTTTTTTAGAAGGTGAAGATGCACTTGCCACTTTGCAAGCGTTTCGTGATATGGGTGTGTTAATAGAAGGGCCTGATTTAGGTAAAGTGGTGGTGCATGGTGTTGGTTTGTTTGGCCTACAGCCGCCGCCCGGGCCGCTTTACTTAGGGAACTCAGGTACGTCAATTCGTTTACTCGCGGGTATCTTAGCTGCACAACGCTTTGATACCGAGTTGATGGGAGATGAGTCCTTGTCGAAAAGGCCTATGGCAAGGATTGCGGATCCTCTAAGAAAGATGGGGGCCAAAATAGAGACTTCAGAAGGGGGCAGGCCTCCACTGAAAGTTTTTGGTGGTCAGCCTCTCAAAGGCATTCATTATGATATGCCTGTTGCAAGTGCTCAAGTTAAGTCCTCGTTGCTATTAGCAGGTTTATATGCTGAGGGCACTACCAGCGTTATAGAACCTGCTCCAACGCGCGACCATACAGAGCGAATGCTATCAGCATTGGGTTATAGCGTTTCTGTCGAAGGTCAGCAAGTGAGTGTTGCTGGCGGTGGGGAACTCAGGGCAACACAGATAGAGGTCCCTTCAGATATTTCCTCTGCGGCGTTCTTTATTGTTGGCGCCAGTATCGCTTTAGGTTCTGACCTTTGTTTGAGACGAGTTGGTATGAACCCAACCCGAATAGGGGTGATTAATATCTTAAAAGCCATGGGTGCTGATATTCAATTAAATTATGAAGGAACTTTGGGTGGAGAGCCAGTGGCAGACATAAGGGTTCGTTCTGCGCAACTAAAGGGGATTGATATTCCCCTAGATCAGGTCCCACTGGCAATTGACGAGTTTCCGGCGATTTTCGTTGCTGCTGCTTGTGCGCAAGGTATGACTCGATTACGAGGAGCGGAGGAGTTACGTGTAAAAGAGAGTGATCGTATTCAAGTTATGGCCGATGGATTGGCGCAATTGGGTATTGAAAATACTGTCGTAGCCGACGGTATCGACATAATCGGCGGGCAAGCATCTGGTGGGATTGTTGACAGTCATGGCGACCATAGAATTGCAATGTCATTTGCTATGTTGGCACTGTGTGCAAAAGAGAGTATTCAAATTAATAACTGTGAAAATGTAGCTACTTCTTTTCCAGGCTTTGTAGAGCTGGCCAAATCAGTTGGGCTACAAATTCAAGGGCGTTAGACAATCATGAAGTATTTGAATAATAAACCTGTTTGGTCTTCCATATTTGCAATGTTGTTATTCTTTTTTTCAGGTTGTAGTAAAGATGAGCCTGCAGTTGCTTCAGATGTTGAGGTTGAAAGTAAAGACGACATGATGTTGCTTGCCTCTTCGACTGATGGGCCGAATCGATTTCAACAAGATGCAGCTGTTGAGCAGTCAAATACTTGTATGATTTTACCTGAATCAGTTATCTCGCCAAATACATGGTTGGTAGCGACCATAGATACCTATACTCTAGAGCAAAATATGCTAGCAGAGTTGTCTCAGGTTGATGAAAAAAAGTTGACCAAAGAAGAGCAAGAGGCCTTATCTAACATTCGCTTAAAAATGGGCGGGCTGAGTGCGTCTGGCTTGACGGGTATCTTTTTAGGTGTCAATTCAGTTGTTCATTCAGGTGATATTGCTAAAGGTGGCGCGGCTGGGTTATCCAGCCAAACGAACACGGATCCGTTTCTATTCATACGAAGCGAATCAAAAACGAGTGCTGAGCGTTTGGTTAATGCGCTCAAAGGGTTTGAACAAGTGCCTGCTGACCTAAGTATTTTGGCGGATGCAGAAATGAGTGAAGAGCTATCCATATTAAAACCCATGATGAATAAATTGGGGTCTGCCGAAGCATCGAAATTTTCTGATGACTTAGTGCTGACTCGCTGGAGTGATGGCTGGTGGTTAGCAGACAAACCAGAGCTATTTTTGCCTGAAAGGCAGACAAAAGAATATTCTGGTGTTATGCAGAAAACTTTATCTGTATCTGGAGAGCCTAGCTTATGTGTAGGTTTCATTATGAAACCAGAAATCGGGGAAGCCTTTAAGGCAGTATCTATGCAAGGTATGGCAAGTATGTTTTTTTCTGATCTCTCAGGGCCTTTGGAAGACCTTCAGTATGGTAGCCTGTCATGGTACTTAAAAGACCAAAATGAAAGGCTCTCTATTGCTTTTTCTTTCAGTAACGAGATTCAAGCAGCGGTCTTTAGTAACGCAATGAGTGGTAAGGTTTTAATGTTACGTAATTTTCTTGGTGGGGCTAAAAGTATACAGCAAATGTCTGGCACCAAAATGTCCGTACAAGAAGCTGGCATTGTTGATGGTATGAACCTCTTACTAGACCAGCTAAAATTCAAGCATAATAAGTTAAAAAGCGAACTTCATTTAGGCGAAGACTTCTTTTCCACCCTTGGCGAGATTGCAATGTTGGAGTCACAGGTAGCGCCTGATAGCGAAACTTCAATGACTGACTCAAAACATTAGCTTTATGCTTGTTTTGGCGCTCAGATATCCTCTGTGACGATGATATTATGAATATCTGGTAAAGGTGAAAGACAAGTGCTTTTTGGCTTAACACCTTCCAGTATATTTGACTAAACTCATCTATACTTTCTCGAAGAAGATGTACCCAATCATATATTAATACAATAAAGGGCAGCGTTGATATGGATATTGACGAGCTTCTGATTATTGATGATTGCAAAGCAGACTTTGTGATTTACAAACGCTTGCTCTCCAGTGTTAAGCATAATTTTGATGCTATTACTCATATTGATAGCATTGAGGGCGCGTTGGCCTATATCAATGAAACCAAACCTCAGTGCTGCATTTTAGATTACAACTTGCCCGATGGAAACGCGAAGCAATTCGTTCAACAATTGCACAAATCTGTAGGTGGCGCTAAGTTCCCAATCATTGTGAGCACCGGGGCAGGGGATGAGCGAATTGCTGTAGAGATGATGCAACTTGGGGTTCAGGACTATCTTGTAAAAGGTAAGATGACTGCGTCTGAGCTGTTACGTGCCATTCGAAATGCCATCAGGACGTTTGAGATGGAGCAGAAGCTGCATTTTTTAGCCCATACAGACCCTCTGACAGGATTGTTAAACAGGGCGCTATTCACGAACAGGCTAGAGCATGCTGTTAAGTTCTGTGATCGGAATCAAACAGAACTGTCTTTGATCTATTTAGATTTAGATAATTTTAAATTAATTAATGATTCATATGGTCATGATGTTGGTGATGTTGTTTTACAAAACGTTGCTAAAAAATTGACCGAAAGCGTTCGAGAAACAGATAGTGTTGCCAGATTAGGCGGTGATGAGTTTGTGATTATGTTACACGAAACACAATCTTATCAAGGCCATTTTGTTGTTCAAAAATTGCTCAGCAAAATCCCTGAAGCGATTCGACTTGATAACTTGACTTTGCACATCAGCCCATCGATTGGATTGGTTTGCTACCCGGGCACTGCTGATAATTACAAGGAGTTGATGAAGCAAGCGGATGAAGCGCTCTACAAAGCAAAGCATCGAGGACGGGCCCAATACGTTAAGTTTAGCCAGGAGGAAAAATCTGAGTGGCAGAGAAAGGTTGCCATGATGCGAGCGATTCCCGAAGCGATTAGCAATCGTGACATAAAATTTGCCTATCAACCGATACTAAATGTGACTAGTCAAGAATATGACATGGTGGAAGCTCTGGTGAGGTGGCAATTCAATCACTCCCTGGTGCCTGCGCTTGATGTGGTTAATTTGATTTTGAGAAATGACATGTACCTTGAGTTTCATAAATTCATGTTTCTAGAGGTATTAACTCAATTAAAACAATGGCAACAAAACAAGCCATCCCTGATCATGAGTATTAATATTCCAGCAAATATTGTTCATAACAAACGAGTTTTAGAGATCTTGTATGAGCAACTGAATCGGCTGAGTATTCCATACTCAAGTATTGTATTAGAAATTACTGAAACTCACTTGATGAAAAAATCAGAATTGACGATGAACGTATTGCAAGAGATACATGATAAAGGTATTCAAATTGCTATTGATGATTTTGGGACAGGTTATAGCTCGTTGGAATATCTCAGTGACTTGCCGTGCAACAAGTTAAAGATAGATCAGAAATTTTTTAGAGACACCAGGAATCGAAAAAAGAACAGAGCAATTATTCAAGCGACCACTACGTTAGGTCATCAACTTGACCTAAAAGTAGTAGCGGAGGGCATAGAAACTGAGTTTGGCGTTGAAGAATCAATCAGCTTAGGCTGTGATTATGTACAAGGCTTTTGGTATTCTCAGCCAACTTACCCTGAGGATGATTGGTGTGCGTTTATCCGAAAAGCAAAAAAATCAGGCTTTAAGACAGCCTAGTAAAATGTTACGAGCGCTAGTTGAATTGATCAACAAGCGTATAGAGTACGTTAAACCAGCTCTTGTTGGTGTGATGGGGTTTGCTTTATCTGCCTCCACAGCGCTTATGGTATATGAGTCCCAAGTCATGAAGAGGGCCGAACAAGTGTACCCC
>JAYPYM010000146.1:0-280 GCA_038135915.1 Gammaproteobacteria bacterium
CTCAGTATGGATATTTTTCTGACATAGTTTGGTGTCAGGAAGAGCCAATGAATCAGGGTGCTTGGTATTGCAGTCAGCATCATATGAAGCATGTGATCAACAAACTAAAACCAGGCTTGAATTTAAAATTTGCCGGACGAGAGGCCTCTGCAGCACCTGCTGTCGGGTATCAGTCGGCACATATTGAGCAACAAAAGAAGCTTTTGGAACTAGCTTTCTCCGGATAATAGCTTTTCGGATAATAATGTGGCGTGTGGCATTTAACATAGCCTTGCTCAAT
>JAYPYM010000146.1:290-11417 GCA_038135915.1 Gammaproteobacteria bacterium
GTCTAGCAACCAGAGATAATGGTTTAATTAGATGTGAATTGTAATAAAGTGCTAAACTAGGTTTGACTTTAATTGGGAAATATTCTTTATGGCTATCGAAATTAAATCTCCGCAGTTTCCAGAGTCAGTTGCTGATGGCACAGTTGCTACCTGGCATAAAAAGGCCGGAGAAAAAGTCAGTCGTGACGAATTGTTAGTGGATATTGAGACTGATAAAGTTGTTCTTGAGGTTGTCGCTCCCGCTGATGGTTACCTTGAGAATATTTTAAAAAATGAGGGAGACACAGTAGAGAGCCTTGAAGTGATGGCTACATTATCCACGGAAGCATCAGCTGGATCTGCTTCAAGCACTCATGTGGGTTCTAACGAAGATACCGCAGTCACAACAGTGGAGCAAGAAGACCTTGACCTATCACTAAGCCCCGCCGTGAGACGACTGATCTCGGAGCATAATTTATCTGAATTTGATATAAAGAGTATTCGAGAAGGCACTAGTAAAGGGCGGATCACTAAAGAAGATGTCCAATCATATATTGCGAATAAGCCAGCGGCTCCAGTCTCTTCAGCTAAGCAGGACGCTAAAACAGCAGCTAAACCTGCAGAACCCAGCACTGCTTCGCCCAGTACAGTAGTGTCTCAAACCAAAGTAGGTGACCGAGAGGAAAAAAGGGTACCCATGACGCGTTTGCGTTCTCGGGTTGCAGAGAGACTCATGCAGGCTAAGAATAACACTGCGATGCTTACCACTTTCAATGAGGTAAACATGAAGCCTGTGATGACAATGAGATCAAACTATAAAGATGCCTTTGAAAAAGAACACGGTGTCCGCCTTGGTTTTATGTCTTTTTTTGTTCGTGCCGTTGTTGAAGCGCTAAAAAAATTCCCTGAGGTCAATGCCTCCATGGATGGGAGTGATATCGTTTATCACGGTTTTTATGATGTCGGAGTAGCTGTTTCTTCGAACCGAGGCTTAGTGGTGCCTATTATCCGCGACGCTGACCAGAAAAGATTTGCTGAAATTGAAAGCAATATCGTAACGTTTGGAAAGAAAGCTAAAGAAGGAAAACTCACCATAGAAGAAATGACAGGTGGAACCTTTACGATTTCAAATGGTGGTGTTTTCGGTTCACTTCTTTCTACCCCCATACTAAACCCGCCCCAGACAGCAATTCTTGGCATGCATAAAATCCAAGAACGACCGATGGCTGTTGACGGAGAGGTGGTTATCTTACCTATGATGTACCTTGCTCTTTCATACGATCATCGAATGATCGATGGAAAAGAGGCAGTTCAGTTTTTGGTGACGATCAAAGATTTGATCGAAGATCCAGGCCGTTTATTGTTAGATATTTAGTGTTGATTGTAAACTTATTCGATATGGCTATATGGCCTGCCGAATAAGATAGAGATAGCTTTAGAAACAATAATTGAAATAGGAATATGATTATGTCGCAATCCTTTGACGTCATTGTTATTGGTGGTGGTCCAGGTGGTTATTGTGCAGCAATCAAGGCAGCGCAATTGGGTCTCAAAACTGCCTGTATTGAAAAGCGAACTGGCAAAGGAGGAAAAGCAGCGCTAGGTGGCACTTGCTTAAATGTTGGCTGTATTCCATCTAAAGCTTTACTGGATTCGTCCCACAAGTTTTCAGAAGCACAAAAAGACTTTGCCATACATGGTATCAAAGCCGAGGGCTTAGGAATTGATATAGAAACTATGATGAACCGTAAAGATAAGATCGTTCATCAGTTGACTTCTGGCATTGAAACGCTCTTTAAAGCCAATGGCGTAACTTGGCTGAGGGGTACTGGTAGGCTGCTTGCCAATAAAGCAGTTGAGTTCACTCCACTTTCAGGTAATGGAGACGCTGGGGAAAAAACGCTTTATCAGGCTGGGAGTGTTATCCTGGCTAGCGGATCTGAACCAATTAAAATACCGGTCGCAAAAGTTGACCAAGAGAACATTGTTGACTCCACTGGTGCTTTGGAATTTAAAGAAGTTCCAAAGCGATTGGGTGTGATTGGTGCGGGTATTATAGGGCTAGAGTTGGGTAGTGTATGGGCCCGACTGGGGGCAGAAGTAGTTATCATAGAAGCCTTGGATACCTTTCTCCCGATGGTTGATAGCCAAGTGAGAAAAGATGTGTATAGAACCCTTAGCAAACAAGGTTTAGACATTAGGCTTTCAGCTAGAGTGACTCATGCAGAGGTTGAAAATGGTGCGGTGTCTGTCCAATATACTGATGCGAATGGTGATCAAAAACTAGAAGTCGATAAGTTGATAGTTTCTGTTGGTCGCCGGCCCTATACCGAAGGCTTATTGGCTCCTGATTCAGGTGTGAATCTTGATGAAAGAGGCTTGATTCATGTTGATCAGCAGTGCAAAACCGGTGCTCCAGGTGTCTATGCGGTAGGAGACTTGGTAAGGGGGCCTGCTTTGGCACACAAGGCGATGGAAGAGGGCGTAATGGTCGCTGAAATTATAGCTGGCCATAAAGCGCAACTAAACTATGATGTTATTCCATCTGTCATTTATACCCATCCAGAAGTTGCTTGGGTTGGTTTAACTGAGGATGAAGCGAAACAGCGTGGGGATGATTATAAAGCAGGCGCTTTTCCTTTTGCTGCTAATGGGAGAGCCCTTGCTGCAAATGAGTCAACTGGCTTAGTGAAGTTTGTAGCTGATGCTAAGACTGACAGGGTATTAGGTATGCATGTTTTTGGCCCACAAGCTTCAGAGCTTACTATGCAAGGTGCGATTGTGATGGAGTTTGGTGGCAGCATTGAGGATATTCAGCTGATATGTTACGCCCATCCTGCGCTCTCTGAGTCAGTTCATGAAGCCGCTTTGGCCGTTGATAACAAAGCTATACATGCAGCGCCCAGAAGAGCTAGAAAAAAGTAGTATACATACATCTGAACTTTAAATATAAACGAGACTTAAAAGATCAAAACAAATTTTATTCACAAACAAATGATTTTTTATAATCTAAGGAAGCACTGATGAACCTACATGAGTATCAAGGGAAGCAGCTTTTCGCTCGCTATGGTCTCCCGGTATCAAAGGGTATCCCAGCTAAAACGAGTGCAGAGGCTGTTGCGGCTGCGAAGGAAATAGGTGGTGACAAGTGGGTCGTTAAGGCACAGGTCCATGCTGGCGGTCGTGGCAAAGCTGGTGGTGTGAAGCTGGTGAGTTCAGAGGGTGAAATTAAAGAGTTTGCTGATAAGTTACTGGGTACTCGGCTAGTGACTTATCAAACAGATGCTGCTGGCCAGCCTGTAGCATGTATTTTAGTAGAAAGTTGTACCGATATTGCGAACGAACTCTATTTGGGGGCGGTTTTGGATAGAGCCACCCGGAGTATCGTTTTTATGGCATCCACTGAAGGTGGGGTGGAAATTGAAAAAGTAGCAGAAGAGACACCAGAAAAAATTCATAAAGTCAGTATTAATCCGCTTTTGGGGCCTCAGCCTTATCAGGGTAGAGAGTTAGGCTTTAAGTTGGGTCTAACTGCTGGGCAAGTGAAGCAATTTACTAAGATATTTCTTGGCTTAGCCAATTTATTCATCGAAAAAGATTGTGCTTTGATCGAAGTGAACCCGCTAGTTATTACCTCAGAACAAAACCTTCATTGTTTGGATGCGAAAGTTGTGATCGATGGTAGTGCTGTTTTTAGGCACAAAGATTTACAAGAAATGCATGATCCCACTCAGGAAGATGATAAAGAAAGGGAAGCTGCAAAATGGGACCTTAATTATGTGTCGTTGGATGGTAACATTGGCTGTATGGTAAATGGTGCTGGACTTGCAATGGCTACCATGGATCTCATTAAACTGAAAGGCGGTGCGCCGGCAAATTTCCTTGATGTTGGTGGTGGTGCTACAAAAGAAAGAGTATCAGAAGCTTTCAAGATCATACTTTCAGATACAAACGTTAAAGCGTTATTAGTGAATATCTTTGGTGGTATTGTCCGCTGTGATTTGATCGCAGATGGTATTATTGCTGCAGTAGAAGAAGTGGGTGTAAAAGTTCCTGTAGTGGTTCGATTGGAAGGTAATAATGCTGAACTAGGCGCTAAAAAACTAAGTGACAGTGGCCTGAATATTATCGCTGCTGATGGGTTTAATGATGCTGCAGAGAAAGTCGTCGCTGCTGTAAATTAGTAGCAAGGTGGGTTAATAGGAGATACTACACCATGAGTGTATTGATTGATGAAAATACGAAAGTAATTTGCCAAGGCTTTACTGGGTCTCAAGGTACCCTGCATTCAGAACAAGCCATTGCCTATGGAACTAAAATGGTCGGTGGGGTTACCCCTGGTAAAGGTGGTCAAACTCATTTAGGCCTACCGGTTTTTAACACCGTTCAAGAAGCAGTAGATACAACTGGAGCGACTGCCAGTGTTATCTACGTACCTGCAGCTTTCTGCAAAGACTCTATCATCGAAGCTGCTGCTGCGGGTATTGAGTTGATTGTATGCATTACAGAAGGCATTCCAGGCTTGGATATGATGTACGTGAAAGAGTATATATCAGAGTTGCCGGGTACCCGATTGATTGGCCCTAACTGCCCTGGCGTCATTACCCCTGAAGCATGCAAAATTGGTATTATGCCTGGTCATATTCACAAAAAGGGTAAGGTTGGGATTGTGTCCAGATCTGGTACGCTCACGTACGAAGCGGTTAACCAGACTACTGCACTTGGCTTTGGTCAGAGTACTTGTATCGGTATAGGTGGCGATCCAATTCCGGGAACTACCTTTATAGATGCGCTTGAGTTGTTCCAAGGTGATGAGCAAACTGAAGCGATCATCATGGTTGGTGAAATTGGCGGCTCAGCCGAAGATGAAGCAGCCATTTACATTAAAGATAATGTAACAAAACCTGTGGTATCTTATATTGCCGGCGTAACTGCGCCAAAGGGCAAAAGAATGGGGCATGCTGGTGCAATTATAGCAGGCGGTAAAGGTACTGCTGCTGAGAAGTTTGCAGCGCTTGAGGCAGCAGGTGTGCATACTGTTAGGAATCCCGCAGAAATCGGTCTCGCCCTGAAAAATGCAACTGGATGGTAAGGTTTAAGCGCTTTGTCGGAGCATGTATCAGATCAGAGCTTATTAACGAAAGACGGCCAACTTACCGGAGCAGTATTTACTAGGCTATATGCTTGGCTGGTCCTCAACCAGCCAAAATGTCTTTTATTCGCCTTTCTTTTGCTAATATCCTTTTTATTTGTTCAATTAAAAGACTTCAGCTTTGATGCTTCTGGCGATTCTTTATTGCTAGAAGATGATGTAGACCTTTCTAATTATCGAGCGCTTCTGCAGCATTACCCTTCTTCAGATGACTATTTGGTTGTTGTTTATCAAAATATTCAGGGAGATATCTTTAATCCAAAAACGCTTGATAAGCTTACAGACTTAAAGGCAAAGCTGTTAGCTTTGCCAGGCGTGACAGGCATTACATCAGTACTAGATGTGCCTATTCTTGACCATCCTAGTTTAGATGTCACGAACGTCTCGAATTTTATATATACATTGGATTCAAAGTTAACCAAGGGTCAGTCAGGATACCCAGAGGAACGTTGGCAGAGGATTAAGTCTTATTTTACAAGTCACCCACTTTATAACGAACTATTGGTTAGTAAAGATGGTAAAACAACCGCTATGCAAGTGGTTATTCAAAGCAATACTGACCGTTCTAGTATGGTTTATGAGCGCGAAGCGCTTCGAAAGCTAAAGAAAGAAACAGGTTTTAGAAAAGATCAGGCCAAAAGGTTGAATGAACTTGATGAACTGATCAAAACAGAAAATGCCTCAGACGTAAAGAAAAACCAAAAAATTATAGAGCAAGTGCGTGCTGTACTGACTGGATATAATGAGCCTGATAATTTGGTATTTCTCGGTGGTGTACCGCTGATTGTTGTCGATATGATGCGGTTCGTTAAGTCTGACCTGAAGCAATTTGGCGGCACTGTTGTACTTTTTTTAATTGTAACCCTTGCAGTGATATTTAAGCGAAAGAGATGGGTCCTCATCTCTTTGTTTTGCTGTATTGTTTCGTCCTTATCATTGTCTGGTTTGCTGGCTTGGACTGGCTTTCCTGTGACCGTAATATCATCAAATTATGTGTCATTAATTTTTATCATCAGTATGTCTATGATCATTCATTTGATCGTACATTATCGAGAGCTTGCATTATCGCATCGAGAAGAGTTCTTAAACCTCCCAGATCGGGATTCTTCTTCTATGCAGCGTAAGCTGGTACTGCAAACTGTTAAAGATATGTTTTGGCCGATATTTTATACAGCGCTTACCACAGTTGTCGCTTTTTTGTCTTTGATTTTGAGTAAAATCCGACCCATTATCGACTTTGGAATTATGATGAGTATGGGCATTGGGTTAGCCTTTTTTATTGCCTTTGTTATCTTTCCTGCAATTATGATGTTACTTCGGCCAGTTTCAGCCAAGCAAAGAAGTCAGCGGGTGACCGATGTGGACGATGTTGATCATCACCCCATTAGTCTCGTTTTTCTAAAAATTACCGAGAAGCTTGGAGATAAGTTGATCTGGATAGCTCTTGGGGTTTTGATTGTCAGTGCCATTGGCGTGAGCCGGTTGACGGTGGAAAATCGATTTATTGATTATTTCAAGGAGAGTTCTGAAATACATCAAGGTATGAAACTAATTGATGAAGAGATGGGTGGGACAACTCCTTTAGAAATAGTGATTCGTTTTCCAGAACTTTCTTTAAATCAAACCAACATAGATGATGCTGAAGAAGATGAAGATTGCTTTATTGATGATGACTGCCTAGAAGACGTTTACGGCGAATCACAGTTGCTCACCGTAGATCGAGTGGCTTTAGCCAATGATATACAGTCTTACCTAAGTAGCTTAAAAGGTATTGGAAAGGTTTTATCAGTTGCAACAACCATGGATATGCTGGAGGACATCAATGGCAAGCCGTTAAACTCCGTAGAGCTTGCATTGGTGGGTTCCATGTTTCCAGACGAGTTTAAGTCAATTTTGCTATTGCCTTATGTGCATTTTGATAGAAATGAGTTTCGGTTTAACCTGAGAATCTTAGACACAGATAAAACCTTGGTGAGAGCTGAACTCATAGACACCATCCGGTCTGGGTTGCAGGAAAAGTTTGGGCTCAAAGAAGATCAGATTTTAATTACAGGCATGTTGGTGATGTATAATAACATGCTTCAAAGTCTCTTCTCATCTCAAATCAAAACGTTAGGCTTTGTTTTTCTTGGCATCTTACTGATGTTTTTCTTAATTTTTAGGTCGATCAAAGTTGCGTTGGTAGGCATCTTCCCTAATATTCTATCTGCGATTATTGTCTTGGGTATTATGGGTTGGCTAGGCATACCTTTGGATATTATGACGATCACCATTGCCGCAATTACAGTAGGGATAGCTGTCGATGATACGATTCACTATATTTATCGTTTCAGAGAAGAGTATCAGAAAACAAATGATTATAAACAAGCAATGCTTGCTAGCCATGCTAGTATTGGGAAGGCAATGTACTACACAAGTGCAACTATAATAGTCGGGTTTTCTGTTTTAATGATGTCAAGTTTTAGCCCGACCCTCTACTTTGGCTTATTCACCAGCTTGGCAATGCTGATAGCCCTGATATCAGCCTTAACCCTTTTGCCCCAATTGATGATTAAATTTCACTGTGTAGACTAAACTTATTATAAATACATGTCAGGAAGCAAATATATGATGGTAGAAAAGAATACTGCTGCCATGGTTATAGATCATGGTATCTCTTTAGGCGCTGACTTTGCCGAACTGTTTGTAGAAAGAAATTATGTCTCTTCGATCAATACAACAGGTAGTAAGGTTGAGCCGATACGCTCTGGTATAGATTTTGGTGTTGGCATACGACTGATTTTCGATGAGCGCGTCCTATATGGCTATACCAATAATGTAACCATCGATAATCTTAAAAATATTATTGATACGCTCTGTGTGCGTGATAAGCGAGATGTAAGGGCCCAAGCAGTCGGGCTGAAAGTGTTGGACTTTGATGAAAAACATCCAGCGACACAGATATTGTCTATGAATACCCGGGGTTCTACAGAACAAGAGAAGCACCTGGTAGCAGAAAAAGTTGAATTCCTGTTAAAAGCGAATCAGAGTGCAGACAAAGTATCTGAAAAAATCTCTACGACTAAGGGCTTTTGTTTGCAAAGAGAGCAAGGGATTCAAATATATAACAGCGAAGGCCTCATGGTGTCTGATGTTAGAAACTATACTCGGGCTGGATTAACAGGTATTGCTCAGGAAGGAACATTACAAGCCACAGGAAGTTACAATGATGGTGGGTTAAAGGGTTGGGAATTGAGTAAAGGTATGGACGCGGCTTTTGTAGGAGAAGAGGCTGCTCGTCAAGCTTTGGTCAACCTTGAAGCGAAGCCTTGTCCTTCCGGTGAGATGCCGGTAGTCATCGGAAATGGCTTTGGTGGTGTTATTTTTCATGAAGCATGTGGTCATCTTCTGGAAACCACCTCTGTTGCTAAGAAGGCTTCAGTATTTCATGATCAGATGGGCCAGCTAATTGCAAATACTAAAGTAAATGCGGTTGATGATGGTTTACTCGAGAATACCTGGGGCTCTATTAACGTAGATGATGAGGGTATGTTGACACAAAGAACTCAGTTGATTAAGGATGGAAAACTGGTCAACTTTTTGGTAGATAAAGTGGGTAGTCAACTCACCGGTTATCCGAGATCTGGTTCTGGTAGACGAGAGTCCTACCGGTTTGCACCTGCTTCTCGTATGAGAAATACTTTTATCGAACCGGGTGAGGAAAAGTTAGAGGATATGATTGAATCCATTGATCGAGGTATTTACGCTGCGAAAATGGGTGGAGGGTCTGTTCAACCAGGTACTGGCGAGTTTAACTTCGCGGTCACTGAAGGCTACTATGTTGAAAAAGGTAAAATTCAGTACCCTGTTAAAGCAGCCACACTGATCAGTACTGGGCCGAAGGTATTGAAAGAAATTAGCATGGTGGGACAAGATTTTGAACTCGCCTGTGGTATGTGTGGTTCGGTAAGCGGTTCAGTGCCGACAACGGTCGGTCAACCGGCGATTAAAGTAGACACAATATTGGTGGGAGGGAATGCTTAATGGCTCACACTCAATCAAATATTTGGCTTGACCAGGATGAATTAAAAGATTTGTCTGAGAAGGTGTTGGCTAAACTTGCCGATGATGGAACAGAAGCGGACCTCATCCTTGACTACAAACAAAGTCTTTCTTTAAAAGCGAATCAAGGTCAACTTGAGGAGCAAAAAATCACGCAATTACAACAGCTAGGTTTGCGTATTGTCAAAGATAAAAAAGTGGGCATGGCGTATACAGAAGCAACTGATGCGGATGCATTAGACCATCTTGTTAGTCAGGCATTAATTAATGCACAGTATGCATCTGAAGAGCCTAACGAACAGGTCGTTAACCTGTCCGACCTAAAACAGTCTGGCCAAGCAAACACTGATGATGAGCTACTTTGTCCAACAGAAGCGGTTAGTTTGGAAGAAAAAATTGATTTTATATTGGATCTTGAAGGTCGTTTGTTGGCATCAGAAAAGATTAAGGCCGTACCCTACAATGGGCTTTCAGAAAATCATCGGCAACGAGTCATATGCTCTACCAAGGGCACGCTAGCTCAAACTCGCGAGCGTAGTTACTCAGCCTATGCTTATGCACTTGCTGAAGCGGGTGAAGAAAATGCGATGGCCGGCCAATATAGTGTCGATAGAAAGTTCCATGGTTTGGATTCAAATACCTTGAGTCAAGAAGCTGCGAGAGAGTCATTGGCTATGCTAGACGGTAAGCCGATATCATCTGGACACTATAGCGTTATTTTTTCGACTGAGTGTTTTGCTCAAATATTATCTGTATTTATGTTGGCAATGTCTGGTAAGGCAGCAAAAGATCAGCTGAGCCCTTGGCGAGAAAAGTTGGGCCACCCAGTGACCGACTCAAGGCTGACTTTGCTAGATCAGCCGCTAAATCCGGCTGGATTAGGATTTACTTTATTCGACGATGAGGGGGTGCTTGCTGGAGACACTGCGCTTGTAAAAGAAGGTAATTTTTGTACATTTTTACATAACAGTATGACAGCAAATTATTTTGGCGTTACCACAACTGGTCATGCAGCGCGGGGGCCCAAGAGTGCACTAAGCGTATCCTCTCATCAATTGGCTATGCTGCCAGGTGAGTCCAATCAAAAGGCTTTATATCAAGGTACTATTCTAGAGGTCACTGATCTTTCTGGACTGCATAGTGGTGCGAATGCGATTACTGGAGATTTTAGCTTCGGCGCGTCCGGTTATTTAAAAGAAAATGGTGAAACCAGTCAAGTCGTTAGAGGCGTCACGGTTGCAGGTAATTTCTACGACATGCTACTTAAACAGGTTGGGGAAATAGGCGATGAGGCCATATGGGACTGGTCTAAGTCCGCATACATGCCGAAAGTAAGTTTTCTTGATATGCCTATATCTGGCGCTTAATCAATTTAAATCCTAATAACCTTTAACAATTTTATTTTCCAAGTGATCCAAAGATCTCGTGGACTCGTAACTTAAGTATCCATAATCGGACTACTGATTATAGGATGTGTCATGCTAACGAGAAGAATAAAATTGAATTCTCATTTTTATGACTTAACTCTTGGTTTTAGCAATCTCTCATCCGAGGGATTGTTGAAGTAGATTATTTGACGTAATGATAGGAATAAAAAATGAAGAAAACAGCATCAAGGTTTAGGGTACTGAAACAATTTATAGCTTTATTGGGCATCAGTTGCTTTGTCACTAACCCAGCGTTATCCAATGGGCACTATCAGGCATATAATTTTTTCGCTTACACTGACTTCGGTCAGTTCTTGTCAAACTTAGGTTATAAACCGGAAAAACCCAAGAAAAAACCAAAGAAGGCACCAAAGCTAACTATTGCTGAAACGGTGACGGAGGTAAACAATAAAGGTTTAGCCGAAGGTAAAGACTTCGATATACTGTTAAAGCTTATTGCAGAGGTCGCTGTAATCGCTAACCCGGGCATATTAGAAGCGTTAAGTGCATCTGATCAAAGCCTTACTG
>JAYPYM010000147.1:0-1432 GCA_038135915.1 Gammaproteobacteria bacterium
GTTGAAAACCCCTCCTTTTGCAGCCCGAGATGATCAATACTTAACTTGGGTAAGATTGATAAAAGGTCGTATATACCACCCAGCTTTGACGAGTCTACATACAGTTCAACATGCCATTTAGCGATAGCATAAACCCTGGATGCCATTTCCTTTAAGCACTTGATGTCTTCAGACCCTCCCCGATATAAATTGAACCTTAACGCTTTGATTCCCTCGTTATCCAGTCGAATAATGTCCTCATCTTTGAAATCACGTGGTAATTGAGTCACACCAACAAAGTTTGGGCCGAGTTTCTTCAATGCGGCAGATAGATAAGTTTGGTCAAACCCTTGAAATGAACCAGAAACAATAGCTCCCCCGTAGAGGTTATAAGCCTTTAGTCTTTCCAAATAATCATCGACTTCGTAAAACTCAGGTTTGTATCCATGGTTTATTTGAATGGGATACTTGGCACTAATGATATGTAAATGCGAATCAAACAAAGGGTACTGTTTAAACCTGACATCGTTCACTCTAATCGTATTCCTAGCATCACCAATCTTCAAAATTAAACTCTTTTCCATCATATTGCATTAGATACTTAATATCCTCTACTGGGTCTTTTCCATAACCCCTCTGCTTCCATGCTAAAAACCCCATATTAAGCTCATTCACACTCATCAAAACGGTATAACTTTTCTCTGAACTGACCATGCTGGACACTATGATCATTCGTTTTCCATCTTTACTGTGAAATGAAGCTAAGCGAGGTGTCGACATCAACATTTAATTTTGATTCTCGCGCTACAGATAATCAAAGAATAAAAATTCGAAAAACCTAATTGCAACAACTTCTATGGGGTCTGTTGTGTCTAAAGCTGCCTGTTCAGACATTGCAAACGAGCTGATCAAACATAAAGTAGTGAATAATATTAATTGCTTCATTCAAATACCCTCACACTTAACCTTTCTAGACTCTGGTCCTTGATACCCAAAGCAGTCAAATGCTGCATGATATTCTGGAAATATTCTAGGTTTGTTCCTCGACTTCCTTCAGCTGTCTCAATAATTTTTGAAATGGCTATATCACTCAATTCTACGTAGCTTGACGCAGTTTTATCTGTTAAAAAAACTAAGCTTTTACATTGTCCATCCGGTGTATCAACGTATAATAATTCTGGTATATAACCTGAGTAAGGCATTTCCCGTTTAAGAATGTGATTCAAATCCGACTCAAGCCTTGCCTGGTTCAACTTAAACATTCTCCCAAAACAGTGGCTGTTTTCATCAGGGACCAACCCCAAAGCTAAACCAGGAAATTCAGGTGTGCCCCTGCTAATAGTTGATATGGTACACATAGCTCTGGAATACCGCTGTAAAATCGCATCTTTTGAATCAACATAGTCAATATCAGGATTCCAGATCAGTGATCCATACCCAAAAATCCAAAAAT
>JAYPYM010000147.1:1442-11387 GCA_038135915.1 Gammaproteobacteria bacterium
CTTCTTACTAATCTCACTTCGTTCTCTGTCGTCAATGAATTTCAAATGCTTAGCAGGATCAACAAGCGGATTCATACTGCCTTCTCTTTGGACATTAAAATCATTTCTTAAATTTAAGCCCCACCAGACATATACAAGCAGAAATAAACAACCATAAAGCACCAGGCAAGGGTACAGTTGCAGGTGAAAAATTATCAAACGCCAAACCAATACCAGATGTTTTAGTACCTACAAACTCAATACTGATGCCGTAAATATCAGTAGTTGTTCCATGATTAAAGATCCAGCGCCATGGTAGGCCATCAAGTGAATTAGGGCCATGATTAACACCCAAAGGGCTAAGTCTAGTATCAATAACATTACGGTTTATATCTAACGCTGAAACCAGCCACTGTTCATTACCATTAGCATGACCATCTATATCCCATATTTGTGCGCTAGCTGCACTCACAGGGGCTGCATAACCAATTAGCAGCACCGGGGCCGGCGCTTGTTCCAACCCTCCCGTTCCAAGACGCAAAAAGTAGTTCCCTAGATTCCTTTCACGACCTGGTGCAGTCATATCATAAGTACCCACTTGATCATTTAAAAAACCATTTCCGGTATCGGCTGCGCCGGCCATCTCTAAAAAAGGAGTTTGTCCTGAATCAATATAACGGTCACCGTTAGTATCTAAACCAAATCGAACGCCATAAGTGGACAAATACTGCGTAGATATTGCTAATTTATCTGAAGGTGTTCCGCCTGGTACCATTTCAAAATCAATTACCGCAGCTTGGCTGAAGGTAGACAGTAACAGCAGTGCTAATACAAGATGGTTTAATTTGTTCATAGTTACGCTCCCTTTAATCTATTTGAATCAAGTATTAACCCCAATCATACTTCAATTGTTAGCTAGATCATAATCCTTGGTGATAGTCCTAAATAGCCTATTATATCGACTATCTTGGGTGTTTTGACGTACCTACAATAAAAGGAATGACGCTTAATCTTACGCACCTCAAATTAGTTTTGAAAACCCACACACGACAGATGCCTTATTGCTATATACTGTAAATAATCTCCTGAAATGCATTAGACACTTCAAGTAAGTAATTCATAGCTAATATGCAAAGGAATACCCATGAGCCCAAATGAGCTTGAAGATTATTTAACAGCGCTTATCAGAAAAAAAATAACCCTCAGTGTCATGATATGGGGCGCCCCTGGCATCGGAAAATCTAGCATCGTCGCTAACGTATGCAAAAATGACAAGCTTGACTTTATTGACCTAAGGCTTAGCCAGCTGGCACCCACAGACTTACGTGGTTTACCAGTACCTAAAGGTAATACATCCTCTTGGCTTGCTCCAGAATTTTTACCAATTGAAGGAGAAGGCATTCTATTCTTAGATGAAATCAACATGGCGCCACCCGCCATGCAGGGTGTATCACAACAGCTCATTCTAGATCGGCGAATTGGCAGTTATGTGTTACCAGAAGGTTGGTTCGTTTGGGCAGCAGGAAACCGTAAAGAAGACCGCTCAGCGGTATTTGATATGCCAAGCCCATTGTCAAATCGATTCATTCATCTAGAAATTGAACCCTCAATAGAGAACTTTCGCCAATACGCTTTTGAGCATGCATTTGATGAAAAAATCATTTCTTTCATCGCTTTTCGGCAAGATTTACTTCATAAGCTGTCTGAAAGTGAAAACGCCTGGCCATCTCCACGTAGCTGGGAAATGGCTAACCTTTTATATCAAACAGAGTTAGATATTTCACCAGCCGTCGGTATAGGACCTGCCTCAGAGTTCTACGCATTCTTAGAAATACTAGAAAAAACACCTGATCTAGATAAGGTGATCGAAGGGAATACAAACATCAGTTTTCCTTCAGAACCTTCACTACGCTATGCAACCATTATGGGATTGGTCGCTCGCTGCAAAACCCCGGATGACGCGGTAACATGTTTTCATTGGCTAATCGACAAATCACCAGCGGAATGGGTGCAGCTATTCGCAACTGATTTATTTCCATTACTAAGACAACGTGATCAACTCCTACCTGTTCATAAAGCGCTAACAGAGCAACCCAAGCTTCGTGAATTTTTGGATAATTTCACGCAATTATTGGCGAGTTAGTTCTTGAAATGGATGATCGTATTAGCGCATATCTTGTTAAACTGAGGCGTCATCATCCGTTTTTTGCCACCTTATCACTTTATATAGACTATCAGTTTACCGAGCAGATTGATCACTTTGACGCAGCTGGCAGCAAGGTCAGACTGAATCCAAATTACTTTTCTAAAATAAACAATGGTGAAAGAGCAGGCGTATTACTTCATTTAACGCTGCACTGCGCTCTGCTGCATGAAACACGCTGTGGGCCTAGAATACCAGAGATTTGGAATATTGCGGCCGATATAGTCGTAAACCAAATGATCGTAGATAGCTCATTCACCCCGCCTCCGGGGACCGCCACTGAACCAAGATACGCCAAATTTAGTGTTGAGTTCATTTACACCAAGCTATTAGAACGGGCAAAAAGCTTGGCCGACGCCATGAAAGAATCTGTGACGACTGCAAACGCTGCTTCAACCAATACCCAACAATCACACTGCGATAAAAACAACACTTCTCAAACTGTAGAATCTACTGAAGAAAATTCAGATCAACCAGAAACAAACAATCAATACTCGGAAAGTGAATGGATCAAAGCTTTGCAAGTGATGTATCCAACTATTTATGATATCCAAAAAAGTCAAAGCAATAGTAACCTGATTGAACAGAATAAAACTGAGACCTATTGGAAAAATGCGTTACGTTGCGCCAGGGCAGTAGAGCGGATGAGTACGCAAACTCAGGGGTTACTTCCGGATGGGGCAAATAGAGCCATAGATGAGATACTCTGCCCTCAACTCGATTGGCGTACGGTACTGTGGCGCTTCATGAGCAAAACGCCTTGTGACTATAACGGATTCGATCGGCGTTTTATACATCAACACCTGTATTTAGATCAACTGGAAGGTGAATCGCTCAAAGTACATATCGCAGTGGATACCAGTGGCTCCATAGGGGATACTCAGCTAGCACAATTCCGAGCTGAAATTGAAACCATTGTTCGTTGCTACTCTGGGATCAAGGGACAACTGTATTTTGTAGATGCAGAGGTATACGGTCCCTACCAACTGACACATGATATGCAAGTCGTTACGGCAGAAGGCGGAGGCGGAACCGATTTCAGGGTATTTTTTCAGACACTTGAAGAACAAACCGATCCATTTGAACAGGCATTGTGCATCTATTTAACCGATGGTTATGGAGATTTCCCAGACAAACCACCTGCTATTCCGATGTTGTGGGTGGCAACTGACGATGCAATCGATCATTTCCCCTTTGGGGAAGTCACACGTTTAATCTAGGAGTTTTTAGATGTATGAACGACACTCAGACTATGAAAAAGATCTAGCTTTAGTGAGTGACCCAAGCGTATCTGAGAAAGTCATTCATGACATGCTTAAGAAACACCATGGAGAAATAGAAATCGCCAAAGCGATTGCACGAAATCCTGGTTGCCCTTATCGGTTGTTTGTTAATTTCTGGAAATACATGCAAGAAACTGCATCTCTGAATCCAAAAGCAGAAACGCATCAATCTAACCCAAACTGGATCAACAACATAAAATCAGGTCCTCGTATTGCCTATTCAAAATGGTCAAACGATATTTCAGAAAGACGACCTGAGTGCTATAAAGCTGTGTATGTCATGCAGCATGGCGATGGAAAATACCAAAGGCACATCATGCGCTTGGATTCAATACCTGAATATCTGATACGAGAACATAGCGCTAGCAAAAGTGCCCCGTTAAGAAAGGTCATCGCTGCCCGGCAAGATTTACCTAAAGACATATTCGATAAACTGGCACAAGATAGCGCAAAGTCTGTACGAGAAGTATTGGCAAACAACCCTAGCACACCAGGCTCAGTGTTGGTAAAACTGAGTCAAGATAAGGAGCCCCTTGTTGCAAACGCCGCTACTGGTAACCCCAATTGCCCTGACGAGGCTGTCCACAAGGCGCGCCTAGAAGCAGCAACTCAAAACAAAAAAAATGCTGATATTGACTCACTTCATCTCAGTACTCTATATCAATTAGCTGGAGATATAAACACTGATCCATCTAAATTAGCAGAATTATCTGATCACGAAGATCCCTGTATCCGCTTTTTAATTGGATTCAATCAAAATACACCCCATGACATTCTAGAAAAGCTAGCTGATGACAAAACATTATGGGTAAAAGCAGGGCCAGCTTTTAACCCTAACACACCCACATCGACATTAGAAAAATTGCTGAATGAGCAGACTAAAGACATTCAGATCGGCTTAGCCAGCAACCCTAGCTTAGGTGAAAGCAGTCAGAAGCAGTTAGCAAGGATCGCCTGCGACCAGGCTGCATACGCACTAGCCAACCTAACGTGTCACGACTCGATATACGACATACTCATTAACGATATAAAACCTGCAAAAAAAGCAAAAGATAAAACTTGGAGGCATCATTTAAAAGATGCTTTAGCAGCGAGAAAAACAGGGAAATTCGCCACCTCGTTGCGTGGCCCTGCTGCTCGGCACTGCTTCGTATCTAGCATCGCGGCAAAAGCTGATACTTGCCCACTTGAACTCGCCGCTATTTATGCTCACTATTGCTTCGATGATTACAGCAAAAATCCGCAAGCCACATTGGCCTTGTTGGAAGGAAAAACCCATGTTCGGCCACAAGCCTACAAAGATTGGAAAATAGATAAGTGGTTGTCAGAAAAATCAGCCCCCGGGTTTGTTGCCCGTTTTTTCATTCAGTCATCCGATAGCAAACGCCGAGCGCAGGCAGTGAGTGCTTGGACGACACCAGTGGTTGACTTAATACCCTTTGTGCTAGACCCAGATACAAATACAAGAAAACGACTAGCAGAACGCGAGGATCTCATTCAATTTGTCTATGAAATCCTCGCTCGAGATGAAAAATCAGGTGTACGTGAGCAAGTTGCAAATAATATCAAAACACCAAAGCCAATATTAAGCATGTTGGCTAACGACAAAGCAACAACAGTTCGTTCGGTCAGTGAAAAAAGAACGCAAAAGAAGGCGCCTAAGGGGTCCAATTCAAATAAAGACATGGTGAACCAGGGTTCAGCAACTGAACGGGCACGATTGGCAAAAAAAACAGATGACGTAAAGATTCTCGAGGCATTTTCCGAAGACAAAGCTACAAGCGTCCGTGCGACAGTGGCAGAACACAGAGAAACACCAGAGGAAGTTCTTGTAAAACTATCAGCTGACCCACAAGCCAAAGTTCGTACAATTATCGCCAGCCGCCTGAAAGACACTAGCATTGTTCATTCAATGCTGACAGATAAGGAGAAGAGCGTTCGGGTTGCGGCTGCCAATAACTCATGTTGGTATGTCTACAAACACCGCGAGAAGCAATTCAACCAAGTATTCATCGAAACTATCGCTAACTTCGAGGATCAAGACATTCGCTCAATTGCAGCCCAATACAGCACTGATGAAAAACTGCATATAAAATTTATGACTGATACAGCAGAAGTACTGGTTAAACTTGCTCACAACAAATATCTATCTGATGCTAACAAGATTAGATTTGCGATGAACACTGATAATCAAGATGCCCTTGCTGCACTAGCCAATAAAACCAAAAACAAAGATTTATTCCTACTAGCAGCTGAAAAAATCACCAGTCGACATGCCGATGACCCAATTCGTTGTCATCAAACAATGTTGGCTAAACCAGAGATTCAGGACCGTCTTTGCACACACCCATTAGATTCCGTCCGATGGGCATTAACTCGTCAAACAACACTGACAGCTTTGGCTACAAACACTTTATTAGAAGATGAGAACGCTCAAATCAAAAAAGATATGCAAAGACGATTAAAATAGTGGGTTTTAATCCTCCCCGAGGAATTTAAGCTAAAGTGAGTTGCTGAGTCACCACCAGGATTTAAAGAGATACTCGCCCAGCTCGTCTCCCTGCTAACCCTCACCTTACTGGAATAGCCCAATTTCCTTGAGATACTTTTCACTCAACTCAATGAATTTGAAGATTGCCCTATCAGCAGCCTCGCCTATGTATGAATCATCAACTTCTTTCGGGCTACTCGGTGTTGATAAATCAGATAATGATGGGCGACGCCAAGGTTTATATGGAAATGAGCCAATAATAGTTTGCTCTTTAACGCTGTAAACGACCATTGATAGTTGGTCCAGCACTGCATATGTACAGCCACCAAATATACATCTAGTGTATAGCCCGTATCCTTCCAAATAAACAGTAGACGTTGACCAAGCTACATATGAGCTTTCACTGATAATGAGCAGATAATCAAAACCCATGTCTTTGGAAATACTATCTACAGTTGCTTGCAGCTCCGATGATAAGTTACCTGACCAAGAATCAAATATCTTATCCTCAGTTGTGTTTAAATCATCAGTCGTTACAACAGTAGTGGACAGAGGTGAGTTCTTTTTGATCAAACTTTGCAATTGGGACAAAATGATGCTGCCATAAGACTTGTTACCTAAATCTGTATTATTGAAATTCTGGAAAACAGTTGTTCCAATATGTGTGTGTCGTGGCTTTTCATCTGCTGTGAAAAGTAATGCAACACCTTCATCTTTCAACACTGGCTGTGACAGGTTTTGGGGCATACTTGCACAACCAGTTAAGAGCATAATAGTCACTACATAGATAAACCTCATAAGCATCATGATTCCCTCATTGTTTTAGCATACCGTCCAAGCTCCAATAACAGCACCTTTCAGGTTGCCAGAACCTATACCCCCTCCAATAAAACCAGCTGCCATCGCATGTGCAGTGTTAGCAGCTTCTAATGCACTAGTTAGAAAACTTGAACCAGGTAATGCAATAGTGGTAGCGATAGAAAGTAATTATGCACTATGTGTTATTTTTTTAATTTCACCATGTTGTCTTTACTTCCAGTTAAATTTATTGTAACGACCCTGTTGATTTTTAATTTCTAGAATGCTCAAAGTAAGTAAATCCTTGTTCGCCAGATTCAGTGAACAACATTCCGGATATTAAATTGCCAACTTTTTCAGGTGTATCGATGATAAAGTCTTTACCAGACCACTTACCCTGATAAATTGAAGTTAATAAGCACGTCTTTTTATCACTAGCGAACATATCTATAAATTCAGAATCAGTGAACATAAAGTCGTCTTTAAACCATACAATATAACCCGAAATAAAATTTTTTGATAAGAAGTTTGCAATATCATTCAGCTTTAGGGTAGCTATGGACCCATAAATAAAGTCATTCCTAAAACACATGACATTTAGTTTTTGCCTTTCTTGTGTTGAAATCTCCTCGAATTCATCCTCAAAGCGATGCCCAACATAGTAGGCTTTATCGCCATTTTTCTCAGCAACTGTTATTAAGCCAGCTTGATCTTCTATGTGGCTAGATTTAAAAATTTCTGGTTGTCTTTTCATATCTAATTTAATCCCAAGGCCAATGTTTATTAGTTTTACCTGGGAGTTTAAGATAAGTTCGTTTATACCATGGTTGAATCTGACCTCCCCAAGTTTTCCCATATTGAACTCTGAATTTACCATACTTGAAAATCATTCGACCTTGTGCTCTAGTAAAAGCTACCGAACTTCATTTATTCTTCAAAGCTAGGCTTGCTTTGGTACATGGGTGTTATTCAAAATAATTATTAAATAAGGCAATATCTACATCCGCAATATCTTCGACCCCATTGCATAAATATTTTTTCAGTTTAGAAACATTTTCAATTGGGCCGCTAACCAAAATATTATCGTCATCTATATGTCGAATACAAGACGCAAGAAAAAATTCACCTTGATAATTATTGACTACTTTTCGGTTTAGTTCATCCAGCGTAGTCCATTTATCATCTTTACTAGAGTCATCCCTGATCGTTTCAAGATATCGTTTGGAGAGGTCATCATCCAGAACAAATAAAGCATAAACTTTTTTCCTTGTGCTAAAATCAAAGGCTATTAGGCTTAAGAATAACCATTTATTAAAGTCAGCTATTTTTATTAAACCAGTGATGATTCCGTCATACCAATCAATAGCTTCCGATTGAGTAACAATAATTTTATCAGGGAGTGAATATTGCATTGAACCTCTCAGCATCATGTCCTGTTACAGGTTTTAGTAGCACAACAGTATAATGATCTATTCGACCTGTTTGGTGTACCGGGAATTGAGACATAACTTTTTCTAATGATGCAACTCAGGAATTCTTGCTATACCTCAAACTCATCTTTATTCCTTTATAGACTCCGACTTATAACTGCCATCTATATTTGCCGGCACCATAACAATCCCAAACCTCTCCTTCAGGTCCTTAAGCACCTGATTTGCAAGTCGCTCTGTTTTCTCGATCGGGTAGTCTTCATTTGAATGTAGGTCCATTGATAAAGATGTTCCGAATCCCGCATTAGTTATGGTGAGAACAGGCATTCTCTGGTCCTTCACGTAGAAAGCAAGAAAGAAAGCATCTCTTCCTTGGGTAATCCCTTTCATTTCTCGCCTACTCTTTTCAAAAATCCTCAACCCGTGTTCATCAGCCAAGTCTTTAATATAGCGATCTACTGGATCAACTAATTCGATATTGAAATCTGCCTTAAAAAGAAAATCTGGCTTGTGATATTCACTGCTGCAAGAAATCAAAAACAATGCAATAAATACAAGTAATTTTTTCATATTAAATTCCAAATTTGTGAACCACTGACCGAACTCCAGGGCTAAATAGCCTAACACCTAAAAAATTGTTAAAACGTGGAAGCTTGCCGGTACCTACACCAGTTACGTCGTAATAAAGCGCTCCATTTTCAAAGTGTACCTTGTGTGTGAAGGTACCTGGATAGATATGGTGGCCCTCTAGAGCAACATTCACACTAATTCTATCAGCAGGCAATTGTTCATGCCTTATCGGATCATTGAATGGACCGATTTCATGGTTTCCTACGACTAGGTCTCGGTCAGTAAAAGGAATATCGTTTCTATTTACATGTTCAAATACTTTATCAGCCAGTTGAGCATTGCACCCAGACGTCGCAAGACTACAGATCTTTCCTCTTAGTCTGTACTCATGGTAGTCACCATCTACCGAAGTTTCAATTGAAATTCTTTTCTGCATTCTTCGCTGGTGAAACCTATCGTTCAAGCCGTAGCTAAACACACCAGCAACAGCACCATGCGAGAACTTACCGCCTGCAATAACAGAGGCGAGTCCGCCTACCGCAGCAGAGCCTGCGTAACCTAGTTTCCCATCAAACTTAACATTTGCACCAGCCGTTAGGCCCATTGCTGCAAAACCATGACCGAACTTACCACCGTTAGCGTAACTACTGATACCACCCACCAGTGAGTGGGCAAATACTTTTCCTAAGTCCTTAAGTTTTTTGACCTGTGCAGCTGCTCCAATACCATCCAACATTCCACCCGTCCAAGCTCCAATAACAGCACCTTTCAGGTTGCCAGAACCTATGCCCCCTCCAATAAAACCAGCTGCCATCGCATGTGCAGCTGTGTTAGCCGTATCTAAAGCAGCTGTTAAGAAACCTGAACCAGGTAATGCAATAGTTGTAGCGATAGAAAGTAATGGGCGCCAATATTTCTTAACGAATCTCTTAACTTTCTTAAATAATTTCTTGAAGAAATAACCAGATGGATCAGTATACGCCATGGGGTTATTCAATACATAAGAATATCTGTTGTAACTCTGAGTATTGTAAGGTGCTTGTATATGAGGATCAGCAGAAATAAACCTTGCTATGGTTGGATCAAAAACTCTACCGCCCATATGCACCAAGCCAGTTCCACTCAGCATTTCATGCCCAGTGAAACCTCTTTGAGTGACATGACCCATCAAACTGACCAAGTCAGTCCCAA
>JAYPYM010000148.1:0-11278 GCA_038135915.1 Gammaproteobacteria bacterium
ACAAAGGACTGTGTAGCTGTTAATGGAACTGGAACATTTTTTGGCGCCCGGATAGGGTTGATTAATTCATGTTTTCCACCCAAATCCTTAGGTTCTTGATCATCATTATTGTCAACTATCGGCTCATCTGATGCTATTCTAACTGATGGATCCTTTATCAAATGAGCATTGGTTCCAGTCTCGTCAACCTCAGATAATAGAGACAAAACAGGCGCCTTAGCACTCATGCTATCGATCAACTTCATGACTATACTTTGATACAAATCAATCCAGTATGTGACGACATCTGAATCAAATAGGTTTTTCGCATAGTCTAGTTCTAAACTGAGGGCACGCTCAGTTTCATGAAGGTTAAAAATCATTTGATGCTGAAAATCCTGATAGTTAATATATACTTTCTTCGCAGGCTTTCCAGAGAAGAGAATATTCCTTTCTTCATCACATTGAAAATTGAAAAGCACATTAACAAATGGTATTTCTGGCAACTCATTTTCCGTTAACAGCTCTTGTATCAAATTATCTGTAAATACCTTATGGTGCAACCTGAGTTGTTGCATTTTAAAAGAAAGTGTAGAGAGAAGCGTACTTAAATCTGCTTCTGGCCTTAATCTCACTCTTAAAGGTACAGAAAGCGATGAGTTAGAGGAAAGAACCCCTCGATCTAGCTCAACGGTCGGGATACCGAGAATAAAATCGACCGAGTCACTGATCTTGTGTAATAGTAATACATAAGCCGTCAGAAAAAAGTCATAGGGTTTAACATGGAATTTATCCAGACTAGTATATATCTTTGATTTAACGTCATCATCAAATAAAAAGCGCAGAGTATGCTTTTCTAGGTATTTATGTGGCTCTGAGTTACATGCAGCGACTAGCTCTACGGTCGAGCTGACTGAAGCATACTCAGACAACCAAAACCGTTTGCTTTTACTCCAATTTTCTTCCTCTAAGCTTAAGTCCAACTGATCTGAAATTCTTTTAAGCGTTTGCTTTGGTTGTAAGGACAGGTAATGCCCCTGATCGACCCAGGTATAAATAACACCCAACTCTCTTAACAAGCTCATCAGCACCCATTTACCGCTATTCAAAGGGTGTGCACAAACACAAATATAAAGTTTTCCACTCAAATCTTTAAAAATCACTAATCGTACTAAAGGTGCTTTTCCTCCGTTAAAATCGAATGATTCAAGTTCTTTAACAACTTCATCTAATATCAATGGGGACTGCCTATAATCAGGCTCTGTATCTACGAATGAATCAATAGCAATTTTTTCAGATTTTTTGTCTAAACTAATTCTTAGGCTATCCTGATACTGCACAAGCTTTTTCCATGCAGCACGCATAACATCTTTATTCAAATCTTCGCAATCTAACGCAAAGGCAAGAACCTGATTTTCACTTTTCTTAATAAATGAATCGGATTTATTCGCAGTAAGGAAATGTTTTTCACCTGATTTTATTGTATACTGAGCTGCCATTTTCCTCTTACATGGGATTAGACTATTTTTTTGTAATGCATCAACTGCAGCGACCAAAGCATTAAGCACATGATCCATCACCTTTGAGTGATGGTCGAAACCAATAAATAAAGGCTTACCAAGATCAACATATACGCCTAGAAAACGCAAGTATAAGTAAAAAAGACTCTTTAACTCCTTTGATTCTATGAAGACTGGAATAAGCAGACTACCAAAATATTTCCACTCAATGGGCGCCCCCATTTTCTGATAGGTTAAGTTTACACGCTCACAAAATAGTGCACATGATCGATTTATTTTCTGATAATATACATTCGTATTTGCATGTTTTAAGCGATTTCTGATCGTACCAGAAAATGCATCTGGTCTAATATGGTATTGAAACAGAGCAGATGGCTGAGACTTTAAAGAAGCTAAGGAAAAACGCCTTTTATCATTAGCATAAAAATTTTGTATATCTAAAATATATTCAGCTTTCCCAACTATCATGATTGAGTTTGAATGCTGGTCAAAAATATCATTATAAATGGAAAGGTCTGCTGTTATTCCAAACCAAAGCTGCGCACCACGGTGGTGATACCTAAAACCAGTCCATCTCTCATCAAAAATGAGTGGCAAACCCAATTTATCCAGCAACAATGCAAGATCTTTTACAAACTGAACACTATTATAGTGAAAAGCACCCTTTGATAATGGGTCTACCATAACACCCATGATGTCATCCGCGTTAGCTTGTATAAATTCAATTGAAGCTGGCGAACAAAGCTCTAACGGAATCACTTCTGAATCTACGGGATGATCAAGGATAAAGCCTCCTTGATCATCAGACGAAAAAACTAGCAGTTTCTTTTTTCCAGACGCTTGTCTAAGTGCTAAACAAATAAAATCTAACACCAAAGAATCCGAATGGCAGAAAAACACCTTCTCACTGCCGGTTACTTCACTGACTATTTTAGCTTTATCTAAATCGGTGCTTACTGCTTTTGGCGAGGACTGATGATCATTCGAACTATCCGATTTTACAGTTTCCTCTCGGTATCGATAAGATGCAATCAGACCGTTATCTGCACAATTAATATATTGATTGCCATCAATATCTGTCATGTAGCAGGATTCCAACTGACGTACGATCAGTGGAAAACATATTTGTTGCCAGGGTACTTCAACATTCAAGTAGGGTTTAGTGTACTGGTAATCTTGGGACGCCTCAGCAACAAATGAAGAACCAGCCATTTTCTCTTGGTAGGAATTTACAAAAGAATCGATAAATCTTTGCTGATTAGTCGTAAAATTATTCTCAGAATCAGGCATTTGATCACATCAATACAATGACTAAACTTTGGCAAGCCAGCATAGCAATGCTTATCTTAGTTCTTTATCAGTATAGACAAGATATAACACCTTTAGCCAAGATATTATATTGATATATACTTTCAATTTTTACAATATGGAAAAGGTAACGGTAGCTTTACTGCTTATTTCAATCAACTCTACCCTATTATGACGACATGATGCAGCACTATTCTTTTGATTAATTATCTCTATTTAGTAAGGAGACTGAGGAGGACGCTTTTGAAGATGAAAGCTTATATTATAACGCCTATCTGGTCGCTTGATAACGTCAATTTTCTGGACCTCTATTGCAAAGTCTTCTAAATCACTGAACATCCCTAGATAAGAGGTGATGACAGAACCTAAACTTTTATCGCCTTTGGTACCCATGAGTAAATCAAATCCTTTTCTTTCACCCGAATTATCACTTGCATTTGACTTGTATTCACCCCCAGCATCCCATTCTTTCACGCCATGCTTTTGCTGCTCAGCATCTATGCCTGCTGATCCGAGTATAGCTCTGTATGTTGGATCATTTTCAACATTAACAAAAGTGATTTTTTTTGGGAATGGAATTTGGTCTATATCTATCGATCCCGCGGCAATAGCAGCCTCTAGAATTTCGTGAAAAACCACAGCGTGAGCTGGGCAATCACATTCTTTTCTGTATATATGACTAATCTCTACTTCACCGAGTTCAGTTAATTCAAAATGCACTCTCATTCTATAATGATCACCGCTATTCTCTTCCCCTCTTTCAATGTAAAACAAAGGCAATTCATCATCCATTCCTCTCGGATGCTCTAAGCTTCCTGAAGGGGGCAACTGATTATCAATATATTCTTTTTGGCTACGTAGAAAACTGCCACAAGGATGTTGTAATAATTTATTGTTTGTAGTGTTAGATTCATCATCCTCTGCATCAGTTACATCTGTATCAAACAGTAATTCCTCATTTTCATAGTCAGATAGATCTGCATCACTACCATCTCCAATGCTGCTTAATACACTTTTATCACTGTTAGTTGCACTACTCATTGATATAGTTCGTGAAAGCGGCAGGGGGTCTGGCTTCAACTTTTTATCCGGGTGATGTTGATCACCTAACCTAGCGCTAGCATCAACTCCGCGCTTTCTACCAGAAGTAGATGAAGAATCAGTACTTACAATACTTGATTATTTCCTTGGTCAGAACATAGATCGGATCAATACAAATATCAGTATAGGAAAAATAAGAAAAAAGAATTTCGTTTGGTTAAAACAGTTAGAGTAGCCATAGACCTAAAGTCTAGGCGCTATGAAGAAACTAAAATATAGGCCCTTCAGACAAGGTTATATCATCTCTATCCAAAAAAGATATAGAATGGAGTGCTCGTTTTCAAACGAACACTTAAAAGAAAAGATTATTTAATACCGAAAAATTTTCTGGCGCCTGGAATTTTAAAATCTGAATTGTAACAAACATCTAGATGAATTAATTTTTTCAGATCAAGTCTGAATCTAATTTAAGCATCGGATATTGTATACATTAGTCATGCCTCTCAGGCAAGCTTTTCTTAGCAGATGACTTCCCTTCTGAGTAGTCACCGCCACTTTGATCATCAACTTTAGCAATAGTTGCTGGTCTTTTATGTCGATCACTTTGAACATCATCACTTACATCTTTGAAGCTTCTAAAAATAGATGCCCTACGACGCTTATGAGACGCTCTAGACGGTTCATGAGACTGGCCTCCAAAGGCTTTTTCAATATAGTCTGAATCTTCTTTAGACAGGTTATCTTGTTTTGCAACGGTATCTGTTGTGGGTAATTGTGCAAAGTTCACCACCTTTCTATCGAACTTAGCTGGAGAGGACTCGGGTGCCGAACCCACACTGGTCAAATGACAAGCCATATTAGGTTGGTCTGCCTTAGTATCCACACCTATACCACTTGGATCCGGTGATGATGCTGGGTCAAGACGGCTTTCATCTAATTTCTTAGTATACTCAACAGGCTTTGATTCTAACAATTCATTCTTATCTTGACCCGAAACTACGGCTACGGGCTGTTTTATTGGAATTGGCGTATTTGTGGGTGATCCAACCATTACTTACCTACTTCTTAGTTGAAGGGCTACTAATAATATAATTAGTAGCATGTGAAAAATACTGAACTCATCAAACTGAGAGCGAGATATTATACAGATGAAAAATCGTCAATCAATATGTTGTATATCTTAATGACGTCTAGAGACACTCAACCGCTCTCGCTCAGCTTGTATTTGATCATAAATTTTATCAGGGGCAACGTCTAACATTGTAAGCACCTCAGAAGCCAACATAAGGCTTGTCTCAACCATCTCAGGCATCGCTTTATTAGCCCCCATTAAAATCAATTCTTCAACATGCTTATGATCATAACAGCGCGCAAAAATTGAGACATTTGGGTATTTATTCCGAATATTTTCAATACTCGCACGCGCTACTTCTAGGGATTTAAAAGTGAGAATAATCAAGCGAGCATTTTCAATATGAACCTGTTCGAGCATCTTTAACTTAGTACAATCTCCGAAAACAATATTTGAAAAGCGTCCTTTTAGACCTCTAACTTTTTCGCTTGAAGACTCTAGCCCGACATACGGAATGTCATTTTTTTCTAACATTGCGGCAATGGTTTCGCCCACTCTACCAAAACCACCTAGAATCACATGATCTTGTAATTCGTCACACGTATGATTAATCTTAGTTTCAACGCTTGTTTCCATTCGGAAACACTGAGCGATCACATGTGCTATCTCAGGGGCCTTTCTCACCAATAATGGACTCACCAACATACTGAACATAGCAATTAATAAAGTAAACGAAGCCTGTTCTTGTGGCAGCACCTGATTTAGCAAAGCCAATGTGATTAACGCTAAAGCAAATTCACCAGCCTGGGCTAATATTAATCCGACTTTTATGGATTCAACCAGGCGATGCCCCAAGCTCCATACAGAGAATGAAACGACCGCACCTTTAATCACAATCAAAGCCAGTGTAAAACATAATATTCTGAACCAGTACTCACTTAACAAATCTAAGTTAAGTGACATACCAATAACAACAAAGAAAACACCCAACAAAATCTCTTTAAATGGCCGGATGTCAGACTCAATTTGATGTTTAAATGGGCTATCACCTAGCATCATACCCGTTACGAAACCACCAAGCGCCATTGAAAGATGAAATGCGTGCGTTATCCAAGCTGACAAGAGACATAAGACTAATGTGGCAAGCACAAAAATTTCTTCCGACCTTATTCTACCTATTTCGTCATAGACAGGAGGCAATATCCATTTTCCAACGCTAATTAAAATAGCAAACAAGGCAACGCCTTTTAAAAACGCAAAGCCTAAATCTTGAACTAAGAGTTCAGAATCTCCACCCAGTACTGGCACCAATATTAGGAAAACAATCGCCACTAAGTCTTGAAAGAGTAATATACCAATTGATAAGCGGCCATGGTAGGTACGAGAACCACCACCCAGTGTCAGCTCTCGTGTCACTATTGCGGTAGAAGACAACGCCAATGCGCCCGCGATCACAAGTGAAGGCCCTAGACCCGAGCCCCAAAACCAAACGGTTACTGCAAACACCAAAGTACAGGTTAGGACCTGAATGCCACCCAATCCAAAGACTTCTGATTTAGAAGCCAGTAACTTGGGTAAGGAAAATTCCAAGCCCAATGAGAACAACAAAAACACGACACCCAGTTCTGCGATAAACCGAAATTGCTCCGGGTCCTGAATAAACTGAAATCCAAATGGTCCGATGATAGCGCCCACAACCATGTGGGCGACGATTGTAGGTACCTTTGCACGATGTAACGCAATAGCAGCAAACAACGATGCGGCCAATATAATTAGAAAGGACTCAAAAAAATCTATCTGCATATGCTCATAATCCAAGTATGTCCGAAGAATAGCCTAACTTTTCCGGTAAAGCCTATTCGAAACTGAAATTACATGCAATTAGCTAGGGTATCAATGAAGCTCACTCAATATACAACCTAGAAATTTTTTTATAAGTACAAATACTAATATAAAAAAAACCTCCTCAACCCAAAAATACTGTTAAAGGGTTAATGACTAAGCATTGAATTAACTAACGAGGAACCAAAAAAGGAGATAACTATGTCTAAACTACCAATCAGAAATCAAAGACACCTTAGTAAGTCTGCACCTTGGGGAAACTTGTGGAGTGGAATGGATGACTTTTTCGATCACTTTAACCAATGGCCCTTCCACAAAACCCAAAGTGGTGGATCTGGGATGCAGAATGAACTCAACATGTTGCCTAGTGTAGATGTAAGCGAGTCTAAGAAAGCCTATAAAATTACCGCTGAACTACCAGGTATGTCTACAGAAGACATCAAAGTTGATCTTTCAGATGGCGTACTATCACTTAGCGGAGAGAAAAAATCTGAAAAAGAATCGGATGAAGAGAACTATCACATTTCTGAGCGAAGCTACGGGTTCTTTAAACGAAACTTTGCGCTACCACCCGACGTTGAGCCAGACAGTATCGAAGCAGACTTTAAAAAGGGTGTACTCATCGTCACCTTACCAAAAAATGCAAATGCTCAGGAAAAGCAGCGAAAAATTGAAGTAAACAAAATAGACTAATATACAGTCATAGAATGATATTTAACCCATCAATTGGGTTAAATATCAGCGGCTTACCAATATTTCAACACTAGAACCATGCTTACCATTTTTGCCACCTCAACACTAGGTAAATATCCTTATATACGTATTTCTCACGATTAACATAATTTCAGTATTCGTCCAGAATTTAAAAATTAACTGAGAAATCAACTTTTCACTGGTAGACCATGCCAAGTACAGGTATAAAGAGGTTAGATACGATTGCTGCCAAAGAGATTTCAGACATTGCTGAGACACTCCAGAATGTCAATATTATACTCATCGACCCAGATGTAGATTCGCATCATAGGCTCTCTCGCAGTTTAGGCATCAACAGCAATGGGCTTAAGGTCTATTTAAAAGGTCACCCTTTCTTAAACTCGGTACAATCACACAGTTGCGATCTGTATATCATAGAGTTAGATCTACCCGATATTGATGGCCTCAAATTGCTGAAGCAACTCAGAGAAGTGAGCATTTCTCCCACACTCATCTATACAAAGCGAAACGATATTGGCAGCGCTGTAGAGGTGATGCGATACCCTTATACTGACTACATTGAGAAACCTGGATTAGAAGTTTTAATACGATCTAGAGCTTTAGCCTTAATGCGGCAATCAAGCCAAGGTGATTCAGGCAATCGGTCACACACAGTGGACAACAATTAATGGTCAAAATGTCATTAAGCATTCTAGCGTAGAGATTAGAATAGGTGATTTTCCGTATTAAAACCTAACCTGATATTAGGCCATAATAATTAGCCAAAGTTAGGATTTATATTACAATTTCAGTTTTGTATGGTTTTCAACCTGATTAAAACATTTAATTTTTGAAAAGGCCTCAATAATGCATTCAAATACACCCACATACAATGATACTGTCGTCAAACAATTTGCTATTGCGACCCTGATATGGGGTATCGTTGGTATTGCAGTGGGTGTCTTCATCGCAGCCCAGCTGGCTTGGCCAGCCCTAAACTTCGACATTCCTTGGCTAACCTACAGCCGCTTACGACCGCTTCATACTAACGCTGTTATTTTCGCTTTTGGTGGCTCTGCTTTATTCGCAACTTCTTACTATGTTGTGCAAAGAACATGCAAAACACGTTTGTTTTCCGATAGCTTAGCTGCTTTTACCTTTTGGGGGTGGAATACAGTGATATTATTAGCGGCTATTACGTTGCCACTTGGCATCACCCAAGGTAAAGAGTATGCAGAATTAGAATGGCCCATTGATCTACTCATCGCCTTCGTTTGGGTTTCGTATGCGGTGGTATTCTTTGGAACCGTAGCCCAACGAAAAGTAAAACATTTATATGTAGCCAATTGGTTTTTTGCAGCATTTATTGTTACGGTTGCCATTCTTCATATCGTCAACAATTTATCATTGCCCATCAATATGGGTAAATCTTATATTATTTACTCAGGTACCGTAGATGCTATGGTTCAATGGTGGTATGGCCATAACGCTGTTGGCTTTTTTCTAACAGCTGGTTTTCTTGGCATCATGTATTACTTCGTACCTAAACAAGCTCAGCAGCCCATTTACTCCTACCGACTGTCCATTGTCCATTTCTGGGCATTAATTGCTATCTATATGTGGGCTGGCCCTCATCATTTGCACTACACCTCTTTGCCTGAGTGGGCACAGTCTCTTGGCATGGTATTTTCTATTGTGCTACTCGCACCTTCTTGGGGTGGTATGATTAACGGTGTCATGACACTCTCTGGCGCTTGGCATAAATTGAGAACGGATCCAGTGTTAAAATTTATGATCGTTTCCCTTTCTTTTTATGGCATGGCGACGCTAGAAGGTCCCTTAATGTCGATTAAAACAGTTAACGCACTTTCGCATTATACCGATTGGACCATCGGCCATGTTCATTCAGGCGCTTTAGGTTGGGTAGGCTTTATCACTATTGGTGCGCTCTACTGTCTGATACCTCGCCTCTTCGGTAAGAAATCTATGTATAGCACAGAGCTGATCGATTTCCATTTCTGGATAGCGACCCTAGGGATTGTACTCTACATAGCTGCGATGTGGGTGGCAGGTGTCATGCAAGGACTCATGTGGCGAGCTGTCAATGACGACGGTACTCTCACCTACACCTTTATGGAAGCAATCAACGCTTCTTACCCTTATTATATCATCCGATTTGTCGGTGGTGTTTTTTACCTTGCAGGCATGTTGGTTATGGCTTATAACGTTTGGAAAACTTTAACAGATAAATCATTAGACAAAGTTCCTCCGAACATCATTCCCACAACTAATGTAGCACCCAATACACCTTAACTTTTCACATTCTCATTACCGGCATTAGGATCGAGCAATGAAACACGAACAAATCGAAAAAAATATCAGCCTAATGACAGTGCTCATTTTAGTCGCGATTAGCTTTGGAGGGTTAGTTGAGATTGTACCACTCATGTTTCTAGAGCAAACAACAAAACCCACGCCTGACACCAAACCCTATCCGCCTTTAGAGCTAGCAGGCAGAGATGTTTACGTCAGGGAAGGCTGTTATGTCTGCCATTCACAAATGGTCCGCCCACTAAGAGCTGAAACCGAGCGCTATGGTGCCTACTCCCAAGCAGGAGAGTTTGTCTATGACCACCCTTTTCAATGGGGCTCCAAACGCACCGGACCTGATCTCGCGCGTGTTGGCGGCCGTTACTCTGATGAATGGCATCGCATCCATTTAATTAACCCTAGAGTAGTCGTACCCGAATCAAACATGCCTGGCTTCCCTTGGCTGGAGAAAAATGCTATTTCAGCCAAGACGCTCAGAAAAAAAATGAAAACACTTAAAAAACTGGGTGTGCCCTACACGGAAACAGATTTCGACAACATTGAATCCTCAATCGAAGGCAAAACAGAAATGGATGCGATCATTGCCTTTCTACAGGGCTTAGAATACAAGCCCATGGATATGAAGCTATGAACTTAGATATTAATTTTATACGCGGCATGATCACCTTTTTCGTGATGGCTTGCTTTCTATACCTTTGCTATACGCTATGGAGAAAACAGTCGCCATCAACCTATGACGAAGTGTCTCATTTACCCATCGAAGATCACGAAGAGGTGGGTAATGAACACCTACCCAAATAGGTTGTCAAGACACCTTTACTTTTACACTAAGGAACCCCTATGAGTATTTTTTGGAGTATCTTTATTTCGAGCATTACGCTTTTGATGATAATAGCCAGTGTCGTGCTCTTAAAAAAGACATCAAATATACCACCCGACGAACCTTTTGACGGCCATGTATGGGATGATGATGTTGAAGAGCTGAATAACCCGCTACCCAGGTGGTGGTTGCTTCTATTTTATATCACGCTCATTTTTGCGGTAGTATACTTTTTACTTTACCCGGGCCTCGGCAGTTTTAAAGGATATTTTGAATGGAACCAAGCCAAGGCATACCAGGCAGAAGTGGAGGAAGCAAACACAAAACAAGCAGCGCTATTTGCACTTTAATAACCATTGCGCCGGCTGCCATGCCAGTGACGGTGGTGGAGCACCTGGATTTCCGAATTTAAGAGATGAGGATTGGCTTTATGGTGATAGTGAAGCGTCTATCAAACAAACCATCAGGGATGGCAGGACTGGAATGATGCCACCGATGGAAAGCCAACTGACTGAGCAAGAGCTTTCGCATGTATTGGCTTTTATATTGCCTGAAGATAAAAATACGAAAAATGTAAGTAATGATCAAACACTGATTGCCAATACCTTTAAACAAAAATGTGGCTCATGTCATGGTGACGAAGGTTATGGCAATACCACGATGGGTGCCCCC
>JAYPYM010000149.1:0-1531 GCA_038135915.1 Gammaproteobacteria bacterium
TGATTTTATCATGAACTCTACCCAGATGGGGCTTGCGGCGTTACTAAATGCAGTGTGTGGTTTTAGTTTAGATAAAAGTGTAACTCGATCGGACTGGTTGAGAAGGCCCTTGTCCGATGAGCAGTTAGAGTATGCAGCACTTGATGTATGGTTCCTGGCGCCACTATTTAATGAGCTATTTGACCGCCTTGTACAGAGATGTATTTGGGATGAAGTGATAGAAGATTGTCAATGGATCTATCACAATGATCATGTATCACCTATACACAAGGTACGCTGGACACCAGACGCCTGGTATTTGAGCCCAGTCCAATTGCAGCGTTTAGTGTCACTATACGCTTGGCGACAAGATTTTCTGCATAGAAAAAATATACCGAAAGCATGGTCTTTATCCGATGTTTCACTTTACCGTCTGGCTTGCTTGAGTACTATTGAAAAGGCACAGTTAAGAAATGCCTTAGGTTCGGATCAACGATTCTTAAGTAAATATTGGAACAGTGAAAGTAGTTCAATTGTCGAGATGCTTGAGGCTCCGGAGATGTATTGGGCAAGTGTTAAAGGAGATACTCAATGGGGCCAAGTACCTCCACTTTCCCCAAGTGTCCGACCGCTGTTAAAGCAATTGAAATCTAGTGTGGTAAAAGTAGCCAGCGGGCTTAATTGGCGTTCAGAGCAATTGAGCAGAAAAAAATGGGTGAACCAATGGCTAAGAATTTTTTTGTATTGTCAGCTGAATGATTTAACCTTTGAAAAGGCGCTTTTACCAGCGGTCTGGCAGTCTTGGCGGGGAGACTTACTTTTGCCTGAATTTAATCGGGTGATGATTAAAGAGATAGAGGGTGTGGCCCACAGTGTAAAAGGGCTTCGAGCCAGCAGGGGTGTGAATCTTAAACGGTAGAAATGAAAGGGTAAGTTAGGATATGTTAACGGCAGAAGAGTATCAGTGGTTGTGGCAAGCTTATATTGGAGCAGGCATAGGCCTTATATTGCTTATTGTTTATATCACTCGTAATTGGAAGAAGTATTGGCAAATACGATATTTTATTGTGCTAGCTGCGATGGTCTGTACGTTTTCAATTGTAACGATAAATAGTGCTGGAAACAAAAGCCCAGCTTTTGTAGTGTTAATTCTAGATACTGTTATTATGGCAGATGGGCAGACCCAAGAGGCGCCCATGGTCCTAGCAAGGAATATTATTATTGCCACTATCGTGTTTTTTACTACTGTGATACTGCGTTACATAGTGACCAGAAGATAATCAACAGGCTACTAAAGAAATCCAAATTTTTATCTTATTTTGAGGTGAGTTAACGGTAGTTTAGCTATAATTTTAATAACCTAAGACTGTTAATAGGTTTTTTTCTTACAGAGTTGCCGACTCAGGAAAGTGTGGATATAGATGGATTTATTGCCTGCAATCGCGATTATCTTGTGCGTCAGCCTATTTTCCCAAATTGGGTATTCTAAAAATTTAGACAAGCCTTCTGAAGATGTTCGAGTCCTAATCGATATTAGTGGCAGTATGAAAAA
>JAYPYM010000149.1:1541-2804 GCA_038135915.1 Gammaproteobacteria bacterium
ATGCCCGCCAAAAGCAATAGCGGTGCATGGATGTTTGGGCAAAAAGTAAGTGTTTTAGTCCCACGAGGAGAAGCAACACTGGCCTGGAAGCAATCTGGTTTGGCTTCTGCGAAAAAGATTCATTCGCGAGGCCTTTACACCCATATAGGCTTGGCATTGGAAACCGCCGTACGCGATTGGAAACCTAATCCCAAGCGTCAGAAGAGAAGTGTTATTCTTCTGACCGATGGTGTGGTCGATATATCTAAATCAAAAGAAGAGAACGAAGTAGAGCGAAAGCGTGTTTTAAATGAGGTGTTACCCAGACTCAAACGCCTAGGTGTTCAAGTACATACCATTGCTTTATCTGACGAAGCCGACAAGCAACTATTAAAAGCGATTGCAGCTGAAACAGACGGATTTTTTGCGGTAGCGCATGCAGCTGAAGACCTATTAAAAATATTTTTGCAAGCCTTTGACCAATCAATTGAGCAGGACCAGGTACCACTTAGTGAAAACAGATTTGAAATTGATACTAGTATCGAAGAGTTTACCGCGCTTATATTTCGCCTGCCAGGCAGTAAATCAAGTCAAATTAAAACCCCATTTGGTGAGTCATATAGCGTTGAAACAAAGCATAAAGATCTAGCTTGGTATAGTGAAGACGCTTTTGATTTAATCACTGTGAAAAACCCAGAGCCTGGCACTTGGCAATTGGTTGCTGACATCGATCCAGATAACAGGGTAACGGTAATGAGTGACCTTCGCGTTCAAATGGATGGGTTGCCAAATAATATTATGTCGGGTGATGAGCTGTTACTGTCTTTTTTTATGGAGCAGGATGGAAAGCTGATAGACCGTGTTGAATTTCTATCCTTGTTAGACGTCAGTTTCAAGCAAGAGCATTTAGGGAGTAAAAAGGTCTGGGAAGGTAAACTGACTTCTCACGCCTCAGGTGTTGTCAGAGTACCTAAAGATGGTCTTTTTAATGCTAAGTTAGGTAAAACCCTCCTGCCAGGTACCCATGAGTTTACGGTAGAGATCGATGGCAAAACCTTTGTCAGGCGTAAAACGAAGCGGCTCACTGTACACTCTGAAGCTGTTGAGGTGGTAACCGTAGCGCAGGAAGCCTTGGCTGGCACTGAATACTTTCTGAATATTGTACCCATTAGAGGGTTAGTGAAAAAGAAGGATGTCACTGTCGATGCAAAAGTTACGATGGAGCGAACCGGAGAAATCGCCACTTTAGAAACCCTTGATACTGAGTTTGGTTCGTGGAAGGTG